>NZ_JBHXDC010000003.1:0-393653 GCF_042725135.1 Streptomyces sp. NPDC060366 | reverse complement strand
CCACCCGTGTTGGGGGTTTCGCAATTTTTTGGGGGGCGGGGTCCGTGCCGCCCTAACACCACAACGGCGACTGTGGGGGGGCCGGGGGGGGTACCCCCCCGGGCCACTCCTTCGTCGTCTCTTCGAATCGCGGAGGGTTGTTCCGCGCACACTCCGGGTAGACCGGGCTACGACCGAATTACCCGGCGCGCTTCGTGAGGTGAACAGCAGTGATCTTGGAAGCTCTCGGTGCGATCCTGCTCGGACTCGGCGCCTCGTGGGCCGCGCTCCAGCGACTGCCCCACCGGCTCCCGTCCCGCCGCCTCGTGCTCGCCGCGGGATCCCTCGGATCCCTGTTCGGCGCGGTGCTCACGCACGCGGCGCTCGGCCCCGGTCATGTGGTCGCGACGCTGATCGGCGCGGTGGCCGTCGGGGCGGTCCTGCTCTCGCTGCTGCTGCGCCCCGTGGGCCACGGTCTGCGCCGGCCGATGCCCTCCTGACTCCCGGCCGCGGGCAGACCGCCCCGGACGGGAAAACTCAGGCAGCCAGCCCCAGAGCCGCCATCCGCTTGGTGTGCGCCTCCGTGATCCGCGAGAACATCCGGCCGACCTCGGCCAGGTCGAAACCGTCCGCGACCCCGCCCACCAGCATCGTCGAGAGCGCGTCGCGGTCGGCCACCACACGCTGCGCCTGCGAGAGCGCCTCTCCCATCAGCCGCCGCGCCCAGAGCGCGAGCCGCCCGCCGACCCTAGGCTCTGCCTCGATCGCCGCCCGGACCTTCTCGACCGCGAAATTGCCGTGCCCTGTGTCATCGAGCACAGCGAGCACCAGACCGCGGGTGTCGGAGTCCAGCCGTGCGGCCACCTCGCGGTAGAAGTCACTGGCGATCGAGTCGCCCACATATGCCTTGACCAGGCCCTCCAGCCAGTCCGACGGCGCGGTCTGGCGGTGGAAGTCGTCCAGCGCGGCGGCGAAGGGGTCCATGGCGCCCGTGGGATCGGCGTCGATTTCGCCGAGACGGTCGCGCAGCCTCTCGAAATGGTGGAATTCGGCGGAGGCCATCTTCGCGAGTTCCGCCTTGTCGTCCAGCGTCGGCGCGAGTTTGGCGTCCTCGGCGAGCCGCTCGAAAGCCGCCAGTTCGCCGTAGGCGAGTGCTCCCAGCAGATCCACGACCGCGGCCCGGTACTTCGGATCGGCGGAGGCCGCCGCCCAGTCCTGGGCGGCGATCCCGGTGAGTTCCGAGGGCGCGGATCCGGGTGTGGACTTGGGTGCAGTGGCGTTGTCAGACGTCTCCATGGAGCGCACAATAGCCCGCTCCGCGCACCGCGTAAGGGCCTGGTCAGTGACTGCTCTCATACCGTTCCGACGAATTCGTCCAACACACATGCGCGATTCCGGGGTACAGTGGTAATGCGCCTGCCGAGTATTCGGTGGGCCATCGCAGTGTTTGACCGGGAGATCTGTCCCGGACAGGCCCCATGAGGATGCCCGGTCGGTGGCCCGATCGGCTCCGACCCCGACCGCCCTCCGCGCGGACCGTACGCACAGCTGCGTATGACCGCAGATGAGGGGCCCCCTCAGCGGCACGAGCGCTCGAGCGACGGCAGTGGTCCCGCGCCATCCGGCCAATCCACGGCCGGCCGAGTACCCAGGTGCGGTACGACCCCCAGCGTTCGCCTCGCGTCGCGTCTCACAGAAGAGGCAGCACCCTGACTACGACTTTCCGAGACCTCGGAATCCTCCCCGAGACAGCCGAAGCGCTTGAAGCCGTCGGCATCGTGTCTCCGTTCCCCATCCAAGAGATGACCCTCCCGGTCGCGCTGTCCGGCAAGGACGTGATCGGCCAGGCCAAGACCGGCACCGGCAAGACGCTCGGCTTCGGCCTGCCGCTCCTCGAGCGCGTCACGGTCCCCGCCGACGTCGAGGCGGGCCGGGCCGCCCCCGAGCTGCTGACCAACGCCCCGCAGGCCCTCGTGGTCGTCCCCACCCGCGAGCTGTGCCAGCAGGTCACCAACGACCTCCAGACCGCCGGCAAGGTGCGCAACGTGCGCGTGCTGGCGATCTACGGCGGCCGCGCCTACGAGCCGCAGGTCGAGGCCCTGAAGAAGGGCGTCGACGTCGTCGTCGGCACCCCCGGCCGGCTCCTCGACCTGGCGGGCCAGCGCAAGCTCGACCTGTCGCACGTGCGCGGACTCGTTCTCGACGAGGCCGACGAGATGCTCGACCTGGGCTTCCTGCCCGACGTCGAGCGGATCATCCAGCTGCTGCCGGCGAAGCGCCAGACGATGCTGTTCTCGGCCACCATGCCGGGCGCGGTCATCGGTCTCGCCCGTCGCTACATGTCGCAGCCGACGCACATCAGCGCCACGTCCCCGGACGACGCCGGCGCGACGGTCGCCAACACCACCCAGCGGGTCTACCGCGCCCACTCCATGGACAAGCCGGAGATGGTCGCGCGCATCCTCCAGGCCGAGGGCCGCGGGCTCGCGATGATCTTCTGCCGCACGAAGCGTACGGCCGCCGACATCGCCGACCAGCTCGCCCAGCGCGGCTTCGCCTCGGGCGCCGTCCACGGCGACCTGGGCCAGGGAGCGCGTGAGCAGGCGCTGCGCGCGTTCCGCAACGGCAAGGTGGACGTTCTGGTCTGCACCGACGTCGCCGCCCGCGGTATCGACGTCGAAGGCGTGACGCACGTCATCAACTACCAGTCGCCCGAGGAGGAGAAGACCTACCTCCACCGCATCGGCCGCACCGGCCGCGCGGGCGCGTCCGGTATCGCCGTGACGCTGGTCGACTGGGACGACATCCCGCGCTGGCAGCTGATCAACAAGGCTCTGGACCTGGGCTTCCCGAACCCGCCGGAGACGTACTCGACGTCGCCGCACCTCTTCGAGGAGCTCGACATCCCCGCGGGGACGAAGGGCATCCTGCCGCGTACGGACCGGACGCGTGCCGGTCTGTCGGCGGAGCAGGTCGAGGACCTGGGCGAGACGGGCGGTCGCGGCCGTAAGTCCGCCGGTCCGTCGTCGTCGGCGCGGACGTCCACCGCCGTGCAGGAGGAGCGCCCGGCGCGTACGCGTACGCCGCGGCAGCGCCGCCGTACGCGCGGCGGGACCGCGCTGGAGGCCGGCGAGACGCAGACGGTGACGGCGACCGCTCCGGCGGCGACCGCGGCGGTCGACACCGCCGAGGGCGCCGACGGTACGGAGCCGCGCATCCCGCGCCGTCGTCGGCGTACGCGCGTCAGCGTGCCCGCCGAGGCGGCCGACGCGGTCGCCACGACCGTGGCTCAGCCCGCGGCCGACGTGTTCGTCGAGCCGCTCGCCGAGCCGAAGGGCGACGCCGACGCCGAGGTGGCCACCAAGCCGCGCCGTCGTCGTGCGCGCGCCGCCAAGCCCGCGGTCGAGGCCGTGGACACCGTCGAGACCGTGGCTCCGTCCGTGGTCATCGACAGCGACACCGAGACGAAGACCGAGACCAAGCCCCGGCGCCGTACGCGCGCCAAGGCCCCGGTCGAGGCCGAGACGGCGAAGGCCGCCGCCGCGACGGACGCCGACGCGCCCGCCGCCGAGGCCAAGCCGCGCCGCCGTCGTACGCGCGCGGCGGTCGCCCAGCCCGAGAGCTGACACAGCGCACACGATGGCCCGGTCCCCGCAGGGGGTGCCGGGCCATCGGTGTGCGCGCCTCAGTAGGAGGGCGCTCTCGGCGCCCCGGCCGGGTGAGGCGGCGTCGGGCGCGGGGTCTTACTCTCGTCGCATGAGCCGGCCGCCCACGTTCACTCCCCCGCCCTGCGCCCGCGCGCTCCAGCTGTCGACCGGGCGCGGGCCCTTCGCCGTGCTCGACGCGCGCCCCGAGGGGACGCCGCGGGGCACCGCGCTCCTGCTGCCCGGATACACGGGCAGCAAGGAGGACTTCATCGCGATGCTGGAACCGCTCACCGCGGCCGGCTACCGCGTCCTCGCCGTGGACGGTCGCGGGCAGTACGAGTCCGAAGGGCCCGACTCCCAAGAGGCGTACGCCCAGAAGGAGTTGGCGGCGGATGTGCTGGCACAGGTGGCTGCGGTCGGCGCCCCGGTCCACCTCGTGGGTCACTCGCTGGGCGGGCAGATCGCCCGCGCCGCCGTCCTGACGGACCCGGAGCCGTTCCTGACGCTGACGCTGATCTCGTCGGGCCCCGCCCGCATCGCGCCCTCCCAGCAGGAGCGGGTACGGCTGCTGAGCGAGGCCCTGGAACTCACGCACATGGACATGGAGCAGGTCTGGGCGGGCATCCGGGCGATGGACCCGCCGGAGGAGACCGATGTCGACGGCGCGGATCTGCGCCGTCGCTGGCTCGGCCACAACCCGGCCCAACTGATCGCCACGGGGCGGCAGTTGACGGTGGAGCCGGACCGGGTGGCAGAGCTGGCGGCCGTACGGGATCTGCCCGTCCATGTGATGTCCGGCGAGCGGGACGACACCTGGCCGGTGCCGTTGCTCGACGACATGGCACGGAGGCTGGGCGCGCGCAGGACCGTGATCGAGGGCGCCGAACACTCGCCGAACACCGATCAGCCGCCGCGTACGGCCGCCGCGCTCAGCGCGTTCTGGGACGAGGCCGGCCGGCACCGGGGGTGAGCGACCGCGCGTGTGGCGTCAGACGCTCAGAACTGCGCCTCCAGGTGCTGCCAGAAGCCGTCGCGCAGTGCCCGCCGCAGCACGGCGTGCCCGCGCAGCGACCGCTGGAGCAGCTTCTCCGCCTCGATCAGCAGGTCCTGGTCCACCGGCCCCGGCAGATACGGATGGCCGGGCAGCAGCTCGGCCATCGCCACCCGCCCCCGCCCCACCAGCCAGGTGGCCGCGATCTGAGCGCCGATGAAGCGCACCTGTTCGCGCGAGGGCGGCGGATCGCCCTCGTTCTCGTACGTGGTGACCGGCCGCCGCGTCACGTACGGCCGCCAGAAGTCGAGGTCGAAGGTGCGCTGGCTGTCGACCTCCCACAGCAGCGGCTCGGCCTGGTTGCGCCCGTCGCCGGCCTCGATGCCCCAGAGGTGGACGCGCGCCCCGTACCCCTGCGCGGCCTCGACGGCGGACACCAGGTCCTCGTCACCGCCCACGAGCGCGGCGTCGCTGATGGCGCGGTGTCGGGCGAGCGATTCGAGATCCGTGCGGATCAGCGAGTCGACGCCCTTCTGCTGGTTGTTCGCGTTGAGATTGCCGAGGCGGACCTTGACGTCGGGCAGTTCGGCGATGGACTGCTGCTCGGGCGTGTGGATACGCCGCCGGGCGCCGTCGTACCAGTAGACGCGCAGCAGCCTGCTGTCCGCGAAGATCGTGCGTGCCTTGTCGATGAACGCCTCGATGAGCCCCTCGGCATCGAGATCGAAGGACCGGCGGTCCTCGGTTCCCGCCACCAGTAATCCCGCCGCAGCGTAGACGTAACCCGCGTCGACGAAAATGGCGTGGGTGGAAGGGGTCTTCGCGACCTCGGCCAGCATCCGCTGGAGCAGTTCGTTGGTGCGCTCCAAGCGGGCGCCGACCTCGGCGATGTCGGGGTTGATCTCTGCCTCGCTCATACAGGACCCATTGTTCCGTGGGCGCGGCTGTACCCGCCAGTAGTTAGCCGACTGAAAATTTTCCTTAGTGTAGGGAATGTTTGCAGAGGGCAAGGCGTTGTGGCCTTATGTAATCAACGACGGGCTCACCGTCACACATAGTTCTCCTACGGAGGATCAGACGAAGGGAGAAGCGATATGCGCTTCGAGATCATGCGACTGAACGATGCTGACGGCACCGCCGTGGACAGCACCGTTGTGGACGCCGCCTCCGTCAATCAGATCGTGCAGCAGGCCGCCTCAACAGGGCAGCGCCTCTATATCCGACCGGCCGTCACCACGGCTTCTTGAGTTCCGGATCCCTTTGGATCCACTGATCGGCACATGTCGAGACGCCCCCGTACGGACCATCCGTACGGGGGCGCTTTGGTGTGGCGCGCCTCGGTGTCATGTGCTTGGTGCCACGCGCCGTGGCGTGTTCACGCGCCCTGGACGACCTGGGTGACGCCGTTGATGATCTGCTGCACGGCGATGGCCGAGAGCATCATTCCGGCGAGCCGTGTCACCAGCACCACACCGCCGTCCTTGATCAGCCGGATGATCACCAGCGAGTAGCGCATCGTCAGCCAGAGCACGGCGTGCATCGCCACGATCGCCGCCCACACCGACACCTGCGCCGCCGCGCCTTCGGCGTGCTGGACGGCGAGGATCACGGAGACGATCGCGCCGGGGCCCGCCAGGAGCGGCATCCCGAGCGGTACCAGGGCGACGTTGACGTCCTTCGTCTGCTTGGGCTCGTCGGTCTTGCCGGTGAGCAGATCGAGCGCGATGAGCAGCAGGAGCAGCCCGCCCGCGATCATCAGCGCGGGGACGGACACATGCAGATAGTCGAGGATCTGCTGGCCGAGGATGCCGAAGACGGTGATGACACCGAAGGCGACGGCCACCGCCTGCCAGGCCATCCGGCGCTGGACCTTGGCGGGGCGCCCGGAGGTGAGGGCGAGGAAGATCGGCGTGATCCCGGGCGGGTCCATGATCACGAAGAGGGTCAGGAAGAGGGAGCCGAAAACGGCGGCGTCGAACACGGTGTGGCCTTGCGAGGAGTGGGTGGATGGAGCGCGGGGCCCGGGGAGACCGGGAGGCGGCGCGGAGCGCGTACGACGGCGTACGTGGTCCGCTGCCGGGCCGTGAGGAGACGGCCTACGAGGTACGGGGGTGCGTGATGCGGGGGGTTTGTGGGTGCGTGGTGCGGGGGTGCGACGTACGCCGCCGCTCAGGCCTGTCCGCCCGTGCCCGGCACCGGGAACGCGCCCGAGGCGCGCCGGGCGATCTCGCCGTAGATCTCCGGGTCGGTGGTGTAGTCCCCGAGCCGGACGGTCTTGCGGGTGCCGTGGTAGTCGCTGGAGCCGGTGGTGAGCAGGCCCAGCTCGGCGGCGAGTCCGCGCAGCCGTGCGCGCGTGGGCTCGTCGTGGTTCATGTGGTCGACCTCGACGCCGTCGAGCCCGGCCTCGGCCAGCCGCGCGATCGCCGCCTCCGTCACGACCGCGCCCCGGGTCACGGCCAGCGGATGCGCGATGACGGTGACGCCGCCGGCTGCCTTGACCAGCCGGACCGCGTCGAAGGGGTCCAGCTCGTGCCGGGGCACGTGCACCCGGCCGTGGTCGGCGAGCCAACGAGAGCTGAACGCCTCGTCGACCGAGCCCACGATGCCCAGCTCGACGAGCGCCGACGCGATGTGCGGGCGGCCGATCGAGCCGTCCCCGGCGATCCGGGCGACCTGCTCCCAGGTGATCGGCGCGCCGAGTTCCTGGAGCTTGGCCACCATCGCCCGCGCGCGGGGCACCCGGTCGTCGCGCACCAGCTCGCGCTCGCGCAGCAGTTGGGGCTCGTCGGCGTCGAAGAGGTACGCCAGCATGTGCAAGCTCACACCGTCGGTGCGGCAGGAGAGCTCGGCGCCGGTGACCAGGGTGAGGCCGCTGTCGAGATCGGCGAGGGTCTTGGCGGCCTCGGCGTGGCCCCGCGTGGTGTCGTGATCGGTGAGCGCGACGACGTCGAGGCCGGCGGCGGCGGCGTTACGTACCAGCTCGGCCGGGGTGTCCGTGCCGTCCGACGCCGTGGAGTGGGTGTGCAGGTCGATGCGCACGACGCGTACTCCAGGGGCTCGGGCAGACAGGGGACGCTCCAGGGTAACGGGCGATCCAGACCCTCCCGGCCGCCCGGCCCCGGCCCTCCCACCGGCCCGACCGGCCGCCCGTCAGCTCAGCAGGCGCTGCGAAAGGGCCCCGCACGGCAGCAGGTCCACCTCGGCGCCCGCGTCCCGCAGATCGGTCAGCACCAGCTCGTCGTACATCAGCAGCCCCGTCTGCTCCGGCCAGACGATCGCCCAGAGCCACAGCCCGAGCGCCTCGCCCGCGAAGACCGCGCGGTCCGGCGGGGCGTCGGGCACGTGCCAGAGCGGGGTGGGGCGGCCTGCGGCAAGCAGTTTGGCGTGCGGGGGTTTGCCGCCGCAGATGTGCGGCCCCGGGTCGGGTCCGTCGATCCCCGCGTAACGCGCCCCGAGTCCGACGCCGAGCTCCTCGGCGACCAGCAGCAGTTCCCCCGTGCCACCGAGCGGGCCGGGCCCGGAGCAGGCCACGGCGGTGGCCCGGCCGCCGCTGCGGTCGTCGCCGGCGTAGGCGACACCGCTGAAGAGCCAGCCGACGGGGAGGGGCCAGGGCATCCAGACGGGGACCCTGGCGCGGTTCACCACCACACCGAGGGCTTCGACACTCGGCGGTATCACCGGCTGCATGGGATGCACCGTGCCGTGTGTGTCGCACTGCCAGGAGTCGGCGAAGAGACCGGGCGCCCTGACCCGGCCACCGCACTTCGGGCAACCTGGTTCGCCCCTCATATCGCCCAACGGTCCTCCGCGCCCGCCGCCCCGTCAAGGACGATCACCCGTCCGGCACAGAACCCTGGCAAATACCAGCGGCCTGTACGAGACGGGGAGTCCTCTCGGCGGCGTACGAGGTTCAGCGAACGGCCGTGCTCCGGCGTACGCCCCACGGCCTGTCCTAGTCGAGCGCGACCGAGCCGCGCAGCGGATCCCGCAGATCCGTCCCGTGTGCCAGCCACCGCTCCTGGAGCGCCTGCGCGCCCTTGACCCGCTTCCACGCGGCCTCGTTGGGCGTCATCGGGAGCAGCGGCAGGAACCGTACGGGGTCGAGCGGCGCGTCCAGCTCCAGATCGGCCACCAGTCCGCCGGACTCCGCGACGAGCACGGAGCTGAACGGCGCGCCCGGCCACAGCGGTTCACCGACCTCCAGAGCCGCGCCCGGCGCCACGACCAGGCCCTCGACCTGCGGCGACGCGGCCAGTACGGCGAGGGGACGCAGCACCTGGTCGGTGTCGGCGAGCCCGGCGCGTACCGACAGGACCAGTTCGGCGCGCGGGCCCCGCTCCGGGTCCGCGACGACGACCGTGGGGTCGGCCATCGGCCGCGCGGACATCCCGAGCGTGGCGTACCGCACGACGGCGCCGCCGGAGCCCGGTGACTCCCCGGACTCGTCGCGTTCCCCCGCGTCGAGGAAGCGCAGCACCTCGACGCGGTCCGTACCCACGAACGTCATCGCGGCGCGCGCGTCGGGCTCGCCGAGCGCCGTTCGCAACCGGGCCTCGACCAGAGAGAGAACTTCTGCCATCCCGTGAGCATAGAACGCCGCCTTAACGGGCAGGAGACAAAATTGGCCCGGATCGACTGCTAGTCTGGGCCGCCGGTCGGGACAGCGCGCGTGAGCGTCGCTCTCCGGTCCCGACACACGTCATCCCCCACGGGGGACCGGCCGGAGGAGGTGGGGCTGCGGTGGATCGAAGTCACCCGGCCAGTACCAGCCGCTCTTCCTCGCGCTGTACCGCCTCTCTCTGAGGCCCTGCCCCGTACAGGCCCGCGGCTCGTCGCACGACGGAAGAGCACTGCACCAGCTCTGTATTGCCTGTCTGTAGCGAACGCCGTCACCGCGCCCTCGCGGTGCCGCCCGCTTTGCGGACGTATACGCGCCGCGTCGTGTCACGTCATGGCATGTCATCCCGATTCGATGGCGTGCCGGCCCGTACGCGCGTCACGTCCCCGTTCCGGGCTGTGCCACGCTCCGCCGACGGCCTCTCCGTGAGGAGCCCAGCCATGTCGATGATCCGTGACCTGCGTGCGGCGGTCCGTCCGTCCCTGCGCAAGAGCAACACCGCCTACAGCACGTACGACTCCACCCGCGACCCCTCGGTCTCCAGCGCCGTCGTCGACTGCGCCGTCTACCGCGACGGCCGCCGGGTGAAGGACGAGCCGTGCCTCACCCCGCACGAGGCGATGCTGGAGGTACGCAAGGGCGGTGGCTTCGCCTGGATCGGCCTCCACGAGCCGACGGAGGCCGAATTCGCCGGTATCGCGGCCGAGTTCGGGCTGCACCCACTCGCCGTCGAGGACGCCGTGCACGCCCACCAGCGGCCCAAGCTGGAGCGGTACGACGACACCCTCTTCGCCGTCTTCAAGACCATCCACTACGTCGAGCACGCCGAACTCACCGCGACCAGCGAGGTCGTGGAGACCGGCGAGGTCATGTGCTTCACCGGCCGGAACTTCGTCATCACCGTGCGGCACGGCGGCAAGGGGTCGCTGCGCGCGCTGCGGCACCGGCTGGAGGACGACAGCGAACTGCTCGCCAAAGGGCCGTCGTCCGTCCTGCACGCCATCGCCGACCATGTCGTCGACGGCTACATCGCGGTGGCCGCCGCCGTGCAGGACGACATCGACGAGGTCGAGATCGATGTGTTCTCGGCGCCCGCGAAGGGCAGCCCGCGCGGTTCGGACGCGGGGCGGATCTACCAGCTCAAGCGTGAGGTGCTGGAGTTCAAGCGGGCCGTGGCGCCGCTGCTGCGCCCGATGCAGCTGCTGAGCGAGCGTCCGATGCGGTTGGTCGAACCCGACGTGCAGAAGTACTTCCGGGACGTCGCGGACCATCTGGCCAGGGTGCACGAGGAGGTCGTCGGCTTCGACGAGCTGCTGAACTCGATCCTCCAGGCCAATCTGGCGCAGGCGACGGTCGCGCAGAACGAGGACATGCGCAAGATCACGTCCTGGGCGGCGATCATCGCCGTACCGACGGCCGTCTGCGGTGTCTACGGCATGAACTTCGAGCACATGCCGGAACTCGGGTGGAAGTACGGCTACCCGATGGTGCTGGGCGGCATCGCGGTCGTCTGTCTCACGATCCACCGGATGCTGAAGCGCAACGGGTGGCTGTAGGGCCGCCGAGTGACGCCTTAGGCTGCGGGACATGACAGAAACCGCCCCCGGCTCCCCGCTCCTCGGCAAGGCGCTCGTCGAGGAGGCCACCAAGAAGTCAGGCCTCATCTGGGTGCGGGCGGGCGGTCCCGCCCGTGCCCTGTGGCACGTGTGGCTCGACGGCGCCGCGCTGATCGTCGGGGACGGCAGTGGTGAGCAGCCCCTGCCCGGGCTCGTGGACGGCTCCACCGCCGACGTCACCGTACGGAGCAAGGACAAGGGCGGGCGGCTGGTGGCCTGGACGGCGTCCGTCACCGAACTCGCTCCTCGTACGGAGGCGTGGGAGGCGGCCGTCGCGGAGCTGAAGGGCAAGCGGCTGAACGCGCCGGACTTCGACTCGATGACGGAGCGCTGGGCGCGCGAGTCACGGGTGCTGCGGCTGGAGCCGCGCGACGCGATCACCGACATGCCGCAGGATTCTCAGGCGGCGGCGCCGCTGCCGACATCGGCGACGACGCGCCGGCCGGCCCCGGCGGCCGTGCCGCGTCTGCTGTTCAGGCGCAAGAAGAAGCAGGACTGAGGGCAGGGCCGACGGGCGATCCGCAGGGGGCGGCTCAGGTGCCCGGCAGCGTGCTGCCGTAGTCCACCGTCTCGTTCTTGGTGGGTGCCTTCAGGGGAAAGTCCTTGCCCCAGTCGCTGAGTGTCAGCGTCCCCGCGCCGCCCGCCCGCGCCAGTTGCAGCGGGTACGGCGTGCCTTCCAGCGACACGTTCAGCGAGCCGCCCGCGCCCTCGCTGCCGTTGACCTCGATGGTGCGTACGCCGCCGATCTCCGCCCGGTCGCCCTTGCCGCGCTTGCCGTGCAGCCCCAGCAACCCGTCGAGCAGCACGCTCTTGTCGGTGAAGCCCCGCAGCTGCTTGTACGCCGGATCGTCCTCGGGGACCTTCACGTACTTGTCGTCGAGCTTCTCCGCGGCCTCGGCGTCGGCCTTGCTGGGCGGGGTGCTCGTCCCGCCGTCGCCGCCCTTGTCGTCCGCGTGGCTCCAGAAACCGGCGTCCGCCTTGAGGAAAAGCTCGTCCTCGACGCGCAGCAGCTCGAACGTGCCGCCGGTCTTGGAGCTGACCGATCCGGTCCCGCCGGCCTCCTTGAGCGACATGTTGAGCTTGTACGTCTGCCCGTCGGTGACGACCGTGCCCGACAGTCGCACCGCGTCCGCGCTCTCGGCCGCGGCCTTCGCCTTCTTCTCGATCCCGGCGGCCGTCAGTTTGCCGACGCCGTTCGTCCCCGCGTCCGGATCCTCGTCGCCGCCGCACGCCGTGAGCGCGACGCCCATCCCGACACAGAGAGCGATGGGGACCGCGGCCCGGCGAAGTCGGGCGGAGGACCGAAGAAGGGTCACGAACGCACTGCCTCTCATACGTGACGGGGGACGGCAGACCGCAGCGTACCCGTGCCGACCACACCCCTCGACAACGAGCCCCGGCGGCGGATCGCCCGTACCGTACGGACGGATCCGCCAGGGCGGCACGGAGCGGTACGGGCTAGCCTGAACCCGTTGTCGCGGTCGATACGGGGACAGTCACGGGCAAGGCCACGGACAGGGCCGGGCCGCAAAGCAGGGCAGTGCGGGACAGTGCGGGACAGGGACAATCGCGGGCAGGGAGGAGCGCATCATGGCGTCGGGCGCTTCCCGGGTATTCGTCTCTCATCTCGCCGGTGTGCCGGTCTTCGACCCCAACGGTGACCAGGTCGGGCGGGTACGCGACCTCGTGGCGATGCTGCGCGTCGGCGGCCGGCCGCCCCGGGTGCTCGGCATGGTCGTCGAAGTACTCAGCCGGCGGCGGATCTTCCTGCCCATGACGCGCATCACCGGCGTCGCCTCCGGCCAGGTGATCACGACGGGCGTGGTCAACATGCGGCGCTTCGAACAGCGCCCCACCGAGCGCCTGGTCCTCGGCGAGCTGCTGGACCGCCGCGTACAGCTCGTGGAGAGCGGCGAGGAGGTGACCGTCCTCGACGTCGCCGTCCAGCAGCTGCCCGCCCGCCGCGAGTGGGAGATCGGGAAGGTCTTCGTCCGGCGCGGCAGGGGCGGCGCGCTGCGGCGACGCGGCGAGACGCTGACCGTCGACTGGTCCGCGGTCACCGGCTTCACGCTGGAGGAGGACAGCCAGGGCGCGGAGAGTCTCGTCGCGACCTTCGAGCGGCTGCGCCCCGCCGACCTGGCCAACGTGATGCACCATCTGACGCCCAAGCGGCGCGCCGAGGTGGCCGCCGCCCTCGACGACGACCGGCTCGCCGACGTCCTGGAGGAGCTGCCCGAGGACGATCAGGTGGAGATCCTGGGCAAACTCGAGGACGACCGCGCGGCGGATGTCCTGGAGGCCATGGACCCGGACGACGCGGCCGACCTGCTCTCCGAACTGCCCGAGGAGGACAAGGAGCGGCTGCTGGCGTTGATGCGGCCCGACGACGCCGCCGATGTGCGGCGGCTGCTGGCGTACGAGGAGCGGACGGCGGGCGGTCTGATGACGACCGAGCCGATCGTGCTGCGGCCCGACGCGACCGTCGCCGACGCGCTGGCGCGGGTGCGCCGGCAGGATCTCTCGCCCGCGCTGGCCGCGCAGGTCTACGTGTGCCGGGCGCCGGACGAGACGCCGACGGGCAAGTACCTGGGCACGGTGCACTTCCAACGGCTGTTGCGGGACCCGCCGTTCACATTGGTCGGCTCGATCGTCGAGAGTGACCTGCCGCCCCTGGCGCCCGATACGCCGCTGCCCCAGATCACCGGCTATCTCGCCGCGTACAACATGGTGGCCGCGCCGGTCGTGGACGAGAGCGGGTCGCTGCTCGGCGCCGTTACCGTCGACGACGTCCTGGACCACCTGCTGCCGGACGACTGGCGGGAGACCGGGTACGGCCTGGCGGAGGCCGCGAATGGGCGCTGAGCGGGCGGAGAAGGACGCGGCGAGGGAACGGGGCCTGGCGGCCACGGGAGCGAGCGCCGTGGCACGTGGACCGCGCGGACGGCTCGACCAGCCGCGCACGCCGAGGCGCAGACTGCTGCCGGACTACGACCCCGAGGCCTTCGCCCGGCTGTCGGAGCGCATCGCGCGGTTCCTCGGAACGGGACGCTTCATCGTCCTGATGACGCTGGTCATCATCCTGTGGGTGCTGTGGAACATCTTCGCGCCGCCGGCACTGCGTTTCGACGAGTACCCGTTCATCTTCCTGACGCTGGCGCTGTCCCTCCAGGCCTCGTACGCGGCCCCGTTGATCCTGCTGGCGCAGAACCGCCAGGACGACCGGGACCGGGTCACCCAGGAGCAGGAGCGCAAGCAGAACGAGCGCTCCATCGCCGACACCGAGTACCTGACCCGCGAGATCGCCTCGCTGCGGATGGGGCTCGGCGAGGTCGCCACCCGCGACTGGATCCGCTCGGAGCTCCAGGATCTGGTGCGGGACCTCGCCGAACAGCATGTCCTGCCGCCGACGCAACCGCCGCGCAGACGTGACGAATCAGACCGTTCCGAGCACTGACGCGCTTTCCGGGGCGTGCGCGCCGCGCCGTACCATCTCCTTATGGCTACCGACACGCACGGAACCGTCGCCCCCGCGGAGGACGCGGTGCGCGCAGCACTGGCGACGGTGAACGATCCCGAGATCCACCGGCCGATCACCGACCTCGGCATGGTCAAATCGGTCGATATCGGGTCGGACGGCGCGGTGGCTGTCACGATCTATCTCACGGTGTCCGGCTGCCCCATGCGCGACACGATCACCACGAACGTGACGGAGGCCGTCGCCTCGGTCGAGGGCGTCACCCGCGTCGATGTCACGCTCGACGTGATGAGCGACGAGCAGCGCAAGGACCTCGCGGCGTCGCTGCGCGGCGGTACGGCCGAGCGCGAGGTGCCCTTCGCCAAGCCCGGCTCGCTGACCCGCGTCTACGCGGTCGCCTCGGGCAAGGGCGGCGTCGGCAAGTCGTCAGTGACGGTCAACCTGGCGGCGGCGATGGCCGCCGACGGACTGAAGGTCGGCGTCGTCGACGCGGACATCTACGGGCACAGCGTGCCGCGCATGCTGGGCGCGGACGGCAAGCCCACCCAGGTCGAGAACATGATCATGCCGCCGTCGGCGCACGGCGTGAAGGTCATCTCGATCGGCATGTTCACCCCCGGCAACTCGCCGGTGGTCTGGCGCGGACCGATGCTGCACCGCGCGCTCCAGCAGTTCCTCGCCGATGTGTACTGGGGCGATCTGGACGTGCTGCTGCTGGACCTGCCGCCGGGGACGGGCGACATCGCGATCTCGGTGGCACAGCTCGTGCCGAACGCGGAGATCCTGGTGGTCACCACACCGCAGCAGGCCGCCGCGGAGGTAGCGGAGCGGGCCGGCTCCATCGCCGTACAGACCCATCAGAAGATCGTCGGCGTGGTCGAGAACATGTCGGGCCTGCCCTGCCCCCACTGCGACGAGATCATCGACGTCTTCGGGACCGGCGGCGGCCAGCGGGTCGCCGACGGCCTGACGAGGACTACCGGCGCCTCGGTGCCGGTGCTCGGCGCGATCCCGATCGACGTACGGCTCCGGGAGGGCGGCGACGACGGCAAGCCGGTCGTGCTCTCCGACCCCGACTCCCCGGCGGGCGCGGCGCTGCGGTCGATCGCCGGCAAGCTGGGCGGGCGGCAGCGCGGTCTGGCGGGCATGACGCTGGGACTGACGCCCCGCAACAAGTTCTGACACGGAAGGTGCCCTCGTTCGCCGGACGGGCTCGATGAGCGGTCCGGCGAACGAGGGCACCACAGGCCGGTGAACGCGGCTACTCGGCCACGTACGACCTGATGTCGTCGATCACCGAGAACCCGAGGCCGTACGCGCTCATGCCCCGCCCGTACGCGCCGAGGTGCACCCCGTCCTCGGCCGAGGCGGTCGGGCCCGTCGAGCCCGCGAGCACCCAGCCGAATTCGGATTCGCGATAGTGGAACGGCGTCGGCACACCGTCCACGGGCAGCGAGAGCACCGACCAGGCGGAGCCGTTCAGATCGTCGGCCAGCTCGAAGGCCGTCTCCGTCTGCTGGTCCAGCCAGTCGTCACGCAGCGAGTGGTCGAGCTGCGCGGGCCAGGTCGACACCAGCAGCCCCGAACCGGCCAGCCAGGCCGCCGAGGACACCGTCGTGGCGTCGAGCACCCCCGTGCCGTCACCGCTGCCCCGTACGGGGCTCGCGGCGACCGTGACGACCGCCGCGAAGCGCTCCTTCTCCGCGCCCGACGCGTCCGGTCTTATCGACGGCTCGTCGCCGTGTCCCGTGGAACCGTGCTGCACGGTGCCGTCCGCCGCCGTCCCCACCTGCATGAGCCACCGTGGGCCGGTGAACGCGTCGTCCAGTCCGTACCAGGGGAAGGTCGCCCGCAGATAGCCCTCGACCGCGCGCCTGTTCCCCGGCGCGCCGCCGGCCGTACTCCGGGCCCCTGCCCGACTCGTCGTCTCCATCGGTCCGGACCGCCTCCTCCGTCTCGGGGTCCGGAGCGGCCCGCCCTCACGGACGTCTCACTACCGGACAGATGGAGGATAGCCACCCGTTACCGGCTCGCCGGGCAGGGTGGGCCTCAGGTGGCGTCTGCGTCGAAAGGCGGACGATCGGCCTGCTGGGGCTTCTCCTGCTTCTTGAGCAGGTCAGAGGTGCCGGACGGGCTCTTCGTCAGGCTCGTCGGCGCTGCCGCCGTCCCGGTGGTGTCACTCCCGGCGGTGTCGGCGTCCCTGCCGTGGACCGAGTCGGCGACGTCGTTGATTTCCTTCTTGAGATTGAAGCTGCTGCGGATCTCCTTCAGCCCCAGGTCGTCCTCGTGCTCCGACAGCTGCTTGCGCACGAACTTCTTGGGGTTGAGGTCCTCGAAGTCGAAGTCCTTGAACTCCGGTCCCAGCTCGGAACGGATGTCCTCCTTCGCGTTGTCGGAGAACTCGCGCACCTTGCGGATGAAACGGGACACGTCCTGAATGACCTTGGGCAGCTTGTCCGGGCCGAAGACGAGAACGGCGAGGATCACGAGCGTCACCAGCTCAAGCGCGCCTATGTCATTGAACACCTTGCTGCTCCTCGTGTTCTCCGTGCCCGCAGGCGAGACCTCGTCGGCCTGGCCTGTGGTGGGTCAAGGCCCGGGCCGCTCCACGGTACCCGGCGGACCTGGCCGGACGGTACCTTCATTCGGCACTCACCTGCCCTCCGCGCTTCCGAGGACCAGAGTCATGGTCTGCTCTTTACCTCCGCGGGTCAGGGTCAGGTCCAGCTCGTCACCGGGGCGGTGCGAGCGGATCTTCACGATCAGCTCCTCGCCGCTGTGCACCCGCTGGCCGTCCACCTCGGTGATGATGTCGCCGGTCCTGATGCCCGCCTTCGCGGCGGGGCCGCCTTCCTCCACCGCCGGTCCGCCCTCGGCGCTCTTGGCGCCGACCTTGGCACCGTCGCCCGTGTACTCCATGTCGAGCGTGACGCCGATCACGGGGTGCGACGCCTTGCCCGTGTTGATCAGCTCCTCGGCGACACGCTTGCCCTGGTTGATCGGTATGGCGAAGCCGAGCCCGATGGAACCGGCCTGGGCTCCGTCCGGCGTGCCGCCGCCGTCCGCACCGCGGATCGCGCTGTTGATGCCGATGACCTGTGCCTTCGAATTCACCAGCGGGCCACCGGAGTTGCCGGGGTTGATCGGCGCGTCGGTCTGGAGGGCGTCGACGTAGCTGATGTCGCTGCCGTCGCCGTTCTCGCCGCCGGCCGTGATCGGGCGCTCCTTGGCGCTGATGATGCCCGCCGTGACGGTGTTCTGGAGGTCGAAGGGCGCGCCGATGGCCACGACCGGGTCGCCGACCTGGACGTTGTCGGAATTGCCGAGCGGCAGGGGCTTGAGCCCGGAGACTCCGGTGACCTTGACCACGGCCAGGTCGTAGCCGCTGTCCTTGCCGACGAGCTTCGCCTTGGCCGTCTCGCCACCGCTGAAGGTGATCGAGATGTCGCCGGAGTCGCCGGCCGGGTCGACGACGTGGTTGTTCGTCAGGATGTGGCCCTGGCGGTCCAGGACGAAGCCGGTGCCGGTGCCCTGCTCGCCGCCGCCGCTGACATGGAGGGTGACGACGCTCGGCAGGGCGCTGGAGGCGATCCCGGCGACGCTGTCGGCCGGACGGCCGCCGCCGTCGGTGCCCGCCTGGGGCAGTTCGACGCTGGTGAGGCCGCCGTTGCGCTCGACGTACGCGCCGACGCCGCCGCCGATGACGGCGGTGCAGAGCGCGAGTGCCAGGGCGCCGACGAGTCCGATGCCCCGGCGCTTCTTCTGCCGGGACTCGCCGAGGTCGGGGTACGACAGCGGCTGCTGCTGCCCCGGAGCGCTCCAGGGGTCGTACTGGAGCCACTGGGTGGGCTGCGGGTGCTGGTCCTGGGGCGGGGGAAGCTGCTGAGGCTGCGCCTGCGGGTGCGCGAGAGGCTGCGAGTGGGTCTGTGTCCCGGGGGCGGGCACGGGCTGCGGCATCGGCTGCTGGGCGGCCTGCGTCGGCACGCCGTAGCCGGACGTCTGGTGGGGCTGGGGCTGGGCGTGCGGCTGCGGTTGGCCGGGGGCGGCCGGGCCGGTCGGCCCTGCGTAGTGCTGCGGCGGGACGGGCGTGCCCTGCGCCGGGGTGGGCACGGGTCGCTGGACCGGCGGCGCGGGCGCCCACGGGCCGGGGCCGCCGTAGGGCGGTGTGCTGTACGGGTCGGGCTCGTGCAGCGGCTGCGGCCGCACTTGCGTCTCCGCGGGGGCGCTCACCGCGGCGGGGGCGCGCTCGGGCGGGGCGAGCAGATGGTCGTCGGAATCCCGGTCCGGCTCGGCCGCCCGCTCCGGGACGCTGTCGACCGGTTCACCGTGGATCCGTTCGCTGCCGGCCGGTTCGGGGACGGACGCGCCGTCGGGACCCGGCGGGACTTCATCGGTGACCGGCGACAGTTCCGTCGTCTCCTCAGTGTTCCGGCGCTCCGTCATGTCGGGCTCCGGCGGTATCGCGCGTCCCGATGCCGGGCGGCTCCACCACTTCGCCTTGGGTCCGGTGGGCTTCCCGTCGTCCATGCTCTCCCCGCACCTGCTTCGTCCGTGCCCCGACGAGGGCACCCGTGCAGGGATTCAACCAGGTTTACGAATGTCCGCGCAGGGACCCTGTCACCGAGGCCGCGAAAGCGGCACGCCGGACTGTGTGGGCGCGGCGAGGTGCGTGGGGTCGGGCGTGGCCGTGGGTGTGGTCAGTCCGGGGTTCGCCGCCAGCTGGAACGCCGAGCCCGTGGGACGTATCAACGGGGCCGCCGGGAAGTGGTTGAGAACCGCCGACTGGAACGGGTGGGGGGTGAACGGCGCCTGCATCGTGCCCGGAGCGAGCACGGGCGTGCTGTCGACCGACTGCGGAAGGATGGCCCCCTGCTCGCCGCCCTGCCTGCCCCGTGTGCCGCTGCCGGGCGGTGTGGTGGCCCTGGTCAGCGGTGTGATGCTGTTGCCGCCGGCTCCGCGCGCGGCCGTGTCGCCCGTGGCGCCCATGGGCAGCGCGCCGCCCAGCGCCATCGCGGCGAACGACATCGCGCTCGCGGCGGCGAAGGCGAACCTCCGGCCGCGCCACGGTGAGCGCTCGGCCTCCGCGCGCCCCACCTCGTGGATCCTGAAACCCGCGCCGGAGCCGGAGCCACCGCGCAGGGGGGAGACGTGGCCGCCGGTCGGGTCGTAGCCGAAAGCGTCGCTCCTTACACCGAAGACACCGCTGCTGAGAGCCGATCCGTCGAACGGGCCGGGGGCCTCGTCCTCGTCCCGCTCGGACGATCCACCGGGCAGACCCTGGAGCCGGGCGAGAAACCCTTCGGACAGCGGCGGCGGCGCCGACTGCGCGAACGCGCTCTTCAGCCTGCGCTGTGCGTCGGCCTCCGCCTTGCACTTGGCGCAGGTCGCGAGGTGTGCGAGCACACGCTCCCGGGCGTCGTGACCGAGCTCCCCGTCCACCAGGGCGGCGAGCCGGTCCCCCAGGTGCTGCTCGGCGGGGGTCGGTCCTGTCCCACTCATGCGAGTCCGCCCTCCCCGGCCACGCCCGCGAACGTGCGCTGCTCGGCCCGAGCCTCGGGAGAACGGTGCTGAAGGGCCTTCCGCAGGTGCGAGCGACCGCGGTGGATCCGGCTGCGCACCGTGCCGAGCTTCACGCCGAGCGTGGCGGCGATCTCCTCGTACGACAGTCCTTCGATGTCGCACAGGACGACCGCGGCCCGGAATTCGGGGGCGAGGGTGTCCAGCGCCTGCTGCACATCCGCGTCGAAGTGGGTGTCGTGGAAGACCTGCTGCGGTGAGGGCTCACGGCTGGGCAGGCGCTCCGCCGCGTCGTCACCGAGCGCGTCGAAACGGATCCGCTGCTTGCGGCGGACCATGTCCAGGAAGAGATTGGTGGTGATGCGGTGCAGCCAGCCCTCGAACGTGCCGGGGGTGTACGTCGACAGAGACCTGAAGACCCGGACGAAGACTTCCTGGGTCAGATCCTCGGCGTCGTGCTGGTTGCCCGTGAGACGGTAGGCGAGGCGGTACACGCGGGCGCTGTGCGTGCTGACGATCTCCTCCCAGCTGGGAGGCGTCCACGCCTGCGATTCCGCATCCGATGCGAAGGTCGCCGTAACTGCGGAGTCGGTCGAGCGAGAACGGTCAGCGAAGTTGGTCACGGATTTCGGCTCACCGGCCGACCTGAGAAAGCGCTTGAACGCTCCTCCCCGATCCGCAGGCGCAGCCGCACCTCCCCTATCGACTCTGGTGGTGTCCAGCGGAGCACCTACCATAGCCACCTCGCCCGTTAGCTCCGGATAAGAATCTTTGCCTGAATTTGCGCCTGGTCCCAGGTCTTCATCCATGTGTTCCCCCACCCCTTCATAACGCCCGGTCCCATCAGCGGGTTCCCGAGTCCAGCCGATACAGTCACCGGTGCGCCAACTACGGGGACAGGAGAGGGTCATTACCGCCAACCGGCAGACAAGCTGGGCGTTCGCCGACGCTTTTGTCGCCGAGGACGAGGCACTGCGCTGGGCCCGCGACAGGGCCCGGGACATGGGGCTCCGCTCGGTGTCACCGGGCACGGGCGCCGCGCTTCGTCTGCTTGCCGCCACGGCGGACGCCAAGGCGGTCGCGGAGATCGGTACGGGTACCGGGGTCTCCGGGATCTATCTCCTGAACGGAATGCGGCCCGACGGCGTGCTGACCACGGTCGACACGGAGCCCGAGCGGCAGCAGTTCGCCCGCGAGGCGTTCCGCGCGGCCGGCTTCACGAACAACCGCGCGCGCTTCATTCCGGGCCGGGCCCTCGACGTGCTTCCCCGGCTCGCCGACGGCGGGTACGACCTCGTCTTCTGCGACGGGGACCGACTGGAGTGCCTGGACTATCTCGCTGAATCGTTGCGCCTGCTGCGACCTGGCGGGCTCGTGTGCTTCGAGGGCGTCTTCGCCGACGGCCGTACGGTCGATTCGGCGGCCCAGCCGCACGAGGTGCTGCGGCTGCGCGAGCTGCTGCGCACCGTCCGGGAGATGCAGGACGAGCTGCTGCCGTCACTGCTGCCGGTGGGCGACGGGCTGCTCTGCGCCGTACGCCGCTGAGGGGCCGGGCCGTGGGTCCCCGGGGCCCGTCCCGTCCCGTTCGGTGAGTCCGGCCTCGGCGCGCCCCGGAACGACATGAAGCCGCCCCGCCACGGAATTGTCTCCGTGGCGGGGCGGCATGAGAATGCGCGTTCTGTCCGCGTCAGCCGACGACCTTCTTCAGGGCGTCGCCCAGCGCATCCGCCTCGTCGGGGGTCAGCTCGACGACCAGCCGACCGCCGCCTTCGAGCGGAACGCGCATGACGATGCCCCGCCCCTCCTTGGTCACCTCGAGCGGGCCGTCGCCCGTCCGCGGCTTCATGGCCGCCATGCTCGTTCCCCTTCCTGAAACCAGCTCATCGCAGCCGGCGGCCCCATGACAGGCGCTGTGTCACCGGCATCGAACACATTGCTTCCAGGCCATTATCCCGCATGGCGGGACCCGATGACCAACATCGGACGGCATCGCTTGCGCAACGCGCTCTCTCAAAACGACTCAATTCGGCGATCAGCCTGCGATACTTCGCCGCTCTTCACGGCCGAACGGCCGTGGAATGTTTGACGCAGGTCACATGCCGACCTGCGGTGATCTCCGCCATGCTGGGGCCGGACAGGACAGCGGACAGGCAGTCAGAGTCGCAGAGGAGATCCGATCATGGCCGACACGGTGCTGTACGAGGTGAGCGACGGGCTCGCGACCGTCACGATCAACCGGCCCGACGCCATGAACGCGTTGAACGTCGCGGCGAAGGTCGCGCTGCGGGACGCGCTGCGCACCGCCGCCGACGACTCCGCCGTACGGGCCGTGCTCCTCACCGCCACCGGCCGGGCCTTCTGTGTAGGACAGGACCTGAAGGAGCATGTCGCGCTGCTGGCGGCCGACGTCGCCGACGGCAGCGGCGGAACCATGAGCACCGTGCGGGAGCACTACAACCCCATCGTGCGGGCGCTGACGGAGATGCCGAAGCCGGTCGTCGCCGGGGTCAACGGGGTCGCGGCGGGGGCGGGCCTCGGCTTCGCGCTCGCCTGCGACTACCGGGTGGTCGCCGACACGGCCTCCTTCAACACCTCTTTCGCGGGCGTGGCACTGACGGCCGACTCCGGCGTGTCGTGGACGCTGCCCCGCCTGATCGGGCAGAGCAGGGCGGCCGATCTGCTGATGTTCCCGCGATCGATCACGGCGGAGCGGGCGGAGGAGCTGGGGATCGTCAACAAGCTGGTGCCCGCGGCCGATCTCGCGGCCGAGGCGGCGTCGGTCGCGCGCACCCTCGCGCAGGGCCCCACGCTGGCGTACGCGGCGCTGAAGGAGTCCCTGGCGTACGGCGCCGACCACTCGCTGGCCGAGACGCTGGAGAAGGAGGGCGAACTCCAGAACCGGGCGGGCGCGTCGCAGGACCACGGCATCGCCGTCCAGTCCTTCCTCGCGAAGGAGAAGCCCCGCTACGTGGGCCGCTGAGGCGCCCGCCTCGCCTCAGCCCTCGTTGAGCTGCCTGCGGACCAGGCATTCGGCCAGGTGGTCGTCGACCAGGCCGCATGCCTGCATCAGGGCGTACGCCGTCGTCGGGCCGACGAATCGGATGCCGCGCTTCTTGAGCGCCTTGGCCAGCGCGGTCGATTCGTCGGTGACCGCCGGGACGTCCCCGATGGTCTTCGGCACCGGGCGGGTCGCCGGGTCGGGGGCGTAGGACCAGATGAGGGCGTCCAGCTCGCCGGCGGACCAGCCGGCCAGCTCGCGCGCGTTGGCGAGCGTGGCGTCGATCTTGGCGCGGTTGCGGATGATGCCCTCGTCGGTCAGCAACCGGGCGGCGTCCGCGTCGGTGAAGGCGGCGACCGCCGGGATGTGGAACCCGGCGAAGGCCCGGCGGAAGCCCTCTCGGCGGCGCAGGATCGTGATCCAGGAGAGGCCGGACTGGAACGCCTCCAGGCACAGCCGCTCGAAGAGCGCGTCGTCGCCGTGGACGGGGCGGCCCCACTCCTCGTCGTGGTACGTGACGTAGTCCTCGGTCGACAGGCCCCAGGGACAGCGCAGCTCGCCGTCCGGTCCCGCCACCGCGCCGCCTTCGGTCACCGCTGGTCCTCCGCGCCCGGGTTCTTGAAGAGGTCGGGCCGGGCGACCGCGGTCGCCTGGGCGCCCGCGAGGGTGGACTCCAGCTCGGCGATCCGGGAGTCGCGCTCGGCCAGCTCCGCGCCGAGCCTTGCCAGCACCTCGTCCACGTCCGCCATCCGGTAGCCGCGGGGCGCGACCGGCAGCCGCAGGGCCTCGATGTCGGCACGGCCCACCGGGCGTGTCGCGGGCAGCGGGTCCACGAGCTGTTCGGGCGCGGACTCGGGCAGCACCTCACGGTCGCCGCCGCCGACGACCGCCAGGGTGACGGCGGCGACCACCACGACCATCGCGACGAGCAAGAACAAGAACACGTGCTTCTCCCCGGGGCAGGAAAACGTCCGGTGCCGATCGTGCCATGCGGCGCGGACAGCCGGGAGTGACGGTTAGGGTCGGCGGCGACAGGACGGGCGGCAGAAACGGGTGGTGACCAGGGGATGAGCAGCGGCACTCTGCGGCTGGGGCGGCGGGAGTTCGACGCGTACGAGCCGGTGATCATGGCCATCGTCAACCGGACTCCGGACTCCTTCTACGACCGGGGCGCGACCTTCCGCGACCAGCCCGCGCTCGACCGGGTGGAGCAGGTGGTGTCCGAGGGCGCCGCCATCATCGACATCGGCGGGGTGAAGGCGGGGCCGGGTGACGAAGTGACGGCGCGGGAGGAGGCGCGCCGTACGGTCGGTTTCGTCGCCGAGGTCCGCAGGCGGTATCCGGACGTGGTGATCAGCGTCGACACCTGGCGGCACGAGGTCGGCGAGGCCGTCTGCGAAGCGGGCGCCGATGTGCTCAACGACGCCTGGGGCGGGGTGGATCCGGCGCTCGCCGAGGTCGCGGCACGGTACGGCGCGGGCCTGGTCTGCACGCACGCGGGCGGGGCCGAGCCCCGGACCCGGCCGCACCGGATCGCGTACGACGACGTGCTCGCTGACATTCTCCGGGTGACGCTCGGGCTGGCCGACCGGGCCGTTGAGCTGGGTGTCCGCCGGGACGGGATCATGATCGATCCGGGGCACGACTTCGGTAAGAACACCCGGCATTCACTGGAGGCGACGCGCCGGCTGGGCGAGATGGCCGAGACCGGCTGGCCGGTACTGGTCTCGCTGTCCAACAAGGACTTCGTCGGCGAGACGCTCGACAAGCCGGTGAAGGAGCGGGTGATCGGCACGCTCGCGACGACCGCCGTCTCGGCCTGGCTCGGCGCGCGGATCTACCGCGTGCACGAGGTGGCCGAGACGAAGCAGGTACTGGACATGGTGTCGTCCATCGCGGGCCACCGGCCCCCGGCGGTGGCCCGCCGGGGGCTCGCCTGACCCCGTTGATCCCGTCGACGACGCGGACGCCGCTACTTGCCGGTCTCCTTGGTCACCAGCGCCACCGCCTCGTCCACGTCGTCCGTGACGTGGAACAGCAGCAGGTCCTTCTCGGACGCCTTGCCCTGCGCCACGACCGTGTCCCGCAGCCAGTCGATGAGCCCGGACCAGTACGCCGTACCGAACAGGACGATCGGGAAGCGCGTCACCTTGCGCGTCTGGACCAGCGTGAGCGCCTCGAACAGCTCGTCCAGCGTGCCGAGGCCACCGGGCAGAACCACGAAACCCTGGGCATATTTGACAAACATCGTTTTTCGGACGAAGAAGTAACGGAAGTTCACGCCGATGTCGACGTGCGGGTTGAGCCCCTGCTCGAAGGGCAGCTCGATACCGAGTCCGACGGAGACGCCCTTCGCCTCCCGCGCGCCCTTGTTCGCCGCTTCCATCGCGCCGGGACCGCCGCCGGTGATCACCGCGAAACCGGCCTCGACCAGTGCCCGGCCGATCCGGACACCCGCGTCGTAGTCCGGTGAGTCGACGGGGGTACGTGCCGAGCCGAAGACGCTGATGGCGCCGGGCAGTTCGGCGAGCGCGCCGAAGCCCTCCACGAACTCCGACTGGATGCGCATGACCCGCCAGGGGTCGGTGTGCACCCACTCGGAGTCGCCCTCGGTGTCCAGCAGCCGCTGGTCGGTGGTGCCCGGCTGAACCTGGTCCCGGCGACGCAGCACCGGCCCGAGTCGCTGCGTGTCCGGCTTCCGTGCTTCCTCAGGACTGCCCATGGACTGCTCCCTCCGCTGCTGTGCCAGTTCCCGGCCAGCGTAGATCCATGGAGGTGACAAACGGCGAAATTCCGGCGGTCGGTCCGGCTCCCCCGCCCCACCGACCGCCCACCGGCCACGTACCGACCGGCCGCCGAAGCCTCCTTACGAGGTCAGCCACTCCCGCAGCCGGTTCTCGCAGTGCGTGATCCGCTCGACGGCCACGTGCTCGTCCCGCTTGTGGGCGAGCAGCGCGTCCCCCGGACCGTAGTTGACCGCCGGCACCCCGAGCGCGCCGAAGCGTGAGACGTCCGTCCAGCCGAACTTGGGCTGCGCGGTACCGCCCACGGCCGCCATGAAAGCGGCCGCGGCGGGGTGCGAGAGGCCGGGCAGGGCCGCGCCCGAGTGGTCGTCCACGACGAACTCCCGGACCCCGCAGTCGGCGAACACGGCGCGTACGTGCGCCACCGCCTCCTCCTCGCCGCGGTCGGGCGCGTAGCGGTAGTTGACCACCACGGTGCAGACGTCGGGGATGACGTTGTTCGCCACGCCTCCCTCGATCGCCACGGCGTTCAGGCCCTCCCGGTACTCCAACCCGTCGATCACCGGGCGGCGCGGCTCGTACGCGGCGAGGCGGGCCAGGATCGGCGCGGCGGCGTGGATGGCGTTGGCTCCCATCCAGCCGCGCGCCGAGTGCGCCCGCTCGCCCTCCGTACGGAGGTGGATCCGCAGCGTCCCCTGGCAGCCGCCCTCGACCTGCGCGTCGGAGGGTTCGAGCAGGACGGCGAAGTCCGCCTCCAGGAGATCGGGGCGGGCGGCGGCCACGTGGCCCAGTCCGTTGAGGTCGGCGGCGACCTCCTCGTTGTCGTAGAAGACGAAGGTGAGGTCGCGGTTGGGCGCGGGAACGGTCGCGGCGATGCGCAGCTGGACGGCGACGCCCGACTTCATGTCGGTGGTGCCGCAGCCCCAGAGGATGCCGTTCTCGTCGAGCCTGGAGGGCACGTTGTCCGCGATCGGGACGGTGTCGATGTGCCCGGCCAGGATGACGCGCTCGGCCCGCCCCAGATCCGTACGCGCCACGACGTTGTTGCCGAACCGCTCGACGGTCAGATGCGGCAGGGCGCGCAGCGCCTCCTCGACGGCGTCGGCGATGGGCTTCTCGTCGCCGCTGACGGACGGGATGTCGACGAGCCGGGCGGTGAGCTCCGGGGCGTCCAGCGTGAGGTCCAGCGTGGTTCCAGGCTTCGTTTCGGGCATGGCCAGACCCTACGGCGTGGCCGGTGTCCGGCGGGCGCGGAAGGGGACGGGCGGACGGGCCCTGCTCGACCGGCGGTGCCGGTACGGTGTCTGCGTGTCCGAGACCGCCTCCCCTCCCCGCCGCGGGCGACTCCTTCGCCTCGCCGCCGCGTTCACCGTGCTCCTGGCGCTGGCCGGCTACGTCGCGGTGCGGTACGTCTCCGGCGACAGCGGCCCACCGCGCTGCACCGCGCGGGCCGCCGAGTCGTCCGACGGCGACGTACCCACGTACGACATGAGCCCGGAGCAGGCCGCGAACGCCGCCACGATCTCGGCGGTCGGCACCACGCGCGGCATGCCCGAACGCGCCGTCACGATCGCCCTGGCGACCGCTCTCCAGGAGTCGGCGCTGCGCAACATCGACTACGGCGACCGGGACTCCGTCGGCCTCTTCCAGCAGCGTCCCTCGAAGGGCTGGGGCACGGTCGAGCAGATCCTCGACCCCGTCTACTCGGCGGGGAAGTTCTACGCGGAGCTGGCCGAGGTCCCCGGCTATTCGCGGCTGCCTCTCACAGAGGCGGCGCAGCGCGTGCAGCGCAGCGGTTTCCCGCAGGCGTACGCGAAGCACGAGCCGGACGCCACGCTGCTGTCCGCCGCGCTCACCGGCCGGTCCGCCGCGACGCTCACCTGCACGGGCTCGGGTGACGGCGAACCGGGCGATCCGTCGAAGGTACGGGCCGCCCTGTCGCGCGCCTTCGGGCCGGAGGTGCTGCCGAGCACCGCGGGCGCCGATCCGGCCGCCGGGGGCGGCGAGGCGGGCGGACAGACGGACCGGCAGGCGGACGGACAGGCCGACGCGAAGGGGCCGGCCGAGGTCGCGGTGCCGGTCGGCGCCTCGGACAGGGCCCGTGGCTGGGAATTCGCCCACTGGGCGGTCGCGCGCTCCGCCGACCTGCGGATCGCCGAGGTCTCGATCGGGAACCGGGTGTGGAGCGCGGCGAAGTCCGGCCAGGGCTGGCGGAAGACGGAGGGCCATTCGGGTCCGGAGAAATCCACCGCGAACGACGTTCGAATGCGTATCGCGCAGTAGTACGGCGAGGCCACCCGGACGGGTTAGCCGCGGTAGATCCGGGCGGCATTGCGCGGTCTCACCGGACGGTTCCCTTGCGCGGCACCAAATCCCTTGTGGCGAAAGTGAAGTGACGGTTCGCCAGGTTTCCGCGCCGAGGATCATTTGACCGTTTTTATCCGTAGCCGATAATGCGACGCATTACCAATTCTTTACTCTTGTACACCGCAACCTTCGGTGCCCTCGGAGGGGTTGTCACTGCGTCCGCTCAGTGGACACGACAATTTTCTCTCCCGTCGAAGGAGCATCATGTCCCTCCCCCTGGCCCGTCGGATCGCCCGTGCCGCGCTGCTTGTCGCGGCGGGCGCAGCCCCCGTGGTCGGTGCGGCCGGCTCCGCCAGCGCAGTAGCCCTCCCGCAGGCCGCCGACCTCGGCGGCGTTTCCCAGCTGGACGGCGCCGCGCTCGGCAGCACCCTCGACAGCGGCGCCCAGAAGGCGACCGGCGTGGCGGGCGAGGCGGGCAGCGATGCGGTCGCCTCGTCCGTCCCGGCGGCCGGCAAGACCCTCGGCGGCGTCGCCAGGAAGGCGACCCCCGTCGCCCAGCGGGCGGCCGGTGAGGCCGCGGGCGGCGCCGGTGAGACCCTCGGCGACGCGGCGACGTCCGCCACCGAGAACGGTCTGCCGACCGACTCCCTCGGTGGCGGCCTGCCCACCGACAAGCTCCCGGTCAACACCCTGCCCCTCGGCTGATCCGAGCCCGCCGAGAAGCACACGTACGTGAAGGGGCCCGGGGAGTACGTACTCCCCGGGCCCCTTCACGTAAGAGGCCGGCTCACGCCGGCCTCTTACGAAAGTCTCAGCCGAGTCGCTTGACCGCGGCCTCCACGCGCTCGTCGGTCGCCGTGAGCGCCACCCGGACGAAACTGTCGCCCGCAGGCCCGTAGAAGTCCCCCGGCGCCACCAGGATCCCCAGCTCAGCCAGGTGCGCCACCGTCCGCCAGCACGGCTCGTCGCGCGTCGCCCACAGATACAGGCTCGCCTCGCTGTGCTCGATCCGGAAGCCGTGGCCCTCCAGGGCCGCGCGCAGGGCGGTGCGCCGGGCCGCGTACCGCGCGCGCTGCTCCGCGACGTGCGTGTCGTCGCCCAGCGCCGCGACGGTCGCCGCCTGCACCGGCGCCGGCGTCATCATGCCGCCGTGCTTGCGAATCTGGAGCAGCTCACCCAGGACGGCCGCGTCGCCCGCGAGGAAGGCCGCGCGGTAGCCGGCCAGGTTGGAGCGCTTGGAGAGCGAGTGGACGGCCACGACGCCCTCGTACGAGCCGCCGCAGACGTCCGGGTGGAGCACGGAGACGGGCTCGGCCTCCCAGCCGAGCTCCAGGTAGCACTCGTCGCTGAAGAGCAGCACACCGTGCTCACGGGCCCAGGCGACGATCCGGGTCAGCTCGGCCTTGTCCAGGACCCGCCCGGTCGGGTTCGACGGCGAGTTGAGCCAGAGCAGTCTCAGGCCCGCCGGATCGAGTTCGGTCGGGTCTTCGTAGGAGACGGGCTCCGCGCCGCAGAGCCGGGCCCCCACCTCGTACGTCGGGTAGGCGAGCTTCGGATACGCGACCCGGTCACCGGCGCCGAGACCGAGCTGGGTCGGCAGCCAGGCCACCAACTCCTTGGAGCCGACCACCGGAAGAACGTTGGTGTGCGCGACCTCGCGCGCGCCGAGCCGCCGTTCGACCCAGCCCGTCAGCGCGTCACGCAACTCCGCCGTCCCCCACACCGTGGGGTAGCCGGGCGAGTTCGCCGCGGCGACCAGGGCGCGCTGGATCAGCTCCGGGACCGGATCGACCGGGGTGCCGACGGACAGGTCCACGATGCCGTCCGGATGGGCCGCCGCTGTCGCCTTGTAGGGCTCCAGCTTGTCCCAGGGGAAGACCGGAAGTCGCGAAGAGACTGCGGACACGGTGCTCACTTTCTCGACACTGCTCACTTTTCGGTACGCCGGGGAAAACACCGCGGTCCCGTACGGCGGCGTGCCGTACGGGACCGGGAGCCGCGCCCGTCAGTCGTTCTGGGGCTGCGGCGGCAGTGCGGCGATGACGGGGTGGTCACGCTCGATCAGACCGAGCTTGGAGGCGCCACCGGGGGAACCGAGCTCGTCGAAGAACTCCACGTTCGCCTTGTAGTAGTCCTTCCACTCCTCCGGGGTGTCGTCCTCGTAGAAGATCGCCTCGACCGGGCAGACCGGCTCACAGGCGCCACAGTCGACGCATTCGTCCGGATGGATGTACAAGGACCGGGAGCCCTCGTAGATGCAGTCGACCGGGCACTCTTCGATGCACGCCTTGTCCTTGAGATCCACACAAGGCTGCGCGATGACGTAGGTCACGCTGTCGTTCCTCCTCGATAGGGCGCGGCGGGCCACTTGCGGCTCCGTCCACGGGCGCGCGGGAGCGCGGCGTCGTCGATGCCCGGACCTAGTATCTCCGTTCCTGGGCACGATCCGCACAGGAGGGGCGCACAGAGCTGTGGAATTCACAACCGGGGCACGGCTGGAGGTCCGTATCACCCCCGCTGACGTGGGCAAACGCGTATCGGTACGCCGTCTGACCGGCGCCGACGACGGCGCGGAGAAGTTCACCGACACGGTCGGTGTTCTCACATCCTGGGACGACGGTGTGGTCCTCGTCACACGACGCACCGGTGAGACCGTCCGGATCCGGGAGTCCTCGCTCGTCGCGGGCAAGGTCGTCCCGGCCGCGCCGGCGAGGCGGCGGGGGCCCGCCGCCTCGTTCCGGGAGCTGGCCCGGGTGGCGGCGCGGGCGTGGCAGCCCGTGGAGCGGGAGGCGCTCGGCGAGTGGGAACTGCGGGCGGCCGGCGGATTCACCCGGCGCGCCAACTCGGCGCTGCCGCTGGGCGAGCCGGGAATGCCCCTGGAAGAGGCCCTGGGGCACGTACGGCGCTGGTACGACCGCCGGGGCCTGCCGGCGTACATCCAGACCGCCACGGGCGCCGAGGGGACTCAGGAGGTGCTCTGCGCCGAACTGGAGGCGCGGGGCTGGGTGCGGGAGGTGACGGCCGAGATGCGGATCGGCGCGCTCGCGCCACTGGCGGACGGGCCGCCGGAGACAGACCCGGAGTCCGCGCGCGTACGGCTGGAGCGCGCCTGCGACGAGGCGTGGCTCCGCCGCTACCAGCGCTTCGAGGAGCCGGGTCCGCACGTGCTGCGTGTCCTCGGCGGCGGGCCGTCCGTGTGGTTCGCGTCGGTGGACGGCGACGACGGCGTACCGGCGGCGATCGGCCGGTGTGTCGTCGACGGGCGCTGGGCGGGCTTCATGGCCGTCGAGGTCGATCCCGCGCGGCGGCGGCAGGGGCTTGCGGGCGCGGTGATGCGCGCGCTCGCGCGGCGCGCGCTGGACGAGGGCGCGTCCGCCGCGTGGCTCCAGGTCGAGTCGGACAACGACGCGGCCCGCGCGCTGTACGACGGCATGGGATTCACCACGCATCACCTGTACCACCACTTCCGAGCCGCGTGAGGAGCCACGGACCGGCCATGGAACCTGAACCGTCATCGACCGACCGGCGGAGCCTGTTCGCCGCCGAGGCCCGCGCCGAGCGGCCCGATGTCGCGCTGCTCTGCCTCCTCATCGGTACGGAGGCGGACCCGGCGCTCGACGAGGCCGGGCTCGACGCGGCGCAGATCGAACTCGACCGGCTGGCCGGGATGCTGCCGTTCGGTCTCGAAGGACCGCGCGCCTGGGCCACCGCGCTGGCGGACCTGCTGGGCACGCGCCTCGGGTTCCGGGGCACCCCTGGCGAGTACCGGCGCCTAAAGGCCTCCCTGCTGCACGAGGTCCTGCGCCGCAGGCGCGGACTGCCGATCCTGCTGTCCGTGCTGTGGACGGAGGTCGCGCGCCGGGCGGGAGCGCCGGTGTACGGGGTGGCGCTGCCCGGTCACTTCGTCGTCGGCCTCGGCGTGCCCGAGGAACCCGACCAGCAGGTCCTGGTCGACCCGTACGCGGGCGGCAGGCTCCTGACGCGGAAGGACACCGAGACGCTGGTCACGGGGGCGACAGGGGCCCCTCTGGAGCCCTCGATGCTGACTCCGGCCGAACCGCTGCACGTCGTGGTCCGCATCCTGAACAACATCCGCGCGTGGGCGTCGACGCGCCCGGAACGCGGCGACGTCGCGCTGTGGGGGGTCGAACTGAGCCTGCTGCTCCCGTCCCACCCGGCCCGGCTCCGTTACGAACGCGCCCAACTGCTGGTCCGGCGCGGGGAGTTCCTGGAGGGGGCCACGGAGATGGAGGAGTACGCGGAGGTGGTGGCCGCGGTGGAACCGTCGACGGCCGACATGATCCGCCAGAAGGCGCGGGCGGCCCGCGCGATGCTGAACTGACGGCGGGCCGGGCGTGCCGGCCGGGCGACCACAGAGCGCCGGCCGGGCTTCGCAGCCCGTCCGGCGCTCTGTGGACCTGAGGCCGGTACTAACCCTGCGGGTCGAGATCGATCTCCGCGGTGCGTTCCGCCGGTGTCTTGCCCAGCAGCGGCTTCTGCATCGCCTGCGCCACGTCCGCCGCCGACAGCGGGTGCTCCTTGCCGTCGGCCTTGGTGATCGTGAGGCCCTCGAAGACGCCGTCCAGCAGTTCCTCGATCGCCCCCCGGTCGTAGACCTCGACCAGCTTGCCGTCGATCGCCTTCATGGAAAGGATCTGCGGCAGCGAACGGTCGGGGCCGAACTGGATCTGCCTGCCGCCCGCCTTTATCGTGATCAGACCGGACATCGCGGGCTCCGCGAAGTCCTTCATCGCACGGTCGAGTTCGGCCTGATCGATCGTCGGTTCGCGGGAGCTGATGGGCAGTTCGACGCTGTTGGGCTCGCCCGTCTCGACCTGGGCGCGATAGGCGTCCTTGACCGAGATCATCGAGCGCTCGACGTCAAGTGCCTTGCCCGCCTTGCCCTGTACGGGAACGGCCTTGCCCGGCTCGAACTTGATCGTGCCGTCGGACGCCGAGCCCGAGTCACCCGCGAGGTCGGTGAGCGCGACGCGCAGCTTCTCCTCGTCGACCGGGATCACCGGCTCGGTGACACGTTCGCCGCCGAAGAGCGAGCCGATCACCGAGACCGGGTTGTAGTCGCTGCCGGCCGCGCTGCGGACCGTCGCCTGGCTGTCGAGGCTGAGCCCCGCCTTGTCCGGGCCGAGCTCCTCCTTCTTGCCGCCGACGGAGAGCTGGAGCGGAGTGGTCGAGCGCTTGCCGAGCGCCGCGTCGAGCTTGTCCACCGCGTCGTCGCGGGTGCCGCCGCCGATGTCCACACCGAGGACGGTGGTGCCCTTGGGCACGTCGGAGTGGTTCAGGAGCAGTCCGGCGCCGTAGGCGATCGCGACCAGCGTGACGATGCCCACGCCGACGCCCATCAGCTTGGAGCGGCCCTTCTTCTTCTTGGGAGGCGGGCTCGCCGTCCGCGCGGGCGCCGGGCCCGAGCCGGGGCCCGCGGGCGTCCCGGCCGACGGTCCCGGCGGGCCGGGGAAGTCGGGCGACGAGAAGTCGGGGTTGCCGCCACCGTGGGACGAGGGCCCCGCCGACATGGGGCCGCCGGCCGACGGGCCGGGAGGCGCGGGCAGTTGGCCGTCCTGGAGCCGTCCCCCGGACAGGTCGGCGCGTGGCACCGGACCCGTCTGGGAACCGGCGGACGGGAACGGCGCGCGGCTCTCCGAGGGCACCACCGGGATACCGCTGGTGAGCGTGTCGCCCGAGACGTGCGGGCCGGGCCCGCTCGCGGGCTCGGGGGCCGGCTGCTGCGGCGTCAGTATGGCGGTGTCGTCGGACATCCGCGGGCGGCCTCCGCGGTCGTCCCGGTCGTCACGACCGGCCGGTCCCGTCGGGCCCGCGGAGGCACCCAGGTCGGCGCCCGGCGGCAGGTCCAGGAAGGCGAGCGACGACGTGCCGCTCGCGGGGCCCGCGGTCGGCCCGTCGGGCGCGCCGGTGCCGAACGCCGGAGTACCGCCGCTGCCCGGCGGCATGAAGGCGTTGCCGCCCGGGGCCGGCGGGCGCGGCACGCCCGCACCCCCCTGGGTGTCCGGTCCGGAGTCGGAGCCGTACGGCAGGTCGGACCGCCCGCCGGCGCCGGTACCGGGTCCGGGGGCCGTCGCGGCGGCGCCCGCGCCCATCGCGCCGCCCAGCGTGCCCCCGGTCGAGGGCTTGCGCGGCGCGAACCAGTCGCTCGTCGCGGGTTTGTCCGCCGCCGGCGCGTCCGCGTCGGGCGCGCCGGTGTCGGGTCCGGCGCCGGAACGCGGCGCGCCGCCCGTGTCGTCGGCGCCCCGGCCCGGCCGCTCCGGCGGACCGGCGGGTCCGCCCGGTCCGCCCGGTCCGGACGGGCCGCTGTCGGTGTCGCTCATGGGCGTACGCATGACGACAGGCGGAATCGGCCGCGAACCCGGGATGTTGATCCGGATGCGCGTGGTCAGCGTGGTCTCGGTCTTGGGCTCGTCCGGCTGGGCCGGGGCCTCTGTCTCCTCCGGAGCGTCCTGCTCAGGGTGCGGCGACGGATACTGGCGGGATCCGTACGGCGGTGTCCCCGAGGGGTACGCGGCTCCGCCGCGCCCCTGGGGCCCGGAGGACGAACTGTCAGTTTCACGACTCAAAGCAAGTTCTCCCGGGTTGGCTCCGCCGCCCGTTCTTACTGGTACTCAACTGTGTGGGTCCCCCAAGCCGGAGGCCAGGGGACGGCCCGGAGCGCGCACCACCATACTGTCCTGCGCCGGACCACACCCGACGACCGGGGGAAGCGTTTATTCCACCGACCGTACGGAGGGGGTCAATTCGGGCCGACGGGTACTGGACGGGCTCGTCACTTTCCAAGTCGGCCGGACTCGGCGACCGGTTGCGGTGACCGCGACATGGTGGCACACATCACAGCCACCAGCGCACCGCCCAGCAGATAGACGACCGGTCCCAGGCCCGCGGCGAAAACGCCGTCGCCCTCCGGGCGGCCGAGGCTCAGGCCGATGACGGCGATCAGCCAGCCCGCGGCCGGGGCGCCGACGCCGAGCGAGGTTCCGGTGGCGGTCCGGCCTCCGTAGAAGAGGCCCGCCGAGCCGAGCAGCGCGAGGATCAGACCGCCGGGGAACAAGCCGCCCTGGGCCAGGGCGCCCGCCGTGCCGACCACCGCCCCGAGGACCAGGAGACCGAGGTACGCGGCGATGCGGCCGGGTCTCGGCGGAGTCGCGAGCCATGCGCCGGGCTCGCCGCGCCCCGCCGCTCCCGCACCGGTGGCACCGCCCGTCACACCACCCGCGCGGGTCGCACCCGCACGTGCGCCACCTTTCGCACCGGACGCCGCCTTGGCACCGGTCGTCTCATTCGCACCGGCCGTCTCATTCGCACCGCTCGTCGCCTTCGGGCGGCCCGCGCGGCCCGCGCCCCCGCGCCGGCCCTCACGCCCGCTCACACGCCCACCCCGGCGAAGAGATCCGTCTCGCGTACACCGGCGTCCGCGCCGGAGGCGCCCCCCACCAACTGGTAGTACTCCGTGGTGAAAAGCGGTTGCCCAAGACCGTTGGAGAGCGCGAAGAAGGCTCCGTCCACGACGATCTGGGTCTCGTGGGCGCGCATCGCGGCGGCCTTGTGCGCCGCGTACACCGTCCCGTCGATCTGGGCCGTGATCTCGCCGTCGTCCACCACACCGGGGACGTCCTCGATGTCCGCCACGCCCTCGAACCGGGGCCCGGAGGCGCGCAGTCGGGCGAAGCCCTCCTCGGCGGCCGACCGCGGTACCCGGTTCCAGTAGGTCTTCGCGATCGTGTGCGGGGCGCCGAGCGCGGGCCGGAAGGCGGCGTCGGCGGCCAGTTCGGCGGCGCGCGTGGCCACGCGGTGGGCCTGGATGTGGTCGAGATGGCCGTAGCCCCCGTGCGGGTCGTACGTGACCAGCACCTGCGGCCGTACGGCGCGGATCACCTCGACCAGGTACACGGCGGCGGTGTCCACGTCCGCGCCCCAGAAGGCGTCCTCGCGGTCGTTCTGCGGGAAGCCCATCATCCCGGAGTCCCGGAACCGCCTGCGGCCGCCGAGCAGCCGGTGGTCGGTGACGCCGAGTTCCCGCATCGCCGCGGCGAGTTCACCCTCGCGGTGGGCCCCGAGCGCGCTGGAGGCACCCGTCGGCTCACCGCCGGGCGCCAGATGGGCGAGCGAGGGCGGGATGACCTCGCCCTCCTCACCGAGTGTGCAGGTCACCAGGGTGACCCGGGCGCCCTCGGCCGCGTACCTGGCCATCGTGGCGCCGTTGTTGATCGACTCGTCGTCGGGGTGCGCGTGGACCAGGAGCAGACGACGCTCGGGAAGATCGGTCATGCGCACAGCGTACGAGGCGAGTCCTCATGCGGCCGCCCCGGTGGGACGGGCGCGCGTGAGCACGGGCAGGGCCGGGAAGACACCCCCTAGAACTGGATGTCGCCGATCATCCCCGCCACGTTGCTGGTCAGTTCGGTGATCGTGGGGGCCACCGAGGAGCTGGCCAGATAGAACCCGAGTAAGACGCAGACCAACGCGTGTCCACCTTTGAGTCCGGATTTCCGGACCAACAGGAAGACAACGATCGCCAGCAGCACCACCGCCGAAATCGAGAGTGCCACGGCGGTTCACCTCCACAGATGTTCGGCGGATATTCGATCGGGACGAGCAACACGCATGTGCCGGCGGGTACATACCCACTTGGCGCTATGGATCATAACTATCCGGCGGAACGCATCGATCGGTGCACGGCAGCACACGGGGGCGCACGAACGACTGGGACGGACGCTAGGTTCGGTCGTATGACCTCAGGGCAACAACTCTCCTTTCCTCGCCAGTACGCCAGGACCCAGCGGTTCACGCTCGGTGCTCCGCGCGCCTTCACGGTGTCCCCCGACGGTTCGCGGGTGGTCTTCCTCCGGTCCGCCTCGGGAACGGACCGCACGAACCGTCTGTGGGTGCTCGATCTCGACGACGGATCGGGTACGGCGCGCGAGCGGATCGCCGCCGACCCGGAAGCCCTGATGGCGGGCACACCCGAGGAACTCTCGGCCGAGGAGCGCGCCCGCCGGGAGCGGAGCCGCGAGGGATCCGCGGGCATCGTCGGCTACGCGACCGACGGCGCGGCCGAGTTGGCGGCCTTCGCCCTGTCGGGGCGGCTGTTCACCGCGGAGCTGCGCGCGGGGACCGCGCGCGAACTGCCCGTACCGGGGCCGGTGATCGACCCGAGGCCGTCGCCGGACGGGCGGCACATCGCCTACGTGGCCGAGGGCACGCTGCGCGTGACGGGCGCCGAGGGGGACGGCGACCGCGCGCTGGCGGCTCCGGAGGACGGACAGACCACATACGGTCTGGCTGAATTCATCGCCGCCGAGGAGATGGCCCGCTCACGCGGCTACTGGTGGTCGCCGGAGTCGGACCGGCTGCTGGTGGCGCGCGTCGACGGGGCGGACGTCCAGCGCTGGTGGATCGCCGACCCCGCGCACCCGGACCGCGAACCGTCGACGATCGCCTATCCCTCGGCCGGCACACCCAACGCTGACGTGCGGCTTTTCCTGATCGGCCTCGACGGTTCACGTACGGAGGTGGTCTGGGACCGGGACCGGTCGCCGTATCTCGCGGCCGTCCACTGGTCGTCGGCGGGCGAGCCGCTGCTGCTCGTCCAGGCGCGGGACCAGCGCGCTCAGCGCTGTCTGTCGGTCGACACGGAGAGCGGCGAGACGCGCGTCCGGCACGAGGAGACGGACCCGGCTTGGCTTGAACTGATCTCCGGGGTACCGGCCTTGACGCCCGGCGGCGAGCTGGTGCGGGTGACGGACATCCCGGACAGCGACGACAGCGACGACAGCGACGACAGCCGGGACGGCGGGGACGGTACGGGGGCGGGTGGCGGCGCGCGGGTGCTGTTCGTCGGCGACCGGGCCCTGACCGGACCGGAGTTGCAGCTGCGCGCGGTACTCGACATCGGCGAACGGGACGTGCTGGTGTCGGCGGCGGCGGGCCTGGCCGCCGAGTCGCCCGAGACCGGCGAGATCCACGTCTACCGGGTCCCCTACGGGGACAACGGCCGGACGCCCGCCGGCGGGAGCGGCAAGGCGGGCGGAGCCGACGAGGCGCACGAGACCGAGGAAGCCGCCCCGTGGGGCCCTGAGCGCGTCTCGGACGGCGTGGGAGTGCATACCGCCGTCCGCGCGGGCGGCGTCATGGTGATGGCGTCCGCCCGGCCCGACGTGAGCGGATCGGTGGTACGCGTGATGCGGGAGGGCAAACAGCTCGCCGTCGTCACCTCGTACGCGCAGCAGCCGAATCTCACCCCGCGCGTACAACTCACGGAGGGGGGCGCACACCGAATTCCGTGCGCCGTTCTGCTCCCCACGGAGTACAGGGAGGCGGACGGTCCGCTTCCGGTGCTGTTGGATCCCTACGGGGGACCCCACGGGCAGCGCGTGGTGGCCGCGCACAATCCGTACCTCACGTCACAGTGGTTCGCCGATCAGGGCTTCGCCGTCGTCGTCGCGGACGGCCGGGGCAGTCCGGGCCGCTCCCCCGGCTGGGAGAAGGCGGTCAAGGACAATCTGGCGCTCACCCTGGACGACCAGATCGAGGCGCTGGAGGCGCTCGCCGAGCGGTTCCCGCTGGACCGGTCACGGGTGGCCATCCGCGGCTGGTCGTACGGCGGTTACCTCGCCGGGCTCGCCGCGCTGCGCCGCCCCGACGTCTTCCACGCGGCGATCGCGGGCGCTCCCGTCACCGACTGGCGGCTCTACGACACCCACTACACGGAGCGCTATCTGGGCGATCCGGCGACGGCGGCCGAGGTCTACGCGGCCAACTCGCTGGTCACCGACGACGGACTGTCGGAACCGGCGAGCCCCGCGCGGCCATTGATGATCATCCATGGTCTGGCGGACGACAACGTCGTGATGACGCACACGCTGCGGCTGTCGTCGGCGCTGCTGTCCGCGGGCCGGCCGCACGAGGTGCTGCCGCTCACCGGGGTGACGCACATGACGCCGCAGGAGCAGATCGCGGAGAATCTGCTGCTCCTCCAGGTGGACTTCCTGAAGCGTTCGCTCGGGATGACGTAGGGCGACACCCTTCGCGACGCCCGACGCACCGCCCGCCACACTGTCCGGTCGGCCTCACCAACCGGGCGGCGGCGACGAGGGCGGTGGCGGCCCGAATCCGCCGCTGCCGCCCTGCCCGTACCTCTCCGGCTCGGGCTGCCCCCACGCCGGTCCGTACGGCCCTGCCCCCGGCATGTCCTCCTCGCCCCTGCGGGCGAGCGCGAACAGCGCCAGGGCGCCCGCGCCCAGCCCGAACAGCAGGCTGGCGAGAGAGAGTTGTTCGACGGTGGTCAACTCGGCGAAGCGGTCGAGCTGTTCGTACCGCAGCGCCGTCGCGAGAGCCGCCCCGCCGACCCCCACCAGCAGCGCCGAGGCCACCATGCCGAGCGGCCGTGAGAACGGTGTGCCGAACAGCGCCCCGACGGCCGCCGCGAGGCAGAGCAGCACGATCGCCGCGTTCAGCCAGCCGGGCGGCGTGCCGAGGAGCGGCATCAGGACCGACTCGCCGGTGACACGGTCGAGATACGCGTCGAGGCCGAGCCGCTGCCCCCAGTAGACCTCCCAGGCCGCCCAGATGCCCGCCGCGGCGCCCAGCAGCAGGAAGGCGGTCACGGCGACGCCCTGCGCGGGCCGGGTCGGCGTCAGACCGTACGCGGAGTCCGGCACCCCGCGCCCGGCCAGGGCCGTGACGATCAGCGCGACGGCCACCGCGAGGACGCCGAAGGCGCAGAGCAGGGCACGTGTACGGAGTTCGTCCGAGGCCCGGCCGTCCATCCACGACGAGCCGAGCACCCAGAGACCCGGCAGCCGGACGGCGAACGTGAGGACGCCGGTGGCGAACAGCGCGGACGCGGCGACCGCCGAGCGCATGACGGTGCCGGCCACGATCGCGTAGACGGCCAGCAGCACGGGGTCGAGCAGCGAGGTCACGGGCGGGGCCGCCGCCCGGACGTCGCCCTGGCCGGCCCAGAACCACCAGAGGTCGACGGGCCGGTCCGTCTCCATCAGGTCCCGCACGATCCACGCGGCGGTGACGACGGCGAGCGCGGCGCACAGCACAGCGCCGGTGATCCGGGCCCCGCGGGTGAATATCACACTGCGATGGTCCCGGCTGAACGCCGCGGGAACAAGAGCACCAGAGGTACCCCGGCGCCCGGGGCCCGCCCGGCGGGCGACCGGCCGGGACCTCAGGATCCCGGCCGGTCCAACGGCACCCGCACGGCCGTACGTCGACCAATGTGACCCGTCCGTATATCGGCGAGGCGTCGGTGAAGTTTCCTGCGTGTCAACGGAGCTGACGTCTCAATCACATCTCCTTGTCCGGATCCTGCCCCTGCTCCCCGCCCTCGCCACCCGCCCCGGGCGCCCCTGCGGGCCCGGCCGTGGTCGGCACCACCTGCCGTTCCTCGGCGAAGTGGCACGCCGAGTCGTGCTCAGCGGGCCCCTCCGTTTCCCGGAAGACGGCGGGCACGGCGAGCAGCGGCACCTCCAGCGCGCACCGCTCCTGCGCCTTCCAGCAGCGGGTACGGAACCGGCAGCCGGACGGCGGATGCGCCGGGGACGGCACCTCACCGGTCAGGATGATCCGGTCGCGGTAGACGCGGGCCGCCGGGTCGGGCACCGGCACCGCGGAGAGCAGCGCCTGCGTGTAGGGATGGGTGGGGTGGTCGTAGATCTGGGTGTCCGTGCCGATCTCGATGATCCGCCCCAGGTACATGACCCCGACGCGGTCGGAGATGTGCCGGACGATCGACAGGTCGTGCGCGATGAAGACGTAACTCAGGTCGAACTCGTTCTGGAGGCGTTCCATCAGGTTGATGACCTGCGCCTGCACGGACACGTCGAGGGCCGAGACCGGCTCGTCGGCGACGATGACCTCCGGCCGCAGCGCCAGTCCGCGTGCGATGCCGATGCGCTGGCGCTGACCGCCGGAGAACTGGTGCGGATAGCGGTTGATGTACTCCGGGTTGAGGCCGACCACGTCGAGCAGGTCCTGGACCCTGCGCCGCCGGTCGCCCTTCGGCGCCACCTCGGGATGGATGTCGAAGGGCTCACCGATGATGTCGCCGACCGTCATACGCGGGTTCAGCGAGGTGTACGGGTCCTGGAAGACCATCTGGATGTTCCGGCGGACCGCCTTGAGCGCGCGGCCCGACAGCCGGGTGATGTCCTCGCCCTTGTACCGGATCTCGCCGGCCGTCGGCCGCTCCAGGTTGACCAGCATCCGCGCCACGGTGGACTTCCCGCAGCCGGACTCTCCGACGACGCCCAGCGTCTCGCCGGCCGCCAGGTCGAAGGAGACGCCGTCGACCGCCTTGACCGCGCCGATCTGCCTCTTGAAGAGGATTCCCCGGGTGAGCGGGAAGTGCTTCACCAGGTCGCGCACTTGGAGAATGGGCTCGGCGGGCTCAGCCATCGACGTCATCGAGGGTCTCCCTCCAGAAGAAGCAGGCACTGCGCCGGTTCTCGTCGACCTCGAAGAGCGGCGGCACGTCCGTACGGCAGATGTCCTGCGCCCTCGGGCAGCGCGGGTTGAAGGCGCAACCGGCCGGGATGCGCTGGAGGTTGGGCGGCAGGCCCTTGATCGCGTACAGCTCCCGGCCCTTCTGGTCGAGCCGGGGAATGGAGTCGAGCAGACCGCGGGTGTACGGGTGCGCGGGGGCCTTGTAGATGTCGTGGACGGGGGCGGACTCGACGATCCGGCCCGCGTACATGACCGCGATCCTGTCCGCGACGTCGGCGACGACGCCGAGGTCGTGGGTGATCAGGATCAGCCCCATGTCGAATTCGCGGCGCAACTCGCCCAGCAGCTCCATGACCTGGGCCTGCACGGTCACGTCGAGCGCGGTCGTCGGCTCGTCGGCGATGATCAGCGAGGGTTCGAGCGCCATCGCCATGGCGATCATGATGCGCTGGCGCATACCGCCGGAGAACTGGTGCGGGTAGTCGTTCACGCGCTCCTTGGCCGCCGGGATCCGTACCCGGTCCATGAGTTCGACCGACTTCGCCCGCGCCTCCTTCCGGGACATCCCCCGGTGGACGATGAACATCTCGCCGAGCTGCGCGCCCACGCTGAGCACGGGGTTGAGCGAGGAGAGCGCGTCCTGGAAGATCATCGCCATGTCGGCGCCGCGGATCTTCCGCCGCCGGTCCTCCTTGAGCCGCAGCAAGTCCTGTTTCTTGAACAGGACTTCGCCGCCCGTGATCCGGCCGGGCGGCATGTCGAGGATGCCCATGATCGCCTGGGCGGTGACGGACTTGCCGGAGCCCGATTCGCCGAGCACCGCGAGCGTCTCGCCGGCGTCGACCGAGTAACTGACCCCGTTGACCGCCTTCACGACACCGTCGCGGGTGTGGAACTCCACCTGCAGATCGCGCACTTCGAGCAACATGGACCGGCTCCTCAGCGCAGCTTGGGATCGAGGGCGTCGCGCACCGCGTCGCCGAGCATGATGAAGGCGAGCACGGTGATGGCCAGGGCACCGGCGGGCCAGAGCAGCATGTGCGGGGCGTTGCGGATGAACTTCGACGCGTCGGAGATGTCGATGCCCCAGGACACGGAGGGCGGTTTGAGGCCCACGCCGAGGTAGGACAGGGTCGCCTCCAGCGCGATGTACGTGCCGAGCGCGATGGTCGCGACCACGATGACCGGGGCGACGGCGTTGGGCAGGACGTGGCGCAGCATCATCCGGGAGTTGGAGGCGCCGAGGGCGCGCGCCGCCTGGACGAAGTCGTTCTGTTTGATGGTGATGACGGAGCCGCGGGCGATCCGGGAGATCTGCGGCCAGCCGAGCAGCACCATGAATCCGATGACGGGCCAGACGGTGGAGCTGGTGACGACGGAGAGCAGGACGAGGCCGCCGAGCACCACGGGGATGCCGAAGAAGATGTCGGTGACGCGGGAGAGGATCGAGTCCCAGAAGCCGCCGAAGAAGCCGGCCAGTCCGCCGAGGGCGGTCCCGACGAGCGCGACGCCGAGGGTGGCGCAGACGCCGACGGTGACCGAGGCGCGGGCGCCGTAGACGGTACGGGTGTAGACGTCGCAGCCCTGCGCCGTGAACCCGAAGGGGTGGCCGGGCTGGGAGCCCTCCTGGGCCTTGGCGAGGTCGCAGGAGAGCGGGTTGCCGGAGGCGATCAGCTGGGGCCAGATCGCGATGACGACCAGGAAGACGATGATGAGGCCCGAGATGATGAAGACGGGGTTGCGGCGCAGATCGCGCCAGGCGTCGGACCAGAGGCTGCGGGGCTTCTCGTCGGGCCCTTTGCCGTCGCCCTGGTCGAGCCCTTCGAGGTCGGCGCCGTCGCTCGTGGCGAGGTCCATCGACCCGCCGAAGCCGGTCGGCGCGATGGCTCCCTCGTCCTCGGGGGGAGTGGGCTCAGGCATAGCGGATCCTCGGGTCGAGTACGGCGTAGAGAAGGTCGACCAGCAGGTTCGCGAGGAGGAAGATGATGACGAGGATCGTCACGAAGCCGACGACGGTCTGGGTGTTCTGGCGGAGGATGCCCTGGTAGAGCTGGTAGCCGACGCCGTGGATGTTGAAGATCCGCTCGGTGACGATCGCGCCGCCCATCAGTGCGCCGATGTCGGTGCCGATGAAGGTGATCACCGGGATCAGTGAGTTGCGCAGCAGATGCCGGGTGATCACCCGGTGCCTCGGCAGGCCCTTGGCGACGGCGGTGCGCACGTAGTCGGAGCGGGTGTTCTCGGCGATGGATGTGCGGCTCAGCCGGGTGACGTAGGCCAGGGACACGGAGGCCAGTACGAGGCCCGGCACGATGAGTTCGCCGAGCGGGGCGGCGGAGGACACCGACGGGGAGATGACGTTCCACTTCACTCCGAGGAGGAGCTGAACGATCAGGCCGGTCACGAAGGTCGGTACGGAGATGACGACCAGGGTCAGCAGCAGGACGCCGCTGTCGACCGGCCGGCCGCGCCGCAGTCCGGTCAGCACGCCGAGCGTGATGCCGATGATGATCTCGAAGACGATCGCGACGATCGTGAGTCTGATGGTGATCGGGAAGGCGGTGGCCATCAGCTCGGTGACCTTCTGGCCGTTGAAGGCGGTCCCGAAGTCACCGGTGAAGACGTTGCCCATGTAGGTGAGGTATTGCTGCCACACCGGCTTGTCGAGGCCGAATTCCGAGCGCAGCTGGGCGGCGGTCGCCGGGTCGCACTGCCGCTCGCCGCAGAGACCCGCGATGGGGTCGCCCATGACGTTGACCATGAGGAAGATCAGCAGCGTGGCGCCGATGAAGACCGGGATCATCTGGAGCAGACGCCGGATCACATAACGTCCCATGAAGGGCTCCGGGGGTCGTGGTCGGGCCGGGGGCCTGGCGGGGAATGCGTACGGCCCGGCGGGGGAAGGACCGCGGCCCGGCGCGGGGAGGGTGCGCCGGGCCTGACGACTCCGGCGTCAGCTGACCTTGATCTCGTTGTAGACGGGGACGCTGAACGGGTTCAGCTCGACGTTGCTCAGCCGCTCCGAGTAGCCGGCGCTGCCGTTCTGGTACCAGAGCGGGATCGCGGCCATGTTGTCCCGTACGACGCCCTCGGCCTGCTGGAACTTCTTGATCGCGGTCTGGGTGTCGCTCTCGGCGTTCGCCTCGTTGACGAGCTTGTCGAACTCGGCGTTGGTCCACTTGCCGTCGTTGGAGGAGGCGTTGGTGAAGTAGAGCGGCTGGAGGAAGTTCTGGATCAGCGGGTAGTCCATCTGCCAGCCGGCCCGGAAGGGGCCGGGCATCTTCTGCTGGGTGATCTGGCTGCGGAAGTCGGCGAAGGTGCCGATCGGCCGGCCGACGCACGCCCGGTCGTTGCCGAGGGTGTTGTTGATGCTGTTGCAGACGGCGTCGATCCAGTCCTTGTGGGAGCCGGTGTCCGCGTTGTACGTGAGCTGGATCCGGCCGCCGGGGAGGCCGCCGCCGTCGGCGATCATCTTCTTCGCGGCGGCGGGGTCGTAGTCGCACGCCTTGCCGCAGAGGCCGGCCTGGTAGCCGCCGTCCTTGCCGAGCACGGGTGAGGTCCAGTCGGTGGCCGGGGTGCGGGTCTTCTGGAAGATCGTCTCGGTGATCTGCTTGCGGTTGATCGCCATCGACAGGCCGGTGCGGACCTTCTGCGCGTCCGGGGTGTTCCACGCCTTGTCGTAGTACGGGAAGGCGAGGGTCTGGATGATGCCCGCGGGGGTGTTGATGTAGCGGGATCCCAGGTCGGAGGGCGCGTTCTTGAGCTGGGAGGCCGGGACGTCGTCGACGAGGTCCAGGTTGCCCGCCGTCAGGTCGGTGTAGGCGGTGTTGTTGTCGGTGTAGACCTTGAGGTCCACGCCGCCGTTCTGCGCCTTGTCCGGCCCCGGGTACTTGTCCCACTTGCGCAGGGACATCTGCGAGCCCTTGGTGTACGAGTCGATGGCGTACGGCCCGTTGCCGACCGGCTTGGAGAGCCAGCCCGCGTGGTCCTTGAAGAACGCGGAGGGCAGCGGCGCGAACGCGGCGTACCCGAGGGTGTCCGGCCAGGTGGAGAACTTCTGGGACAGCTTGACGTTGAAGGTCTGGGGGCCGGTGACCTTGAGGCCGGAGAGCGTGGTCGCGGTGGGCTTGCCCGAGTCGGGGTGGACGGCCGTATAGCCGTCGATCTGGCCGAAGAAGTAGGCGTTGCGCTGGTTGTTCGTCAGGTTCGCGCCGTAGTTCCAGGCGTCCACGAAGGACTTCGCGGTGACCTTCTCGCCGTTGCTGAAGGTCCAGCCGTTCTTCACGGTGATCTTGAAGTTCGTCGAGTCGGTCGTCTCGATCTTCTCGGCGAGCATGTTCTCGGCCTTGGCGTTCTTCGGGTTGTACCGTTTCAGTCCCCTGAAGACCATGTCGAGGACCTTGCCGCCCTGGACCTCGTTGGTGTTGGCCGGCTCCAGCGGGTTCTGCGGATCGCCCCAGGACGAGCTCAGCACCCCGTCCGCGCCACCCCCGCTGCCGCTCCCGCCGCCGCCACCGCAGGCTGTCGCCGTGAGGGCGACGGCAAGCGCACCGGCGGCCCACTTGGCGTGTGTGGCTCGGCGCATGGAGTTCCTCCTGAGTCCTGAATGTCACTTAGGCCCAAATATCACTCCCTTTCAGATCTCGCGCATTTATTGGGCGCCCGTGCGTGGACATGACGGAGGCCCGGACCGCGTACGGTCCGGGCCTCCCGTCGTTCACCGACGGTGTCTCACAGGCGTCTCACACGGCGTGGACGACGTCCTTCTCCTCGGCGAAGTGGCAGGCCGATTCGTGCGCCGCCGGAGTGGTCGAGGTGACGAAACGCTCGGGGATCGCCAGCAGCGGGACCTCCTTGGCGCACTTGTCCTCGGCCTTCCAGCAGCGGGTGCGGAAGCGGCAGCCGGACGGCGGGTTCGCCGGGGACGGCACGTCGCCGGAGAGGATGATCCGCTCGCGGCCGGTACGGGCCTCCGGGTCGGGGACCGGGACCGCCGACAGCAGCGCCTGGGTGTAGGGGTGCGTCGGGTGGTCGTATATCTGGGTGTCCGTACCTATCTCGGCCATCTTGCCGAGGTACATGACACCGACCCGGTCCGAGATGTGCCGGACGATCGACAGGTCGTGCGCGATGAAGATGTAGGAGAGGTTGAACTCGTCCTGGAGCTTCTCCATCAGGTTGATGACCTGCGCCTGCACGGACACGTCGAGCGCCGAGACCGGCTCGTCGCAGATGATGATCTCGGGGTTGAGCGCGAGACCGCGTGCGATGCCGATGCGCTGGCGCTGACCGCCGGAGAACTGGTGCGGGTACCTGTTGATGTACTCCGGGTTCAGTCCCACGACGTCGAGCAGGTCCTGGACCTTGCGCCGCCGGTCGCCCTTCGGTGCCACCTCGGGGTGGATGTCGAAGGGCTCACCGATGATGTCGCCGACCGTCATACGCGGGTTCAGCGAGGTGTACGGGTCCTGGAAGACCATCTGGATGTTCCGGCGGACCGCCTTGAGCGCCCGCCCGGACAGCCGGGTGATGTCCTGGCCCTTGAAGAAGACCTCGCCCGCGGTGGCCGTCTCCAGCGTCATCAGCAGGCGGGCGACCGTGGACTTGCCACAGCCCGACTCGCCGACGATGCCCAGCGTCTCGCCCTGGTAGAGGTCGAACGAGATGCCGTCGACGGCCTTGACCGCGCCGATCTGCTTCTTGAACAGGATGCCCTGGGTCAGCGGGAAGTGCTTGACCAGGTTGCGCACCTGGAGGATCGGCTCCCCGCGCTCGGCCGGCGCCTCGATGGCGGCGACGGACTCCTCGACCGTGGCGGCGTCGGCCGTCTCGACCTCGGTGACGTTCGGGGTCGCGTCCATGGAGTCGTCTTTCCTGGTCGACTCAGCCATGGATCGTCTCCTTCCAGAAGTGGCACGCGCTGCCGCGGCCCGGCAGCTCGCCGCCGTCCCGCTCGGTGACGGGAAGCAGCGCCGGGATGTCCGTACGGCAGATGTCCTGCGCCGACGGGCAGCGCGGGTTGAAGGCGCAGCCGGACGGAATCCGCGTGAGGTTGGGCGGCAGGCCCTTGATCGCGTAGAGCTCCTGGCCCTTCTGGTCCAGGCGCGGGATCGAGTCGAGCAGGCCGCGGGTGTACGGGTGCGCGGGGCGCTTGTACAGCTCGTGCACGGGAGCGGTCTCCACGATCCGGCCCGCGTACATGACCGCGATCTTGTCCGCGACGTCGGCGACGACGCCGAGGTCGTGGGTGATCAGGATCAGCCCCATGTTGAACTCGCGCTGCAACTCCGCCAGCAGGTCCATGACCTGCGCCTGGACTGTCACGTCCAGCGCGGTGGTCGGCTCGTCCGCGATGATCAGATCGGGCTCCAGGGCGAGCGCCATGGCGATCATGATGCGCTGGCGCATACCGCCGGAGAACTGGTGCGGGTAGTCGTTGACCCGCTCCTTCGACGCCGGGATGCGTACGCGGTCCATCAGCTCGATGGACTTCGCCTTGGCCTCCTTCTTGGAGAGGCCCTGGTGCACGCGGAACATCTCGCCGAGCTGGTAGCCCACGGAGAGCACCGGGTTGAGCGAGGACAGCGCGTCCTGGAAGATCATCGCGATCTTCCGGCCGCGGATGAGCCGCCGCTCCTCGTTGCCCATCTTGAGCATGTCTTCGCCGCGGAAGAGGATCTCGCCGCGGGGAATGCTCCCCGGCGGCATGTCCAGGATGCCCATGATCGCCTGCGCGGTCACGGACTTGCCGGAGCCGGACTCGCCGAGCACGGCGAGGGTCTCGCCGGCGCTGACGCTGTAGTTGACTCCGTTGACCGCCTTCGCCACACCGTCTCGGGTGCGGAACTCCACGTGCAGGTCACGGACTTCGAGCAGCGGAGTGCCACTCGTATCCGAACCGCGGGGGGAAGGAACGTCCGCCGTCTTGTCGATGATGGTCATGTACGCCTCCCTCAGCGCAGTTTCGGGTCGAGGGCGTTGCGTACCGCATCGCCGAGCATGATGAACGCCAGGACGGTGATCGACACCATGACCGACGGGATGATCAGGATGAACGCGGCGTTGCGCAGCTGCTCCTGGCCCGAGGAGATGTCGACGCCCCACGAGACGGTGGGCTCGGCGAGGCCGATGCCCAGGAAGGAGAGCGTGGCCTCGGCCGAGATGTAGCCGCCGAGGGCGATGGTCGCCACCACGATCACCGGGGCGATCGCGTTCGGCATGATGTGCCGGAGCAGGATGCGGGTGGTCGAGGCGCCGAGCGCCTTGGCCGCCATCACGTAGTCCGCCTGCTTGATGGTGAGCACCGAGCCACGGGCAACACGCGCGATGGAGGTCCAGCCCAGGAAGGCCAGAGCCAGGATCACCACCCAGAGGTGACGCTCCTCGAACGAGGTCAGGACGACCATCGCGCCGAGGATGAAGGGGACACCGAAGAAGATGTCGGTGATCCGGGACAGCAGGGAGTCGATCCAGCCACCGAAGTAGCCGGCGAGCATTCCGACGACGGTGCCGAGCACCGTGACCAGCAGGGTGACGACCAGCGCGACGGTGATCGAGGCACGGGCGCCATAGACGACGCGCGCGTAGATCGAACGGCCCTGGATGTCGTAGCCGAACCAGTCGGGCGCGAAGAAGTTGCCCCAGTTGGGCTTCTGCAGATAGTGGTTGGCGAGGTCGGCGTACCGCGGGTCGGCGCTGGTGAACAGCCCCGGGAAAGTCGCCATGGTCAGCAGGAAGACGATCAGCAGGGCGGAGACGACGAACAGCGGATTGCGCCGCAGGTCGTGCCAGGCGTCCGACCAGAGGCTGCGGGGCTTGCCGACCTTGCCGTCCGCGGGCTCGACCGACGGAGCGTCGATCGGCGCACCCATGCCGGGCTCGGTGACGGTGTCCTTGAGTGCCTCAGGCATAACGGATCCTCGGGTCCAGGACCGCGTAGAGCAGGTCGACGAGCAGACTGGCGACGAGATAGACGACCACGATGAGGGTCACGATGCCCACGACCGTGGCACCCTCGCGGTGCTTCAGCGCGTCGAAGACGTTCCAGCCGACACCCTTGACGTTGAAGATGCCTTCGGTGACGACCGCGCCGCCCAGCAGGGCGCCGAGGTCGGTGCCGAGGAACGTCACCACCGGGATCATGGAATTACGCATCAGGTGCACGCCGATGATGCGGCGGCGGGGCAGCCCCTTGGCCACGGCGGTACGCATGTAGTCGGCGCGCAGGTTCTCGGCGACCGAGGTACGGGTGAGGCGGGCGACGTACGCCAGCGACAGCGAGCCGAGCACGACAGCGGGCAGGAACAACTCGTCCCAGTTCGCTTCCGAGCTCACGTTCGGGTCCACCCAGCCGAGCTGGAAGGCGAAGAAGTACTGGCCGAGGAAGCCGAGCACGAAGGAGGGAACGGAGATCAGCAGGAGCGTCAGGATGAGCAGCCCACGGTCCCGGAGCTGGTCGGCCTTGAGTCCGGCGAAGACGCCCATGGAGATACCGACGAGCACGGTGAAGGTGAAGGCGAACAGGGTCAGTCTGACCGTGATCGGGAACGCCTCCGAGATGATGTCGGCGACGGGTCTGCCGCTGGCGATCTGGGTGCCGAAGTCACCCTGGAACAGGCCGATGAGGTAGTTCCAGTACTGGTGCCAGAGCGGCAGATCGAGACCGAGATTCTTCTTCATGGCCGCGATCTGGGCGGGATCGACCGTCTGCTCTCCGGCGAGCGCGCGCACGGGGTCACCGGGCAGGGCGTACATCATGGAGAAGACCAGCAAGGTTGACCCGAGGAAGACCGGGATCATCTGGAGCAGTCGCCGCGCGACATAACGCCCCATGTTTGCCTCCGAATGGATAACGACAGCCCCGGGGGCCGCTCCCGTTTGATCGGGGAGCGGCCCCGGGGACTCACCGCCTGTTAGCGGCTGATGGCCGAGTGGGGGGGTTGGCCCTCGGGCTGGTTACTTGGCAGTGACTTCGGTGATGTTGTAGTCACCGTGGAAGTCGACCGTCACGTTGTCCACAGCCTTGGAGAAGCCACCGTTGGTCTTGTACTCCCACAGCGGGATCGCCGGCATCTTGGTCAGAAGCAGCTTCTCGGCCTCCTGGTAAGCCGCGATCGACTCGTCCAGGGATGCGGCGTTGTCGCCCTTCTTGAACGCGGCGTCGACCTCCTTGTCGGAGAACCGGCCGTTGTTCGCCTCAGCGGTGGTGCCGTACAGCTCCCGCATGAAGTTGACGTTCAGCGGGTAGTCGGCCACCCAGCCACCGCGGTACATCGACTTGACCTCGTCGTTGTCACGCGCTTCCAGGTCGGTCTGGAAGTCGGGCTTGGCGTCCGGGATGCAGTCCACGCCGGTGGAGTTGCGGATCGACTCGCAGACCGCGGTCACCCACTCCTTGTGCCCACCGTCGGCGTTGTACTGGATCCAGATCTTGTTGCCCGGAACGCCGCCGCCCTCGGTCACGAGGGACTTGGCCTTCGCGGCGTCGAACGAGAAGACGTCCGTGCCCAGGTCCTGGTTACCGGCCACGCCGGGGGGCGTGAAGCTGGTGGCGGGCTTGCGGGTGCCGTTGAGGACGGTCTTGGTGATCGTGTCGCGGTCGATCGCCATGGACAGACCCTGGATGACCTTCGGGTCGATGTCCTTGAAGGTCTTCGAGTAGAAGGTCGGCACGAGGCTCTGGATGGCCGCGTACGGCTGGTCGATCGCGCGGTCGCCGAGGTCCTGCTTGTACTTCGGAAGGTCCTTCGGACCGACCTGGCGGATCATGTCCAGGTTGCCGGACAGGAGGTCCTGGTACGCGGCCTCGATGGTCGCGTAGTTCTTGAAGAGGACACCCTTGTTCTTGGCCTTGTTCGGACCCTGGTAGTCAGGGTTGGCCTTGACCTGGATGAGCTTCTTGTGGTCCCACTTCTCGAAGATGTAGGGACCGTTGCCGACCGGCGCCTGGCCGAACGCCTTGGTGTCCTTGTAGAACACCTCCGGCAGCGGCGCGAAGGTCGCGTAGCCGAGCTTGTACTCGAAGTACGGCACCGGAGCGGAGAGGTCGATGGTGAAGGTGGTCTCGTCGACGACCTTCAGGCCCGACATCTCGTCGGCCTTCGGGTCACCCTTCTCCGGGTGGACGTCGTCGTAGCCGGCGATGTCCTGGAACCAGAAGGCGTTCTGCTGGTTGTTCTTGATGTTGGCGTACCAGTTCCACGCCTTGACGTACGACTCAGCGGTGACGGGGGTGCCGTCGTGGAACTTCCAGCCCTGCTTGAGCTTGACCGTCCAGGTCTTGGAGTCGGTCGTCTTCACCGACTCGGCGTTCGTGTAGACGATCTTGCCCTGCGCATCGAAGTCCAGCAGCTGGGTGAAGACCGACTGGATCACGTAGCTGCCGAGCGACTCGTTGGTGTCGGCCGGGATCAGCGGCTTCTGCGGCTCGCCGACGTCGATGGAGACATAGCCCGCGGGCTTGCCCTTCTCCTTCGATGCCGAATCGCTGCCTTCGTCTCCGCCGTCGCCGCCACCACAGGCCGTCGCAGCCAGAGCCACGACTATCGCGCCGACTACCCACTTGGCGCTCTTGGCACCGCGCATGGGTTCCTCCTCATGAGTCCGTTAGTCACAAACAAGAGGGGGCTTGTCTACGCGCGCTGACACCCCTGGCAGCGGGCTCGACAGATACCCCGAGTGCGCTCGTGAGTCGGCGCTCCCCATCGCGCATGACCCATTGACCCGAGCTCAATGGAGCCAACTATTAAGTACCGCTCGGCTGTAAACCACACTTAGAGCGTCTCGGTTTGACAACATCGAAGCACCCCGACAGCCCGAAATCCGGACAAACTGAGCACAGACAGACACCCGCGAAACGGACCGTTAACCCATGTTCCGGAGAGCGGAGGTCGATATCCGGACGCTCGACCGGGAAAAACGGTTTGACGAACGGCCCGGCCCGCCGCATTTTTCACGGTGGGCCGGGCCGTCGGATGACTCCCGCCAACAGCGGGTCAGCGCTTGGCGCGTGAGGCCGCGCGACCGCGCTCCTTCTGGTCCAGGACGACCTTGCGGATACGGACCGTCTCCGGGGTCACCTCGATGCACTCGTCGTCGCGGCAGAACTCCAGGGACTGCTCCAGCGACAGCCTGCGCGGCGGCACCACGTTCTCCGTCGTGTCGGCGGAGGCCGCGCGCATGTTGGTGAGCTTCTTCTCCTTGGTGATGTTCACGTCCATGTCGTCGGCGCGTGAGTTCTCACCGATGATCATGCCCTCGTACACCTCGGTGCCGGGCTCGGTGAAGATGACACCGCGCTCCTGGAGGTTGACCATCGCGAACGGCGTCACCGAACCGGACCGGTCGGCGACGAGCGAGCCGTTGTTACGGGTCCGCAGCTCGCCGAACCACGGCTCGTGGCCCTCGAAGATCGAGTGCGCGATACCGGTGCCGCGGGTCTGGGTGAGGAACTCCGTACGGAAGCCGATGAGTCCGCGGGACGGCACGATCCACTCCATCCGGATCCAGCCGGACCCGTGGTTGGTCATGGTCTCCATACGGCCCTTGCGGGTCGCCATCAGCTGCGTGATCGCGCCCAGGTGCTCCTCGGGGCAGTCGATCGTCATGCGCTCGATCGGCTCGTGCAGCTTGCCGTCGATGTCCTTGGTGACGACCTCGGGCTTGCCGACGGTCAGCTCGAAGCCCTCGCGGCGCATCTGCTCGACCAGGATGGCCAGCGCCAGCTCGCCTCGGCCCTGCACCTCCCAGGCGTCGGGGCGCTCGGTGTCCAGGACGCGCAGCGAGACGTTACCGATCAGCTCACGGTCCAGCCGGTCCTTCACCTGACGGGCGGTGACCTTGTGGCCCTTGCCGCCCTTGCCGACGAGCGGCGAGGTGTTCGTACCGATGGTCATCGAGATGGCCGGCTCGTCCACCGTGATCAGCGGCAGCGCGATCGGGTTCTCCAGGTCGGCCAGGGTCTCGCCGATCATGATGTCCGGGATACCGGCGATGGCGCAGATGTCGCCGGGGCCCGCCTTCTCGGCCGGCTTGCGGGTGAGCGCCTCGGTCATCATCAGCTCGGTGATGCGGACGTTGGACATCGTGCCGTCACGCTTGATCCACGTGACGGTCTGGCCCTTCTTCAGCTCGCCCTGCTCGACGCGGCACAGCGCGATACGGCCGAGGAAGTTGTCCGCGTCGAGGTTGGTGACATGAGCCTGGAGCGGGGCGTCCTCGTCGTACACCGGAGCGGGGACGCTGCCCAGGATCGTGGAGAAGAACGGCTCCAGGTTGGTGCTGTCCGCCGGGACCGTGCCGTCCTCGGGCTTGGTCAGCGAGGCGACGCCGTCACGCGCGCAGGCGTAGACGATCGGGAACTCGATCTGGTCCTCGTCCGCGTCCAGGTCGAGGAAGAGGTCGTAGGTCTCGTCCACGACCTCGGCGATACGGGCGTCCGGCCGGTCCGTCTTGTTGATGCACAGGATCACCGGCAGCTTGGCCGACAGTGCCTTGCGCAGCACGAAACGGGTCTGCGGCAGCGGGCCCTCGGAGGCGTCGACGAGCAGGACGACCGCGTCGACCATCGACAGGCCTCGCTCGACCTCACCGCCGAAGTCGGCGTGGCCCGGGGTGTCGATGATGTTGATCGTGACCAGGTTGGGGATGTCACCTGTACCGCCCTCCTTGGGGTGGTACTTCACCGCCGTGTTCTTGGCGAGGATCGTGATGCCCTTCTCACGCTCCAGGTCGTTCGAGTCCATCATCCGGTCGTCGAGGTGCTCGGCGGCGTGCGCGGCGAACGCGCCGGCCTGCTTCAGCATGGCGTCGACCAGAGTGGTCTTGCCATGGTCGACGTGGGCGACGATGGCGACGTTACGGATGTCGTGGCGCGTGGGCATGCTGGCTGGCGCTTCTCTCGATCGTGGGATGCGGCGTTTCTTCCTCGTACGCCTGCCGGGCGGACACGCCACGGCCGTACCCATCGTACGGGGCTGGCGCGTCCGGGGCTTCCGGGGCCGATCCGACAAGAGGCGGGGGCGCCCGCGAGCGCGGGCGGAGAGTGCTGGTGGGGCGGTCGGAGGCAGGTACTGCGGGGTGTGCGATCGCCCGGGTCAGGGGGTACACACGATCTTGCCCGCCGGGAGGCCCGGCGGGCAAGTGAATCGTTCGGCTCTCTGGGTCTGACCTGCTGGTTCTCTCCGTTTCTTCTTCTGTGCTACCGCTGTCCTTCTACTCCTCGTCGCTTTCGGACCTCGCCGCTTCGGGCTGCTCGCTCTCGGACCCCGCCGCTTCGGGCTGCTCGCTTTCGGACCCCGCCGCTTCGGGCTGCTCCGTCTTCTCCGCGGGCTTCTCCGTCTCCGCGGGCTTCTGCGTCTCCGCGGGCTTCTGCGGGCCGCTCTTGGCGCTGCCCTTGAAGCCGATGTCCTCGTAGCGCGGGGAGGCGAAGGCGAAGGCACCCGCGTTGGCCACGGACGGCTTGGCCGCCACGAGCTGCGGGCGCTGGTAGAGGGGGATGGATCCGGCCGCCGCCCAGATGCGGGCGTCGGCCTGCCTGAGGAGATCGCGGGCCGCCTTCTCGTTCAGCTCGGAGGCAGCCTGGTCGAACAGCTGGTTGATGTGGTCCGTACCGACGCGGGTGTAGTTCTGCTCCACCAGCAGCGAGCCGTCGGAGGCCGGGACGGGCTTGGCGTAGATCGGCCGGCCGTCGGTCGCGGGGTAGGCGGTCGCGGGCCACGAGTACAGGGCGAGGTCGTAGTCGCCCGACGCGATGTGGTCCTTGAAGTAGTTGGCGTCGGCGACCTTGATGATCTCCGTACGGATGCCGATGCGGTCGAGCATGCGCGCGATCTTCTCGCCGACGGTACGCAGCTGCTCGGAGCCGGAGCCGGAGGGAAGGACGAAGCGCAGGGTGAGGGGCTTGCCGTCCTTGGCGAGCGAGCCGGGCAGCGGGGAGCCGGTGGCCGACGCGGATGCGGATGCGGATGCCGAGGTCGACGCCGAGGACGACGCCGAGGTCGAGGTCGAAGCTGAAGCCGAGGACGACGCTGATGCCGAGGCGGAGGCCGACGCGGAAGCGGAGGACGGGGCCTCCGTGCCGCTCGGGGCGTACGCGCCGGCCATGCCGCCGCCGCCCGGCTGCCGGTCCTGGGCGCTGACGTCCGAGTCGGTCCGGCGGGTCAGGACCGCGCGCTGGAAGGCGGTGCCGAAAGCCGGGGCGATGACGTGCGTACCGGTCTCGGAGACGGTGACGCCACGTCCGGGCTTGTTGTCACCGACGATGTACGAGCCTTCGTCGGAGGCGCTTTCCCCATCGCTTTCCTCATCGCTCTCGGAGCCGCTCTCGGAGCTGCTCTCGGAGTCGCTGTCCGAGCCGCTCTCCGAGGCGCTGCCGGAGGCGCTGTCCGAAGGGCTGTACGAGGCGCTGTCCGAGGCGCTCTCGGAGCCCGAACCGGAACCGGATCCGCTCGCGTCGGACTCGCTGTCCGCTTCCTTGTCCGTCTCCGTGGCGTCTCCTTCCTCGGCCTTGGTCGTCTCCTTGTCCTTGTCTTCGTCCTTCTCCTTCTTCTTGTCGGCGTCGGCCTCGCTCCCGGCCTTCGTCCCGTCGTCCTTCTTCACGGCGCCACCGGGCGCCCAGCCCGCGTCGGCGAGCAGCCCCTGCGCCTCCTGCGTGTTCTGCTCCCCCAGCGCGTCGCTGCTGTCGGCGTACGCGTGCTGTCCGGCCAGTGCCAGATGGCTGCCGGGCGGGTTCGCCGGCAGGCCGAGCGGCTTCAGTACGGCCTCGGCCAGCTTCTGCCGGTCGAGCGCGCGGGCCACTGCCCGCCGGACCCGCTCGTCGGCGAGCGGTCCGGTCTCCCCGTTGAGCGCGAGCTGGGTGAAGGCGGGCTCCAGGGACTTGCGTACGACATAGGCCCGCAGGCCCTTCTGCTCCTTGGCGTACTTCGCGATCGCCTCGTTCGCCTTCTTGCGCGACGCCTGCGCCGCCGCGGCCTTCTCGTCGTCGGAGTCGCTCGCGGCGGACGGCGACGCCGTTGTCGACTCCGTCCCGGTGTCGGACTCCGGTCCCGCTCCGCCCTTCTTGTCGTGGGCGGCCTGCTTGATCCGCTCTGCCACGGGGCTGTCGATCTCGGCGAGGTCGAGGGTGCCGTCGGCAAGGGCGGCGGCGCGCTTGTCACGCGACACGGCGCTCAGGACGATCGAGTCGAGCTTCGGCCGCGCGCCCCACCAGCGGGGATTGCGGATGAGCGTCACCTGACGGCCCTCCCGGTCCAGCTCCTTGAGCTGGAAGGGCCCCGCCGTGGCCTTGAGTTTGTTGCGCGCGCCGTCGTTGAACGAGTTCGGCGCCCCCATCACGCTCTTCGGGTAGAGCGGGCTGAACAGGCCCCTCCAGTCGGCGTACGGCTTGTTGAACGTGACCCTGACCTCAAGGTCGTTCGCACCGCGTTCGATCTTCTGGATCCGCTCGTACCCGGCGTTGCGCGCGGTCCAGTACGCGGAATCCTTGCCGCTCAGCGCGCGCCACTGGGCCACGAAGTCCGGTGCGCCGAGCTCGCGACCGTCGCTCCACACCGCCTGCTGGTTGAGCTTGTAGAGCACGACCTGCTTGGGCTCGCGCTCGACGATCTTCGCCGACTCCAGATAGTCCGGGTTTCGCTGCGGCCGGCCGGTCTTGTCGAGAGTGAAGAGCGAGGGCAGTACGGCTCCGGCGACGCGCGACGTCGTGGCGTCGGCGTCCGCCTGGAAGGTGTTGAGGGTCGTGGGCACCGTGTCGGTCGCCCAGCGCAGCGTGCCCCCGTCGGCGATCCGGTCCCGAGCCGCCGGGCCGACGTCCTGGGCGGCGGCCGGGACCTCGCTCCGCTCGTCACCCGAGCTGCACGAGGCGAGCGCGGGCAGAGCGAGCACGCCGGTGGTGATTAGTGCGACGGAACGGATGGTCCGGGAGCATGTCCTCCCGCGTGGGGCGCCGACCTGGGACATTGCTTCTACCTCTTCGTCCTGTTTGTGGAATTTAGAGATGATCACACCTATTGCCCACCCACTGAAGAGGACCGATTCCCTCCGATCGCGGCGACACGGCGTCCCGACGCACGAAACCCACCCGTACGGCCCAACGGGAACCAGGACACAGGCCCGCCGTAGGAGCGAAAATGGAGGGGCGCGACATCAACGACGCGGAGCGCACGGCTGAGGTATGCGCCGGGAATCCCTGCACGTCCCTTCACAAGCGGGGATGTGACAAGCGACACTCGCAGGCGCGTTACCGATGGCATCGCTCCCCTGCGGAAGTGAGGGCAAGTCATGTCCCAGCCGGAAGATCTGACAGCAGTCCACCGTCGTATCGATGAGCTCGTCCAACGCGTCGCGGACTTGGAGCAGACGGTCGGCAGGCTGAACGAAGCCCTGCCGGTCACGCCTTCCAGGCCCAAGCCCAAGGACCGTCCGGAAGTGGTCACCATCCCCGACGCGCCGTACAACGCGGCGCTTTGGACGGACTCGGACGACGAGGGCCTGGGGCTGCGGGACCGGCGCGCGCCCTAGCCGGGCGCCCCACCACGACCGCACCTGAGCACCGGCGCGCACCGCACGGAAACACCTGTCATCGACATCACCCGACCCCGGCCCTTCGACCCCCCACCCGATCCCACTCCATCTCCATACGGAGTTTTCGTTGGCAACAGGCACGGAACAACCCCAACTGAATACGGGCGTGCACGACAAGTCGCGTGCCGCCATCGCCGCCCGCCACCTGCGAACCGACCGCTGGTGGCTGGCGCCCGCCGCCACGGCGGCCGGGCTTCTCGCCTTCGTCATCTACTCGACGTGGCGGGCGTTCGGTAACGCCCATTACTACGCGGCGCCGTACGTCTCACCGTTCTACTCGCCCTGTCTCGCGGAGAACTGCGAGCCGATGAAGGGCGGCCCCAACCTGGAGATCTTCGGCAGCTGGTGGGGCCTGTCCCCCGCGCTGATCATCCTGATCTTCCCGCTGGGCTTCCGTATGACCTGCTACTACTACCGCAAGGCGTACTACCGGGGCTTCTGGGCCTCGCCACCCGCCTGCGCCGTGGCGGAACCGCACAAGAAGTACTCCGGCGAGACCCGCTTCCCGCTGCTCCTCCAGAACCTCCACCGGTACTTCTTCTACGCGGCCGTCCCGGTGGCGGTCATCCTCACCTACGACACGGTGCTCGCTTTCCGGAACTCGGACTACGAGTGGGGCCACATGGGCCTCGGCACGATCATCATGGTCGTCAACATCGTGCTGATCTGGGCGTACACCCTCTCCTGCCACTCCTGCCGCCATGTCATCGGCGGCAAGCTGAAGCACTTCTCCAAGCATCCGGTGCGCTACCGGCTGTGGGGCTGGGTCGGGAAGCTGAACCACCGCCATATGCAGCTCGCCTGGGCCTCCTTGATCAGCGTCGCCCTCGCCGACTTCTACGTGTATCTGCTCGCGAGCGGGGTCTTCGACGATCCGCGCCTCTTTTAGTGCTAGGGAGAGCCTTCAGCAATGACGCAACTCGAACGCGAGCAGTGGGACGTCGTGGTGGTGGGCGCGGGCGGAGCGGGTCTGCGGGCCGCCATCGAGGCGCGTGAGCGTGGCGCCCGTACCGCTGTCATCTGCAAATCACTCTTCGGCAAGGCCCATACGGTGATGGCCGAGGGCGGTATCGCGGCCTCCATGGGCAATGTGAACTCCGGGGACAACTGGCAGGTCCACTTCCGCGACACCATGCGCGGCGGGAAGTTCCTCAACCAGTGGCGGATGGCGGAGCTGCACGCACAGGAAGCGCCCGACCGGGTCTGGGAGTTGGAGACCTGGGGCGCGCTCTTCGACCGCACGGCGGACGGGAAGATCTCCCAGCGCAACTTCGGCGGGCACGAGTATCCACGTCTCGCGCACGTCGGTGACCGGACCGGCCTTGAGCTGATCCGTACGCTCCAGCAGAAGATCGTCGCCCTCCAGCAGGAGGACTTCCGCGAATTCGGTGACTACGAAGCCCGGTTGAAGGTCTTCCAGGAGTGCACCGTCACCTCCGTACTGAAGGAGGGCGAACGGGTCTCGGGCACGTTCTGCTACGAGCGCGAGTCCGGCCGTTTCTTCGTCCTGGAGGCGCCCGCCGTCGTCCTCGCGACCGGCGGTATCGGCAAGTCCTTCAAGGTGACGTCGAATTCGTGGGAGTACACGGGCGACGGGCACGCGCTGGCGCTGCTCGCCGGTGCCCCGCTGCTGAACATGGAGTTCGTGCAGTTCCACCCGACGGGCATGGTCTGGCCGCCCTCGGTGAAGGGGATCCTCGTCACCGAGTCGGTGCGCGGCGACGGCGGAGTGCTGCGCAACTCCGACGGCAAGCGGTTCATGTTCGACTACATCCCGGACGTCTTCAAGGAGAAGTACGCGGAGTCCGAGGAGGAGGGCGACCGCTGGTACGAGGACCCGGACAACAACCGGCGTCCGCCCGAGCTGCTGCCCCGTGACGAGGTGGCCCGTGCCATCAACTCCGAGGTCAAGGCGGGCCGGGGATCGCCGCACGGCGGTGTGTTCCTGGACGTGTCCACCCGTATGTCGCCCGAGGTCATCCAGCGCCGACTGCCCTCGATGTACCACCAGTTCAAGGAGCTGGCGGACGTCGACATCACGGCCGAGGCCATGGAGGTCGGCCCCACCTGTCACTACGTGATGGGCGGTATCGCCGTCGACTCCGACAGCGCCGCCACTCCGGGTGTCCCCGGTCTCTACGCGGCCGGCGAGGTCGCCGGCGGAATGCACGGCTCCAACCGGCTGGGCGGCAACTCGCTCTCCGACCTGCTGGTCTTCGGCCGACGGGCGGGACTGCACGCGGCCGAGTACGCGGCGGCGCTCACGACGCGGCCGGTCCTCGACGAGGGCCAGATCGACGCGGCGGCCACCGAGGCGCTGCGGCCGTTCGGCGCGGAGGAACCGGAAGGCGGCGGTGCGCCGGAGAACCCGTACAGCGTCCATCAGGAGCTCCAGCAGACGATGAACGATCTCGTCGGCATCATTCGCCGCGAGGGCGAGATGGAGCAGGCGCTGGAGAAGCTGGGCGAGCTGCGCCTGCGGGCGGCGCGGGCCGGGGTGGAGGGCCACCGGCAGTTCAACCCCGGCTGGCACCTCGCGATCGACCTGCGCAACATGCTGCTGGTCAGCGAGTGCATCGCCCTGTCGGCGCTGGAGCGCACGGAGAGCCGTGGCGGTCACACCCGCGAGGACTGGCCCGGTATGGCTCTCGACTGGCGCCGGGTCAATCTGCACTGCGGGCTGAACGATTCGGCGCGGGACCCCTCGACGGACCCCAAGCTCCCCCGGATCAGCCTCTCCCGGAAGACGACCGAGCCCATCCGTCCCGACCTGCTCGCCCTCTTCGAGAAGGAAGAGCTGGTCAAGTACCTTGCCGAAGAGGAGCTCCACGAGTGAGTGCCAGCACGACTCCGACTCCGAGCACATCCGACTCGTCCGCCTCGGTCCCGTCACCGGGCCCGTCGCCCGAGTCCGCACCGGCCCCGGCCGCCGGGGCGACCGCGTCGACCTCGTACAAGGCCAAGTTCAAGGTCTGGCGGGGCGACGCGGAGGGCGGCGAACTGAAGGACTTCGCCGTCGAGGTGAACGAGGGCGAGGTCGTCCTCGACATCATCCACCGCCTCCAGGCGACGCAGGCGTCGGACCTGGCGGTGCGCTGGAACTGCAAGGCGGGCAAGTGCGGTTCGTGCAGTGCGGAGATCAACGGCCGGCCGCGGCTGCTCTGCATGACGCGGATGTCCACGTTCAGCCGCGAGGAGACGATCACCGTCACCCCGCTGCGGGCGTTCCCTGTCGTCAGGGACCTGGTGACGGACGTGTCCTTCAACTACCAGAAGGCACGGGAGGTACCCGCGTTCGTACCCCCGCCGGGAGTCGCGGCCGGCGAGTACCGGATGCAGCAGGTGGACGTGGAACGCTCGCAGGAGTTCCGTAAGTGCATCGAGTGCTTCCTGTGCCAGGACACCTGTCACGTCGTCCGGGACCACGAGGAGAACAAGACCTCGTTCGCCGGGCCGCGCTTCCTGATGCGGGTCGCCGAGCTGGACATGCACCCGCTGGACGGGGCCGAGGAGACCGGCCTGGACCGCAAGCGGACCGCGCAGGACGAGCACGGGCTCGGCTACTGCAACATCACCAAGTGCTGCACGGAGGTCTGTCCCGAGAACATCAAGATCACGGACAACGCGCTGATCCCGCTGAAGGAGCGGGTGGCCGACAAGAAGTACGACCCGCTGGTCTGGCTGGGCGACAAGATCCGCCGCCGCACGAGCAGTTGAGCGCCGGGCGCCGGACGGGCGCTGTGTTCCGTCCGGCGCCTGCGGCCTGCCTTCTCCCTACCGTTCGAGGGACCGCTCGACCAGCGACTCGATGCCGTCCAGCATCCGTTCGAGCCCGAACTCGAAGAGCGCGCCGAGTTCGAGGTCGAACTCCCCGTCCCCGAACAGCGTCGACAGCACCGGATACTCCCCGGAGAGCTGGATCGAATGCATGCGCGCATCGTTGGCCGCCATCCACTCGTCGGCCGTCATACCCGTGTCCTGCCGCGCCTGCGACTCCAACTCGACCGCCATCGCGACGCCTTGGGCGTAGCCGAGCAGGGCGAGATGGGTGTGGATCATTCCGTACGGCGTGAGACCGAGCCCGCGCAGAGTGCCCAGAGTCCGCTCCGTGTAGCTCATCGCGTGCGGTGAGGCCAGCGGCCGGGTCAGCCCCGCCATGGCGCGTGCCAGCCAGGGATGACGCTCGTACTGGCTCCACAACCACCGCAGCTCCCGCGCCAGCCGTGGACGCCAGCCGGCCGGCTCGGGCCCCGTGGGCCCGCCGCTGAACACCGCCTCGGACATCAGACGCACCAGCTCACCCTTGCTGGGGACATGGCGGTACAGGGCCATCGTGGACGTACCGAACTCCGTCGCCACGCGCCGCATCGACAGCGCGCCCAGCCCTTCGGCGTCGGCGAGCGCGATGGCCGCGCGCACGACGCGATCGCGGCTGAGGCCCTGCTGGGGAGCCGCGCCGCGCCCTGCGGAGCGGTCGGGCTCGGCGACCACCGTGCCGACGCCGGGCACCGCCCGAACCAGACCCTCCTGGTTGAGCGCGGCGAGCGCCTTCGTGGCGGTCGCCATCGCGACACCCCACTCCTGGGTGATACGGCGGGTGGACGGCACACGGTCGCCGGGCGCGAGCTCCCCGGAGGCGATACGGCGGCGGAGTTCGGCCGCGATGCGGAGGTAGGGCGGATCGACTGTCACGACACCTACCGTACTAGTGCACTCCAGGCGCCAAGTCCCAGTGTGCAAAGGGCTTCGGGGCCGGTGCACTAGGGAGCTGTTTGCCGCGTACGCGGCGAGCCGATTACGTACCGCACATGGATAACTCACACGCACCCGGCCTCGCGGGCCGCAAGGAATGGATCGCCCTCGGCGTCCTGATGCTGCCGCTGCTTCTCGTCTCGATGGACATCTCGATCCTGTACTTCGCGATCCCGTACGTCAGCCAGGACCTGGAGCCCAGTGCCACGCAGCAGTTGTGGATCCTGGACATGTACGGCTTCGTACTCGCCGGGCTGCTGATCACGATGGGCGCGCTCGGCGACCGGATCGGCCGGCGCAAACTGGTGCTCGCGGGCGCGGCCGTCTTCGGCGCGGCCTCGGTCGCCGCCGCGTACGCGCACTCGGCCGACGCGCTCATCGGCGTACGCGCGCTGCTCGGGCTCGGCGGCGCAGCCCTCATGCCGTCGACACTCGCCCTGATCCGCAATCTCTTCCACGACGCGAAGCAGCGCGGCCGGGCCGTGACGATCTGGACGGGCGTCATGACCACCGGCATCTCGCTGGGGCCGGTGGTCAGCGGGCTGCTGCTCGAACACTTCTGGTGGGGTTCGGTCTTCCTGATCAACCTGCCGGCGATGGTGCTGCTTCTGATGCTGGTGCCGTTCCTGGTACCGGAGTCCCGGACGCAGTCCGACGCCGAGGAGGGAAGCGAGGGGGCGCGTGAAGGGGCACGTGAGGGAGCGCGTGACCCGTTCGACCTGGTGAGCGCGGCGCTCTCGCTCACCGCCCTGCTCACGGTCATCTACGGCATCAAGGAGTGGGCACGGCACGGATTCGCGCCGGTCCCCGCCCTCGCCGTCGTGGTGGGGCTGGCGCTCGGGTATGTCTTCGTACGCCGCCAGAAGCGTCTCACCCACCCGATGATCGACCTCGAACTGCTGGGACGACGGGCTTTCGGGGGGCCGGTGTTCGCGAACGTGCTCGCGATGTTCGCGACGGTGGGCATGGCGGTCTTCCTCACCCAGTACCTCCAGTCCGTGCAGGGTCTGAGTCCCTTCGAGGCCGCTCTGTGGAGCCTCGTACCGGCGTCGGGCGTGATCGTGGCGGCGCCGACGGCGGCGTTCCTCGCGCAGCGCGTCGACCGCGCGTACGTCATGGGCGGCGGCTTCCTCTTCGCGGCGGCCGGATTCTCCTGGCTGACCCAGATCCGTACGGACTCGGCCCTCTCGTTCTGCCTCTCGGCGGGCGCCCTCTATGTGGGCGGTCTGGTCGCCGCCATGACCCTCGCCAACGAACTCGCCATCGGCGCCGCCCCGCCGGAGCGCGCGGGGTCGGCCGCCGCCGTACTCGAATCGGGCCAGGAGCTGGGCGGGGCGCTGGGGATGGCCGTCCTCGGCTCGGTCGGGGCCGCGGTCTATAGCCGGGAGATGGCCGACGCCCTGCCCGCCGATGTCGTCGCCGCGCTGCCGGGCGGCGAGGCGGACGCCGTACGGGAGACACTGGGCGGCGCGGCCGCGGCGGCGGCCCGGCTCCCGTCCGAGGCCGGCGACAGCGTGCTGGCGGTGGCGCGGGACGCGTTCTCGCACGGGATGGGACTGGCGTCGGTCGGCGCCGCCGTCGTCATGGTGACGGCCGCGATCTTCTCGTTCGTGGTGCTACGGGGCACGGCCGGGCGCGCCACGAGCAAGGCCGGGGACGGTCCCGAGGGGGGCGACCTTGCTCGTGCACAGACCGGCGTCCTAGAGTGAATGCGCTTACACAGCGGTCGTGGACGGGGAGAATGTGGCCAAGTGGAGTGGGGTGACTCCGAGCGGGGTGGCTTCGAGCGCGGTGCATGACCAGTCAGAAGTCACAGCGGCGAGAGCGGACGGTCGGATCGGGTGAGTGCCCCCACGGTGTACGACGTCGCCGAGCGGTCCGGCGTCTCCATTGCCACGGTTTCGCGCGTCTACCGCAATCCGGACTCCGTACGCGCCCAGACCCGGGACCGCGTGCTGGAGGCCGCCCGCGCCCTCGGATACGTACCGAGCGGAAACGCCCGCGGGCTGGCCAGCCGGACCACCGGCGTCCTCGGACTCTGCTTCCCGGACTACGCGGACCCGGACGCCGAGACCGACGCGGAGGCCGAGGCGGACGCCGAGGCCGACGACTCCGCCGTGATGCTCTACTCCGACCAGATCATCCGCGGCATGGAACGGGCGGCGCGGCGGCACGGGTACGCCCTGCTGATCGCCGCCTCGCTGGCGGGTGGGCCGGAGAGCCTGGTCGCCAAGGTCGCGGGGCGGGTGGACGGGTTCGCCGTACTGGCGAGGACCGTGCCCACCGAGGACCTCGAGGTCATCTCGCGGCGGCTGCCGGTGGTGATGCTGGCCGGGCCGCGCGAGATCGACCACCTCGACCACATCGAGGTGGCGAACTCCGACGGGGAACGGGAACTGGCCCGTCATCTCATCCGCGACCACGGGCTGCGCCGACTGGCCTTCGTGGGCGGTCTGCGCGAATCGCCGGACGCGGAGGCTCGGTTCCGCGGCTACCGGGAGGCCTGCCTGGAGGCGGGCCTCCCGGTCGCCGACGAGCCGGACCTGCGCGCCGAGATGATGACGCAGGCCGAGGGCGAACGGACGACCGACGCGCTCCTGGACCGCGCCGCCGGGCACGAGCGGCCACAGGCGATCCTCTTCGCCAACGACCAGATGGCGATCGGCGCGCTGCACGCGCTGGAACGGCGCGGGGTGCGGGTGCCCGAGGACATCGCGGTGACCGGCTTCGACGGCATCCCGATGAGCCGGATCGTGCGGCCCTCTCTGACGACGGTCCGCCAGCCGATGCGCCGCCTGGGCGAGGAGGCGGTGGAACTCCTGATCCAGCGCCTGGCGGACCCGACCCGCGACCCGGTCTCCCTGATGCTCCCGGTCTCCCTGGCCCACCGCGCAAGCTGCGGCTGCCCCTGAGCCCCGCGCCTCACCTAGGCCGCAGGCCCACATGAAGCCCGTCCGGCGATTGAGGACACCACCCACCGGGCGGGCCCGACAGCGTCCCAAGCCCCAGCCGCAACAGCAGACCGCACCCGCACTTCAAGCCCGTCCGGCGATTGAGGACAAACCAGCCGCCGCACGGACCGTCCCAGGGCTCAAGGCCCAGCAGGCAGGGCCGCATTTCAAGCCCGTCCGGCGATTGAGGACAAGACCGGCCGCCGGGCGAACCCGGCACCACCCCAGCCCTCCGCCTCAACCAAGCCTCGCCCCAAAGAACTCACGGCGAGCCTTCGCCAGCGCCGCAGCCCCCTCCCCCTCACCCTCGTACTCGAAGTGCCCCGCCCGCAGCACGTGCAGCTCCCGCGCTTCCGGCAAGGCGTTGTACACGGCGAACTGCCCCGGCGGCGGCACCGACGGGTCGAACAGCGCGGGCGCGACCATCATCGGCACCCCGATCCGGCTCGCCGCCGTCGCCGCGTCGAAGTACGCGAGGACGTCCATGACCTCCGGGTGCTCCTCGCGGTACGCGCGCACCGCTTCCCCGCTCCCCACGCACGGCAGCGTCACCCGCAGCGGATGATTCCCGAACGTCGGCACCGTCAACTGCCCACAGGCGAACCGGGCGTCCCACGGCAGCGCCAACGCCCCTAGCCCGCCCCCGAAGCTCTCGCCCACATACCCCAGCCGCGCACTCTCCCCCGGCCCCGTCGCCCTCAGCCCCGTCGTCCTCAGCTCGGGCACCAGCTCCAGCAGCGCCGACGCCGCGCACCACAGATCGGCCACGCAGTCGCCGATCACATACGTCTCGCGCGACTCGATGCCGTGCAGCACATGCTCATCGGCCTCACCGGGGATCCCGGGGCGCCGACTGCGAGAGCCCATCCCCCGCACGCACGGCAGAATGGCCGCGCTACGGGGCAACGGCAGCGGCACATCCGCCCCCGGCCCGTCGCGCCCGCCATAACCGTGCCCGATCACGAAGCCGTGCTTCGCGGCCCCCTCGACCGGCAGCGCCAGCCAGCCGCCGAGGCGCAGCCCGCCCACCGATGTGTAGGACACCCCGAAGATCCGGCAGCCGTCCCGCTCGTCCTCCTGCGGCCCCATGGCCGGCGCGGTCGCCACCCCTGCCGCCGCCGCGAAACGGTCCCGCCAGTACGCGTCGAATCCGTCCGGAGGGGCAGGCGCGGGGATGTCGAGCAACTCGTCCAGGTTCCGGCCGTAGGCCGGGTCGAAGGGGTAGTCGTGCTCGAACTCAGACATGAGCGCGACACTAACCCCCGGCCCTCCACCGATCGGAGCACAACCGGAATCGACACAGCTACTTCCGCTACGCAAACGGCCCACCTAGCCTGCGGAAGAAGAGATTCCGGATGTCCCACATGTTGCACGAGTGTGACCAAAGCCCCTCTTGCGGTTCTCGGAAGCCCTACAGCAGAGTGATGTATGCGCTTACAGGCAGCGCATACATCGGTGAGCTCAAGGAGGAGCCGTCCATGCATCGCACCGCCAGAACCGCCTCTGCCGCCATCGCCCTCACGATGGCCGCAGGAATCACCGCATGCGGCAGCTCAGGGGGCGAAGGCGTCGCCGCCGACAAGAAGCAGACCCTCACCGTGTGGGCCATGGGCGTCGAGGGCGAGAAGCTCGCCGACGTGGCCAAGGTGTACGAGGACGCGAACCCGAACATCACCGTCAAGGTCACCCCCATCGGCTGGGACGTCGCCCACCAGAAGCTGGTCTCCGCCGCTGCCGCGGGTACTCTGCCCGACATAACGCAGATGGGCAGCAGTTTCATGGGCGAGTTCGTCGAACTCGGCGTCCTCGAGCCGGTCGACACCAAGACCTTCAAGAAGGACGACTTCTTCCCCGCCGCCTGGGAGCAGGGCGTCGCGGACGGCGAGACCTACGGCGTCCCCTGGTACGTCGAGACCCGCGTCCTCTACTACCGCACCGACCTGGCGAAGAAGGCCGGCATCACCAAGGCCCCCGCCACCTGGCCCGAACTCCAGCAGGCGGCCTCCGACTTCCAGGACAAGGCCGGCACGAAGTGGGGCATCTCGCTCCAGCCCGCCGGCCTGGACGCCGTGCACAGCTGGTACCCCTTCCTGTACTCGGCCGGCGGCTCGATCGTCTCCGACGGCAAGGCCGCCATGGACAGCCCGGAGACCGTCCGCGCCCTCAAGGAGTACGGCACGTACTTCGACAAGGGCCTCGCCAAGAAGAGCTTCCAGCCCGGCTACGAAGTCCTGACGGACTTCAACACCGGCGACGTCCCGATGTTCTACTCCGGTCCCTGGACCATGACGGGCATCAACGACAACTACCCGGACCTCAAGGGCAAGTGGGCCATCGCGAAGGTCCCCGCCGACCAGAGTTCCTCCTCCATGGCCGGTGGCTCCAGCCTCGTCATCTCCAAGGACAGCGAGCACAAGGAAGCCGCCACGGAGTTCCTCAGCTACCTCACCGACACCGAGGGCCAGAAGGACTGGTTCAAGCGCTCGGGCGACCTGCCGGCCAACACCAGCGCCTGGGACTCCGGCGAACTCGCCAACGACGCCAACTTCAAGATCTTCCGTGAGCAGATGGAGACCGCCCAGTCCTGGCCGGTCCTGCCGCAGTGGACCGAGATCTCCTCGAAGGCCGATGACGCCATCTCGCAGGTGACCCAGGGCAAGGCCTCCGCCGAGGACGCCGCGAAGAAGGCCCAGTCCGAAATCGAAGGGCTTGTGGAGTAGTCGTCATGAGCACCACGACCGAACCGGCCGCCGAAGCGGCCCCGGTGAAGACCGGGCCGGGGGCACACCCCCCGCCCGGCGGACGGAACCGCGGCAAGCGGCAGCCCGTCGCCGTGCAGCACATGGCCGGCTGGTTGTTCTCCACCCCCTTCCTGGTGCTCTTCGCCGTCTTCATGGCTCTGCCGATCGTCGCGACGCTCGTCATGAGCTTCACGGACTTCGGCCTGCGCAATGTCACCGATCCTTTCTCGGCGGAGTTCATCGGCCTTGAGAACTACACGAAACTGCTCGACGACGAGAAGTTCCTCAAGGCGCTTTTCAACACGGGGTACTTCGTGGTCGTCGGCGTACCGCTGACCGTCGGCCTGGGGCTGTTCGTCGCCGTCCTGCTCAACAACGGCATCGACAGGGCGCGCACCTTCTTCCGGGTCGGTTTCTACGCCCCGGTCGTGACCAGCATTGTCGCGATCGCCGTCGTCTGGCGCTTCGTCCTGGACCCGTCCGACGGACTGATCGCGGGCCTCGCCTCCGAAGTCGGCCTGACTTCACCGGACTTCCTCGGCTCCGAGGCACTCGCCATGCCCTCGCTGATCGTGATGGCCGTGTGGCGCAACCTCGGCACGGTCATGGTGCTCTTCATCGCCGGCCTCCAGGCCATACCGCCCGACGTACGGGAGGCGGCGCGGCTGGACGGCGCGAGCACCTGGCAGGAGTTCCGCCGCATCACCGTTCCGCTGCTGCGGCCGACGATGCTCTACACCACGGTCATCACCACCATCGGCTATCTCAACGTCTTCGAGGAGCCGTTCGTGATGACGCAGGGCGGGCCCTCGGACAGCACGCTCACGGTGTCGCTGTCCATGTACCGCGAGGGCTTCAACTTCTTCCACATGGGCTACGCGAGCGCCATGGCGTATGTGCTCTTCGTCGTGATCATGGCGATCACGGTGCTCCAGCTCCGTCTGCTGAAGGACAACACGAAATGAGCGCCGCGCGTACGACCACGCCCCCGCCCTCCGCACCCACGGGTCCGCAGGACCCCAAAGGCCCGGACCGGTCCGGCCCCAGGACAGGCGGCGGTGTCCCGGCGTCACGTGCGGGGCGGCTGCGAAAGCCCGGCGTCTATGTGCTGCTCTCGATCGGCCTGCTGGTCATGGTGGCGCCTTTCCTGTGGATGGGTCTGTCCGCTTTCAAGACGGACCGTGATCTGACGGCCAACCCACCGGTGTGGATCCCGACCGAGTGGACCTTGGAGCACTTCGGGGAACTGCTCGACCGTCTCGACATACCGCTCTACTTCTTCAACTCCCTCACCGTGGCCGTCCTGGTGACCGCCTGCAATCTGGTGTTCTGCTCGATGCTGGGCTACGCACTGGCCAAACTGCGGTTCGGCGGCCGGAACAAGGTCTTCGCGCTGGTCCTCGGCGCCCTGATGGTCCCCGGCAACCTGATGCTGCTTCCGCTCTTCGTCCTGATGAGCAAGCTCCAGCTGATCGACTCCTACGCGGGGCTCGTGCTGCCGTTCGCCGCCCAGGCCTTCGGGGTCTTCCTGATGCGGCAGTTCATGCAGTCGATCCCCGACGAACTGCTGGAAGCGGCCCGGATCGACGGTGCCCGCGAGTGGTACATCTTCTGGCGGATCGCGATGCCGCTGGTCAAACCGGCGTTGGCGACACTCTCGATCCTTATCTTCCTGGGCTCGTGGAACAACTTCGTCTGGCCGCTGATCGCGACGAACGATCCGGAGAAATACACCCTCCCGGTGGCCCTCGCCACCTTCGCCACCGACCCCAACCAGTCGGCCGGCTCCAACGGCATGCTGATGGTCGGCTCCCTCTTGATCATCCTGCCGGTGCTGCTGGTCTTCATCGTCCTGCAACGCCACTTCACCCAAGGGCTCGCCACCACCGGCATGAAGTAGCCACCGCCCCCGCCCTTCCCGACGCGTACCGCGGCTCCGACGCCGCCGCTCTACCGCCGCGCACTTATCGACGAAAAGGTTTGTACCGCCATGACCGAGAAGTCCACCGCTCGCGCCGACTGGGAGACCCGCATCGGGAAGCCCAGTGATCAGCGGCTCACCGGCATCGGGGAACTCCCCGCCCCCGGCGGCCTGTCCGCCGAGGACGGCACCGGCCACGTGCTGCTGACGTGGCACCCGGTGGCGGGCGCGCTCGGATATCTCGTGCACCGCGCCGATTCCGTCGAGGGCCCCTACGAACCGCTCGACCACCTCGGCGGCGATGTGCTCGCCGTCCCCCATCCCCCGTACGCCGACACCCTCGCCGAGCCGGGCCGCGGCTACTTCTACAAGGTCGCGACCTGGTCCGACAGTGGAGCCGGCGCCCTCTCCGAAGCCGCCGCCGGTTGCGCCAGAGCGGCCGGCTCCAGCCCTGCCCCGGTCACCGTCACGGTGGACGCCGCAGCACCCACCACTCCCCTCCCCGGGGTCTGGAACAGGATGATCGGCGCCGAGCACTTCTCCCTGCTGACCTGGGACAAGCCGGGTGCGGGCGGCTCCGACGTCGCGAAGGAGTACGCGCAGGCCCTCGGCATCGTCCGCGACGAGATCGGCGTCCGCTCCGTCCGGGCGCACGGCACGTTTCTCCCGGAGACACTGACCGTCAAGCCCGACGGCTCGTTCGACTTCTCCGGCCTGGACGAGGTCTACGACCGCTTCCTGGCCACCGGCCTCCAGCCCGTCGTCGAACTCTCCTTCATGCCGAAGGAACTCGCCGCCGATCCGCACTACACGGTCTTCGACTATCAGGCCCTGGTCTCCAAGCCTGCGGTGTGGGAGCACTGGGGCGACCTCTGCCGCGAGGTGACCGTCCACCTCCAGGACCGGTACGGCAGGGACACCGTCGCGGGCTGGGAGTTCGAGGTCTGGAACGAGGCGAATCTCGAGGTCTTCTGGAACGGCACCCAGGACGACTACCACCGGCTCTACGAAGTCGCCGTCCGCGCTGTGAAGGGCGTCGACGAGCGGATCAAGGTCGGCGGCCCTTCGTCCGCCGCCGCCGGCTGGGTCGGCGCGCTTCTCGAGTACTGCCAGGAACGCGACGTACCCGTCGACTTCATCTCCACCCACACCTACGGCAACGCTCCACTGGACTTCCGTCCGATGACCCGCGCGTTCGCGGAGGCGACGGGCAAGCCCGAGCCGGAGATCCTGTGGACCGAGTGGGGCGTCACGCCCACCCACTTCCACCGGGTCAGCGACTCCGTGTTCGCCGCCCCGTTCGTCCTGCGCGGCATGAAGAGCGCCCTGTCGTCGACCGACGCACTGGCCTATTGGGTCGCCTCGGACCAGTTCGAGGAGTTGGGCTGGCCGCCCCGTCTCTTCCACGGCGGATTCGGTCTGCTCACGGTCGGCAATCTGCGCAAGCCCCGCTTCTGGGCGCTGTACCTCCTCTCCCAGCTGACCGGCGGACGCATTCCCGCCGCGGTCACCGGCGACGGCGCCGAGGCGCTCGTGGAGTCCCTTGCCACTCGCGCCGAAAACGGATCCACCGTCGACGTACTGCTCTGGAACGGCACGCTCGACCAGTCGAAGATCGACGGCTCCGCGCTGCTGGACCGTACGGCGACCGTGCGGGTCGACGGACTTGAGCCGGGCACCACCTACACCGCGCTCTCCCGCCGGGTCGACGAACGGCACTCCAACATCCAGGCCGTCTGGAACGACCTCGGCGGCGGCGACTGGCCCGACGATCTCCAGTGGGCGAAGCTCCGGTCCGCCGACGAACTGTCCGTGGAACCCCTCGCGCCCCTGGTCGCCGACGACACGGGCACGGCGACGCTGACCGTCCCGCTGCCCAACCCGGGCATCCGCTTCCTGCGCCTCGCCCGGACCTGATCCACCCCACAGTCCCGGGGGTCGGCGGCACCTGACCGCCGCCGGCCCCCGTGCCAGCACCGCCGCCATGGCCGGACCTCCGGAAACACTTCCGGCCATGGCGGCGGCCAAAGACCTGGCCCAGGCACCGGCCCTGGCCACAACTCCACACCTGCCAAGGGGAGCTGGACTCTCATGGACCGTCGTACGTTTCTCGCCGCCGCGGGAACCGGGGCCACCGCCCTGACTCTCGGAGCCGCCACCACACCCGCCGTATCCGCGCCGGCCTCGGCCGCGTCGCGTTCTCGTGTTGTTCATGCCTCTGATACACCGCTGCTGCACCGTTGGTTCCGCGATACGTATCACTCGATCGAGGCAATGACGACCGACATCGGTCTCGCCGCCGACAAGATCGACCTCGATGCGCCGGGCGGGCCCGTCCCCTCACTGAACACCTCGCCGACCAACATCGGCTGCGGGCTGTGGTCCACCGTCGCCGCCGCCGGACTGGGCGTCATCGACCAGGACACCCTGCGCCGCCGCCTCGACCTCACTGTCACCGCCGTCGAGAAGCTCGAACGCCACCACGGCTTCTGGCTCAACTGGTACAACGCCCACGACGGCTCGGTGCTCACCAACTGGCCCGGTACCGGCGACCCGGTCCGTCCCTTCCTCTCCTCGGTCGACAACGCGTGGCTCGTGACGGGGCTGCTCATCGCCGCCGACGCCGACAGCCGACTGCGCCGCCGGATCGGCAAGATCCTCGCCACCGCCGACTGGTCGTACTTCTACACGCCGTACGACGCCGCGGACCCGGTGGCCAACCCCGGCCAGCTCCGTGGCGGCTTCTGGACCGACACCGGCGAGCCGACGGCACACCACTACGGAGCGCTCAACACCGAGCCCCGGATGGCCAGTTACCTCGGAATCGCCGACGGCAGCCTTCCCTCGGACCACTACTGGCACATGCTCCGCACGATGCTCCCCGAGCACGGTCAGGAGCAGCCGCCCGGCGGGGCGTACGACACGATCGACGGCGTCCGTCTCTGGCAGGGGCACTACACCTACCGGGGCCGCAAGCTCGTCCCGACCTGGGGCGGCTCAATGTTCGAGGCCCTGATGGTTCCGCTGTTCGTGCCCGAGCCGGAGTGGTCCCCCCGCTCCTGGGGCACCACGCACCGCCGGTTCGTCCGCTCCCAGATCGAGCACGGCCTGGAGGAGGCGGAGTACGGCTACTGGGGGTTCTCCCCCTCCGAGGTGCCCGAAGGCGGTTACCAGGAGTACGGCGTGGACGCGATCGGCATGAACATCGACGGATACGCCTCCAACACCGACCGTACGTATGTCACGCACGGTGAACCGCTGCCGTCGGCCTCCGCGTACACCAACGGGGTCGTGACCCCGCATGCCTCGTTCCTCGCCCTGCCCTACGCACGGTCGGAGGCGCTCGCCAACCTCAAGGCGATCGCCGGCGACTTCGGCGCGTACGACGACGGCTACGGTTTCCGGGACTCGGTCAATGTGGGGACCGGACACGTCAGCAGCTCGGCTCTCGCCCTGGATCAGGGCATGATCGCCGCCGCTCTGGCCCAGGAGCTGCGGCCCGGTCTGCTGCAGCGCCCCTTCCGCAGCGGCGGTTTCGCTTCGCGCATCCGCCCGATGCTCGCCAAGGAACGCTTCAGCATCTGATCCCCCGAAATCCCCGGTCCGACCGGCGCCGCCCCGTCCGTGGCGCCGGTCGGACCGGCGCCGACCAGGCAGTTCACCCGCCTCCACGGGCCGCGCTCCGTCCGGTCGCGGACAATCGAAGCCGGACATAGCCTCCCAAATGTGAGACGGACAGCAAGCCGCAACCGGACTCGTACGACCGGCCGGAGCCTCCTGGTCCTGCTGGTGACGGCCGGGGGGCTGCTGATGCCCGGCGGGGCGTACGACGCCCGCGCCGAAGATCCCGTCGCCCTCTCGCGCCAAGGACGGATCACCGACAAGGTCGGTGCCCTCGACGACCGTGAGAGAGCGGTCACCGCGTCCCTCGACCGGCTGTACGGCGACAGCCGAATACAGCTCTTCGTCGTCTACGTGCGTGACTTCTCGGGCCGGAACGCGCAGAGCTGGGCGGACGCGACCGCCGAACGGAACGGTCTCGGGCGGGACGACATCCTGCTCGCCGTGGCCACTGACGACCGGCAGTACGCCTACTCCGCCGCCGACGGTCCTCTTACGGAGGACCGGCTCGCAGAGGTGGCGAGGACGGCGGTCGAACCGCCTCTCCGGAAGAACGACTGGGCGGGCGCCGCGATCGGAGCCGCGAACGGCTACCGGGCGGTCGCGGCCGGCGCACCCGTCCCCACGCCCGCCGTCACTCCCGGCACGGTGGACCCCGGCGCCGACGTCTCCTCCAACCGATCGGGCAGCGCGCTCGTCCTGCCCGTCGTCCTGGTGGGCTGTGCGGGAGCCCTCGCCGCGTACGCCTACATCAAACGCAAACGCCGTGCCTCGACCCGTACGACACCTCGGGGCGGACAGGAAGGCCGGGGAGAGCCGGGGCGCACCCCGCGGACCTCGCTGCCTGAGCTCGACCGGCATACGGCGCAGGCCCTCGTGGACACGGACGACGCCGTCCGCACCAGCCAGGAGGAACTCGGCTTCGTAACGGCCCAGTTCGACGAGGACGCCGTACGGCCGTTCCAGGACGCCGTGGCGTACGCGAAGGGCGAGCTGACGGCCGCCTTCCGGCTGCGGCAGCAGCTCGACGACGCATTGCCGGAGGACGACGTCACACGGCGTCGCGTGCTGGACGAAATCATCGCCCGATGTACGGATGCCAACAGCCGGCTGGACGCCGAGTCGGTGGACTTCGACCGGCTGCGCGCCATGGAACGCAACGCCCCGGAGGCACTGACCGCCGCCGAGGCCGCGTTCCGCGAGCTGTCAGGCAGGACCGTGACGGCCGCCGCCACACTCGCCGCGATGCGCGAGCGGTACGCGGACTCAGCCTCGGCCCCGGTCGGGAGCGCCGTCGAACAGGCCGACGACCGGGTGGTGTTCGCGACGGGAAATCTGGACGACGCGCGCCGCTCGATCGAGTCGGGCGACAACGGCCGCGCGGCCGTGCATGTCCGGGCGGCCGAGAGCGCCATCGGGCAAGCGACGGCCCTGGTCGACGCGGTGGAGCGGCGCGCACTCGAACTCGCGGAGGCCGCCGGCCGACTCCCCGGCTCGCTCATCGAGACGGAGACGGACCTGGCGAACGCTCTCGTCCTGCTCGAAGGCACGGCGGAAGGCACGTCCACGGCCGATCTGCAAGGGCGGATCGCACGTGCCGAGGCGGTGGTCGCCGACGTGCGGCAGGCGCAGGGCGCCGGGCGGTACGACCCGATCGAGGCCCTGCGCCGGGTGGAGGAGGTGGACGCGGTGCTGGACGAGGCTCTCGCGGGCGCGCGCGCCCGCGAGGAGGGGGGAAGCCGGACGTGGGCGCTGCTCGACCGGGCGATGCTCGGCGCCCGCTCGGCCATCGGCGCCGCCACCGACTACATCACGACACATCGCGGCGCGGTCGGCAGCGAGGCCCGCACCCGGCTGACGGAGGCCCAGCGGCGGATCGAACAGACCGGAGCGCTGACGGAGCTGGGCGATGCGCCCGGCGCACTGGCCGAGGCCCAGCACGCGGACACTCTGGCCAGGCGGGCGCAGAGCCTCGCCGAGCACGATGTCCGGTCGTTCGGGAACCGGTCCGGCCCCGGCGGTGTATCAGGGGCAGGAAGCGGGCTCGGCGGTGCCGTGCTCGGCGGGATCATCCTCGGTGGCCTGTTCGGCGGCGGAGGCGGACTTGGCGGGGGTGGGGGCTTTGGTGGAGGTCATGGGGGCGGCGGCGGTGCTGTTCCTGGCAGTTTCGGCGGCGGTGGGACTCGCGGCCGGATGGGCGGCGGCGTCCGTTTCTGACGCGATTCCCCTCCGAGTTGGGCAGGTTCGAGGACACGGTGCGGCGGGAGGAGGCCGGGGCCATGGGCAAGCAGGAGCCGACGGATTCGTCGCGGGACGCCCAGTTCAACCAGTAGGAGAGCGTCGGGGACTTGATGGAGATCGAGTCAAGCCTGGCCGCGCTGAAGAGCGCCTGACGCCTCTGTCTCTGCTTCTGGCCCCTCTGCCTCGGCCGGGCATGATGGATCCGGCCCGGCCGACCCGTTCTCATAGGTCGGCCGGAGGAGAGGGCCCGGGGTCAGAACATGCTGAGGAGTTGTTCGACGGTGGGCTCCGCCGTCGAGTCCCCATCAGGCAGGGCGAGTTCGAACCAGACCGTTTTGCCACGCGGGGTCCGGCGCGACCCCCAAGCCGCGCTGAGCAGCCCGACCAGTTGGAGTCCGCGACCCCCTTCGTCGGTGTCACGCGCCCGTCGCCTGCGCGGCTGTACGAGGCCGGCGTCCCACACCTCGCAGACGAGCGTGCGGTCGCGCAGCAGCCTCAGCCTGATCTCACCCTCGCCGTAGCGCATCGCGTTGGTGACCAGTTCGCTGACGAGCAGTTCGACGGTGTCCACCAGCGGTTCGAGGCCCCAGGAGAGGAGCTGGGCGCGGGCGACCTCGCGGGCGCGGCCGACGGAGCGCGGCTCGCGCGGCAGTTGCCAGTCGCCGACGGCATCGGCGGGCAGGCCCTGTATTCGGGCCATCAGCAGCGCGATGTCGTCCTCACCGTGCCGGGTGTCCAGCGTGTTGAGTACGTGGTCGCAGACGTCTTCCAGAGGCCGTACGGGGTTGGTGAGCGCCCGGCGGAAGGCGGTCAGGCCTTCATCGATCGGATGGTCGCGGGATTCGACGAGACCGTCGGTGTAGAGAGCGAGCAGTGCGTCTTCGGGAAGCTCGACCTCGACCTGCTCGAACGGCTCGCCGCCGACGCCGAGGGGCATCCCGGGCGGTACGTCGAGGAGCAGCGCCTCCTCGCCGGGTTCGACGAGGACGGGAGGGGGGTGTCCGGCGTTGGCGAAGGTGCAGCGGCGGGTGACCGGGTCGTAGACGGCGTAGACGCAGGTCGCGAGGTACACCTCGGAGAGGTCGGCGTCCCGCGACTTGTGGGCGACACGCGAGGCCTGCTGGGCGCCGCTCGGTGTGCCGAGGCCGCGGGCGATCTCGTCCAGTGCGGAAAGGACCTCGGCGGGCTCCAGGTCGAGCAGAGCCAGGGTGCGGACGGCGGTGCGCAACTCGCCCATGGCGACGGCGGCGCGCAGTCCGCGTCCCATGACGTCGCCGACAACCAGCGCGGTCCGGTGGCCAGGCAGTTCGATGACATCGAACCAGTCGCCGCCGACCTCGGTGGCGGTGTTGCCCGGCAGGTAGCGGCAGGCGATGTCCAGCCCGGCCGCCTCGGGATCGCCGGGCGGGAGCAGACTGCGCTGCAGTATCAGCGCGCGTTCGTGCTCCCTCCGGTAGAGGCGGGCGTTGTCGATACAGACGGCGGCGCGCGCCGCGAGTTCCACCGCGAGGGCGCGGTCCCGTTCCCCGAAGGGCTCACTGCCCTTGGTCCGGGAGAACTGGGCGAGTCCGACGACGGTGTCGTGCGCGACCATCGGCACGGCGAAGGTGGACTGGATGAGGCTGCCGGCCCCGCCGGGCACCGTCTGCACCCGGGCGGTACGCAGAGCGTTCGCGCAGGGCGAGTTGAAGGGATATCGGTGGACGGAGCCGACCGAGGGTGGCTCGACCGCGCCTTCACCCGTCAGATCGGCTCCGAGCAGAGGCGCGTCGGCGACGGCGCTGGCGAAGGCGACGCGCCGCAGGGTGGCACTGCCGCCGCCGGACTCGGAGCCCGTGGAGCCGCCGCGTCCGGGCGGAGCCTCGTCGCCGGTCAGCAGCCCCTGGTAGAGGTCGACGGACGCGAGGTCGCAGAAGCCGGGGACGGCGACGTCGAGGAGTTCCTTGGCGGTGGTCTCCAGGTCGAGGGAGTTGCCTATCCGGGCGCTCGCCTCGTTGAGGATCGCGAGGTTGCGACGGGCGCTGGCGGCTTCACGTGCGGCGATCTGACGACGTGTGACGTCGCTGCCGAGTCCCGCCACCCCGATGGTGCGGCCGGCTCCGCTGAGCACGCGGTAGAGGTTGACGGACCAGTGCCTGCGTTCCTTGCTGCCCGGGGCGACGCCGACTATCTGGATGTCGGTGGCGGGGTCGCCGGTCTCCAGGACCCTCTTGAGGGAGGCGCTCAGGCGTTCGGCCTCGGGGCGGGAGAGATAGTCGTGGACGGTGCGCCCGCGGTGGTCGTCCGCCGCTCCGCCGAAGACCGCGGCGAAACGCTGATTGGCTCGCTGGACGGTGAGGTCCGTGCCGAACAGCACGAAGCCGAAGGGAGATTGGCCGAAAATGGCCTGCGAAGAGGCGAGTTCCGTCTCGATCTGACGAAGCGCGCGGACGTCCACGACGATGCAGAGCGCGGCCCGTTCACCGTTCTCCGTCTCACTGGGCATCACATAGACCTCGGCGAGGCCGTGAAGCCCGAGTTCGCCAGGCACCTGGAACGGGACCAGCCCGGTCCATTCCTTGCCGTCGAGGATCTCGGCGATCTTGTTGTGCCCTCGCGAACGCAGGTCGGAAGGCACGAACACCTCGACCGGGTCCTTGCCCCTGACCTCGTCCTGGGCGATCCCGAACAGCTCGGCGGCTCGCAGACTCCACTGGTCGACCAGCCCGTCGGGGCCGATCGAGAAGGAAGCGACCCTTATGTAGTCATAGATCGAGCCGGGTGGACTGCTCTGCCACACGACGTCGCCCGCCGTTCCAGATATCTCGCTCACGCGACCGTCCCCTCCAGCTCACGCACCGGACCGGCCATCCCCGCAGTATTCAGCACTACGGCCCAGACAGGTACGGCGTTCACGATCACAGCACTGTCTCGTTCTTTTTGAGCCGAGAACCACGTGATCGTTGTCCCTCCACACTCCTAACCAGGGAGCGGCAGCTCGAACCACACCGTCTTACCCGTCTTCCCCCGGCGTGTACCCCAACGGCGCGCGGAGCAAGCGACGAGCTGGATACCGCGTCCCCCTTCGTCGTCAGGGCCGGGAGACCGTGCGGTCGGCGGATCGGGGAGCGGATCGGACACCTCCACCAGCAGCGCGGCACCGGGGAGGCCCGCGGGGCATACGGAAACAACAGCCAGCCTGACACCGATCGGGCCTGACGTGTACTGCAAGGAGTTGGTAAACAGCTCACTGACCAGCAGAACGGCCGAGTCGCGAACGTGGTGGTCGAGACGCCAGACGTCGAGGGTGTCGCGTACCGCGTGGCGTGCGGTACGTACGGCATCCGGCTCGGCAGGGAAGGTCCACTCGGCGTAGATGCTCTCCGCCTCGGTCAAGCCGACCACTTCCCCAGACTGACACCAGGCCCGCGCCCTTTATAGGGGGGTTGGTCAGCACATACCCGGAATCCGAGGGGAACTACCTTGACGGAGGCTCATGTCAGCTCACCCGAGTCCCTGAGGTCGTCGAAGAGAAGCTGGTCGACGGGGGCCACCAGACCTCGGTCGCCGTAGGTGAGCCAGCGGATCTCCTCGATCTCGTTGCTGGCAGCCGGCGTCCCCCGGTAGTCGCCGGAGTAACAGCTCATCCGGACGACGACACCGTCGGGCTGGCCGTGGGCCTGGGCCTCGTACGTACCCAGATGGGCCGTCGTGGCCGGAAGGACGGCGACGGCCAGCTCCTCCTCGACCTCACGGAGCAAGGTCTCCAGATCGGTCTCCGCGCCTTCGCGCTTGCCGCCGGGGATGTAGAACACATCCTTCCCACGGGAACGCGCGCAGAGGATCCTGCCCTGCTCCACTCGGACCCACGCGACTGTGTCGATCAAGACCGTTGCAGCTCCGCCCTCACTCATGAGCCGGAGCGTAACGTGGGGGACGGCGCGCGCTCGACGAGGGGCCACGGTCCGGAGTCGACGAGGTCAGCGGCCGGCCTGCCCCAGACGCTCGACCCAGTAGAGCTGCTTGTGTCCGCTGCCGCCGAGGCCGTCGGCGATCTTCTGCGCCTCGTCCTTCGTGGCGTACCTGCCCACGCGATACCGGTTTCCGTTGTCGTCCTGACGTATCACCAGCCAGGGAAGTACAGCGCCGCCGTCGGTCATCGCGCCCCTCCCGCCGTCGGCCCGTACCACTCGGACGATGTCCTGGAAACCCCAATCCGCATATGCCCGACCCTACGCCTGACCTTCACTCAGCGGATGCGTGTTTATACAAAGAGGTACACATCTGGCCAAGAAGATTCGGACCCGCGAGGGCGCACCTGTGGACGCGTTCGCCATCCCCCCTTGTCCGCCGCCCTGTTGAGGCGCAACGTCGCGGTCGTGGACCGGTGAGGGCGTTGCTTCGATCAGGCGGTGCTCATCGGACCGTCATCTGACCGGAAGGTGATAGGCGATGCGATATCGGTCCGCCGGCACAACCATGTCGGCCGTTTCGACCGCGCGGCCCGACGCGTAGTAGGTCCGCTCCAGCACCATCACCACATGGCCGGGCACACCGCCGAGCGACAGGAGCTCCTCCGCCAGCCCCGGGCGTGCGCCGACCTCCTCGACCACGTTGTCCACCACGATGCCGATGGCCGCCATCCGCTCCACCACACCGCTGCCCCCGAGCGGCCCCTCTTCGGGGAGCATCACCGGGGTACGCCCCGTGACTTCCAGGGGCTCCCAGGAGGTGGAGAGCATCATCGGCTCCCCCGCGTCCCTGAAGACGTAGCGCGTGCGCATGGCCGGGTCGCCCGGTTGTATGCCGAGGCGTGTGGCGATCTCCGGCGCCACCGCGTCCCGGTCGCTGCTCGACTCCCACGTACCGCGCACTCCGTCATCGGCCTGCTCCTGCCGGAAAGGGTTGGCCCCGGAAGTCGGCCGGTAGCCGGAGCGGGCGATACGGCGTGGCACGGGCCGCTCGCGAACATAGGTCCCCGACCCGGATCGGCCCTCGACGAGCCCTTCCGCCATCAACACCTTGCGGGCTTCCAGGGCAACCGTGTCCGAGACGCCGTACTCCTCCCGGATACGCGCCTGGGACGGCAGTCGGGTGTGCGGCGGCAGAGCACCGTCAACAATCTTTCGCCGAAGATCACTCGCGACGCGCAGATAGGCCGGCTGCTCACCGAATGCCACGGGCCACTCCCAACAGGTTGACAGACAGCAACACCCTGGCAACCGTTGGTTGTTGACCGCAAGCATGGGCCATGACTTCACCCGGAGTGAAAATCGGCGCTCTACGCAGGGGCTTTGCCACGGATACGGCTCCGCGAGGAGGGGGATCCGCGCGCGGGGGTCGTCAGTCCACCCAGTACGTGTCGTGCTTGATGAAGAACGCGGTGCGCTCCTCGTCCGTCATCCGGCCGACCGTGGACACCTTCTCGAAGTACTCCTCGCGGGGTGCCCCGGGAGCGAAGAGGATGAGCGTGGAGGCGGGCGCGTCCGAGTCGTTGCGGAAGCCGTGGAGCCCGCCCGGCGGCACGTAGAGGAAGTCGCCCTTCTCCGCATCGATCCAGCGCTCACCGTCGTACAGCCGGACCGTCCCGTCCAGGATGTAGAACGACTCCGAGATCGTCTTGTGGAAATGGGTGCTCGGGCCGCCTCCCCTGGGCACCATGTCCATCCGGTAGAGCCCGAACTCACCACCCGTGGACACGCTGGAGGCCACGAAGTGCGTCTCGGTGCCCGACGGGGACCGCACGTCGGCGGGGGTGTTCGCGGGCCGGAAGACCGCGTTGACCTCGCCCTTGTCACCGAGATGACGGGGTTCCGGGTACGACATGTGCCACTCCTTCAACACGACGCCATGACGCGACGCCGGCCGGTCGCGCCGACAGCCATCATGCCCACCGCGAGTTCCCCCCTCCCGGGAACCTCGCCGAAGTCACGGTCGTTCACCAGGAGTCACCACGAGTGAACCGATCCGTGCGCATCTCCAGCCACTCCCCGCACCCCCAGGCGACGGCCGCCAACACGAGCAGCACGGCCACGGCCGCCATCCAGTCCCGGGCCCGCAACACACCACCCACCAGGGCCCAGACCCCCAGTGCGAGGGCAGGCGCGCCGAAGATCATCACCGGCCCGTCGAGGTAGAGCAGGCTCAAGTCCCGCTCGCCCTCGAATGCGCCACGCAGACCGGGCGCCGCGCCGACACCCCACGCGACGACCCCCGTGACAAACCCGGCGACGACGGCCAGGCACCCGGCCCAGCCGTTCGTCTGCCGCGTCGTCCCTGTACCGGCTGTCCCCGATCGTGTGATCACATCGACCACAGACGCGGGACCCCGTCCCACCGGTTCCGGAACCAGCGGAGGCCGTTCCTCAAGGCCCCACTGGCCCCACTGCTTCGATGTTGCGGCAACAGAAGCACTCAAGTGCGGCGGCCGGATCTACCTGGGCCGGCGGCTACCTCGACACCAACGGCCACAGCGACGCCTCCGGCAGCGTGTACGGGGTCTCCACCGCCGAGAGCCCGACCCGGGGCCCGGGCACCGGCACTTGGGAGGTCGCCTCCGGCAACGGCAAGGCCACCGGCACCCCGGTGGCCAGCGGCGACCTGGTCACCCTGCGCAACCTCTACGGGAACGGCAGTTACCTGGACACCAACGGGCCCGCCGCAGCGGAGCAGAAGAAGGCCGGCGCCAAGTACGACGTCCTCACCGCCAAGGGCGCCGACCGCGGCACGGGTACCGCCGAGTGGCGGATCTTCGCCCAGACCGCCGACCCGCTGGACACCGACGTCCACATCGGGGACACCGTCCACCTGTGGAACGTCTACGGCGGCAATGGCAGTTTCCTGGAGACCAACGGCGGCGGCCCCGCCGGCGGCAAGTACGACGTCTGCACCAACGCCTACTACAACCGCGCCGTCAACGTCGCCGACTGGCGCATCTCCCGCGCCTGAACCCGCGTTGGTGGGGCCGCACAAGGCCCACCAACAGTCGGGCAAACGGCCTACGAGGCACCCCGCCGAAGAACGGTGATGTGCTGGCTGAACCTCGCGACTTCCCGGCATGCCGTGGTAATCGATCACCATGCCGCCCGAGGTGGGCCTCGCCACCGCACTCATTTCACGCGATACGAGAAGGAGCACATTGCCGCTCCGCGACTATCGGGGCCGCCACGCCCGTACCAGGTCTTCCGGCCCCCAGCATGCTTTGAGGGGCAGATCATCGGCCATCCCACAGCGGGAGACCGCCACTAGAGGAGTGTCCGGAGAGGTGCCGGGGACGGCGAGCATGTCACGTACCAAGGTCTCGTACTCATGGCGCCCGAAGGGCTGGGTCTCCAGCCACTTGACCGACCCGACGAAGTGCACCTGCCGAGCCACCGACTCACGGTCTGTACCGATGAGGTCGATCTCGGGGTTGTTCTGACGGTTCCACCAACCGCCGATGGCCTCGGTCTCGGGCCACTCGTCATTGGGCATCAGACGCAGCAAGGACTCACGGATCAGCGGCTCGACCGCTCGTCCGCGCCAAGTGGTCCACGACCGCTCGATGCGTTCCAGTGCCAAGTCGCCACGGCCACGCTCGATGAGCGGGATCGCGCGTGCCAGGAAGGCCAGCCAGAACCGCAGATACGGGTCGGCGATCCGGTATCGCTTGTTCTTGGTGTCCGGCTTGACGGACAGGGGGAGATCAGCGGCCAGGACCCGCTTGGCTTGCAGCATGGCCAGCAGCGGGGAAAGCGTGCCCGACGGCAGGGCGCCGGCTCCGCCCGCCTGGGCTGCGATGGTGCTGAATGTGCGCTCACCACTGCCAACCGCCTCCAGTACGGCTCGTGAGTGCGAAGCCTCGGGGAACTCACCCAGCAGGGACAACTCGCCGGCCACCAGCAAGGGCGAGAGAGGATTGGCAACCGACGCCCGCAAGAAGGCCGTGAGATCCATTCCCGGCCGCCACGACTGCACGATCTCGGGGAACCCGCCAGTGATCAACTGGGCATCGACGGCCGCAGCGGCGTCGAGTTCAGTCATCTCCTGCACGTCGGCCAGGTTCAGGGGGCGCACGGTCATTTTCGCCGCACGTCCGAAGAAGGGGCGTCCGTACGACTGCAGTGCCTCCATCACCGAGGTATCACTGCCGACCAACAGCAGAAGTACGGGCTTCGAGGACAGGTGCCGGTCCCAGACAGTTTGAAGTCCGCCCTCGAATTCCTGATCCTGCTCGACCAGCCAGGGCACCTCGTCAATCACCGCAATGCTGGGAGAGTCATCGGGTACCGCGAGCGCAAGCGAGCGCAGGGCCTGGTTCCAGTCCTGCGGCTGAAGGCCGGCGACCAGTTCCGCCCCCGGCAACAGCGACTGCGCGAGGGTCGCGGCAAAGTCGGCACGTTCCGTCACAGGGTTGCGCCCCCGGGTGGCCTGGAACACCACGTACGGCGCTCCCGAGCGATCGCAGAACTCCTGAACCAGCCGTGACTTCCCCACTCGACGACGGCCCGTCATGATCACGGCCCGCCCTCGAGTGGCGCCAGCACCCTCTGCCACTGTCCGGTACTGCTGGGCCAGCAGCTCAAGATCCCCGACCCGACCTTGAAACTCCACCGCCACTCCCATGCAACGTAGATAAATTATTACGTAGATTGAATCTTACTTCAAACCATGCGACCCAGTGGATCGAACGCAAAGGCGGGCGGGTACGGAAGGTCGAGATGCCCGCCGGGGGAGCTGCGGGGATCCAGCGCAGAAGCCCTGTCCGCAACCAAGCACGTAGGGGCCCGACCCCGAAGAGTCGGACCCCTACTGACCTGCGGTTTTGCCTGGCCGCCAGCGTGGCGGTACGTCAGCCGTCACACGTTGAAGCGGAACTCCACCACGTCGCCGTCCTGCATCACGTAGTCCTTGCCCTCCATGCGGGCCTTGCCCTTGGCGCGGGATTCGGTGACCGAGCCCGCCTCCACCAGGTCGGCGAAGGAGATGACCTCCGCCTTGATGAAGCCCTTTTGGAAGTCGGTGTGGATCACACCGGCCGCCTCGGGGGCCGTCGCGCCCTTCTTGATCGTCCAGGCGCGGGTTTCCTTCGGGCCTGCCGTGAGGTACGTCTGGAGGCCCAGGGTCGCGAAGCCGACGCGGCCGAGGGTGGCGAGGCCGGGCTCTTCCTGGCCCATGGACTGGAGCAGTTCCAGGGCCTCGTCGTCGTCCAGTTCGATCAGTTCGGACTCGATCTTGGCGTTCAGGAAGATCGCCTCGGCCGGGGCGACGAGGGCGCGCTGTTCGTTCTTGAAGTCCTCGTCGACCAGTTCGTCCTCGTCGACGTTGAAGACGTACAGGAAGGGCTTGGTGGTGAGCAGGTGCAGCTCGTGGAGGAGCCGGCCCTTCTCCGTGCCCGCCGAGATGCCCGCCGCGAAGAGCGTCGTACCGGCTTCGAGGATCTTCTGGGCCTCCTCGACCGCCGCCAGGACGGCGACCTTCTCCTTCTGGAGGCGGGACTCCTTCGTCAGCCGCGGGACGGCCTTCTCGACCGACTGGAGGTCGGCGAGGATCAGCTCGGTGTTGATCGTCTCGATGTCGTCCTTCGGGGAGACCTTGCCGTCGACGTGTACGACGTTCTCGTCCTTGAAGGCCCGGATGACCTGGCAGATGGCATCGGACTCACGGATGTTCGCGAGGAACTTGTTGCCGAGGCCCTCGCCCTCGGAGGCGCCGCGCACGATGCCCGCGATGTCGACGAAGTCGACCGTCGCCGGGAGGATCTTCTGGGAGTCGAAGATCTTGGCGAGGACGGCGAGTCGGGGGTCGGGAACACCGACGACGCCCACGTTGGGCTCGATCGTGGCGAACGGGTAGTTGGCCGCCAGCACGTCGTTCTTGGTCAGGGCGTTGAAAAGGGTCGACTTGCCGACATTCGGCAGACCGACGATTCCGATCGTGAGCGACACGTTGGCGACTTCCTGAAGTGAGGACTGGCGGAGCTTGTGCGGCCGGATGGCCGGTACGGCCCGGATGCGGACCGATCCCCCAGTTTACGGGCGGGTCGTCCCGGCGGCCGACGGCAGTCGGTACGGCAGATGGCGGCACCCGTCGGCCCGACACGCCCAGCGACCGTCGAACGCAACGCCAAGGTCGCCCAAAGGGCGTGTCCATCGCCTGAATCCGACACCCATGCGACCTAGGTTGTTCCGGTGGAGCAGCACAGGACACGTCCCCCCCAGCGCCGGCCGCGGCCGCCGCAGAGCCCTCTCCGTCCGCGGGGCGCCGTCACCGAGACCGCCGCCGTCTACCGGGTTCCCGCACCGACCGGGCGCCGGGTGCCGCCTGTCGTGCTCACCCTGCGCAGACTCCCGAATCCCCGGCTGACCGGGCTGGGCGCCGGGCTCTTCGCCGCCGCGACGATGTTCGTGATCGGGTGCCTGGACCAGCTGCTGTTCGACGGTGAGCCCCTGGTCTACGGGGTGCTGTTCATCCCGGTCAGCGCCTTGACCGCGTTCTGGGTGCGGACCGCCGATCTGGTGACCGCCCCGATCAGCGTGCCGATCGCCTTCGCCTTCGGCACCTTCCCGATCTCCGGCGGGACGAGCGGCATCGGCGGGCAGACGATGGCCGTCGTCACCGCGCTGGCGGTGCAGGCGGGCTGGCTGTACGGCGGCACGCTCGTCGCCGGGGTCGTCGCCTCCGTACGGAAGGTCCGCCAGATGGGCCGCCGACAGCGCGCACGTGATGCTGCCGCCGCCCGCGGCGCCGGTGCGGGTGCGGGTGCCAGAGCGGGAGCAGGAGCGAAGACCGGGGCGAAGGCGGGCACCGGCGGCACGAACGCCGTCGCGCGCCGGGGCTAGGTTCGGACAGGAACCAGGGGGTGTCGAGGCGCCGGACAGGCTTCAGGGCCCGTCCGGCGGTCCGGGTCAGTGTTCCGTGCGTTCCGCGGCCGTCATCGCGGCCCCCACGATTCCCGCGTTGTTCTGGAGCTGCGCCGGGACGATCTCCGCCTTGATGTCCTCGATCAGCGGAATGAACTTCTCCGCCTTGCGGCTCACCCCGCCGCCGATGATGAACAGCTCCGGCGAGAACAGCATCTCCAGGTGCGCCAGATACTTCTGCACCCGGTGTGCCCAGTGTTGCCAGCTCAGGTCGTGGTCGTCCTTGGCCTTCGTCGACGCGTGCTTCTCCGCGTCGTGTCCGTTCAGCTCCAGATGACCCAGCTCGGTGTTCGGGACGAGCCTGCCGTCGATGAAGAGCGCGCTGCCGATCCCCGTACCGAAGGTCAGCAGGAAGACGGTGCCCTGCCGGCCCTTGCCCGCGCCAAAGGTCATCTCGGCCACCCCCGCCGCGTCCCCGTCGTTGAGGATCGTGACGGGCAGATTCAGCCGGTCGCCGAGCAGTTCGCCGGCGTCCAGGTCGATCCAGCGCTTGTCGACGTTCGCGGCCGTACGGACGACCGAGCCCGTGACCACTCCGGGAAAGGTGATGCCGACCGGGCCGGACCAGTTGAAGTGCTCGACCACCTCGGCGACGCAGCCGACCACATCGTCAGGTGTGGCCGGCTGCGGGGTGAGCACTTTGTGGCGCGGCTCTGCCAGTTCACCGCGCTCCAGGTCCACGGGCGCGCCCTTGATGCCAGAGCCGCCGATGTCCACTCCGAAGACGTTCATGGACGCAACGTTACGGGGAGATGACCACGCTTCCCTACTTCTCGGCCAGGGAGGCCGCCTCCGCGCGCAGGTCACGGCGGAGTTCCTTCGGCAGCGAGAAGACGATCGACTCCTCGGCGGCCTTGACGATCTCGACGTCTTCGAAGCCGTGGCCCGTGAGCCACTCCAGGACGCCTTCGACCAGGATCTCGGGGACGGACGCGCCGGAGGTGACGCCGACCGTCGTGACGCCTTCCAGCCACGCCTCGTCGATCTCGTCGGCGGAGTCCACCAGATGGGCGTCGCGGGAGCCGGCGCCGAGGGCGACCTCGACCAGCCGTACGGAGTTGGACGAGTTCTTCGACCCGACGACGATGACCAGTTCCGCGTCGGCGCCCATCTGCTTGACGGCGATCTGCCGGTTCTGTGTGGCGTAGCAGATGTCGTCGCTCGGCGGCGAGATCAGCAGCGGGAACTTCTCCTTGAGCTTGTCGACGGTCTCCATCGTCTCGTCCACGGAGAGGGTCGTCTGGGAGAGCCAGACGACCTTGGACTCGTCGCGCACCTCGACGTTGGCCACATCGCCGGGTCCGTCGACCAGCGTGATGTGGTCGGGGGCCTCACCGGAGGTGCCGATGACCTCTTCGTGGCCGTCGTGGCCGATCAGCAGGATGTCGTAGTCGTCGTTGGCGAAGCGGACGGCTTCCTTGTGGACCTTGGTGACCAGGGGGCAGGTCGCGTCGATGGTGGCGAGCTTGCGGTCGGCGGCCTCGTCGTGGACGACGGGGGCCACGCCGTGCGCGGAGAACATGACGATCGATCCCTCGGGGACCTCCGCCGTCTCCTCGACGAAAATCGCGCCCTTCTTCTGAAGGGTCTGCACGACATATTTGTTGTGGACGATTTCGTGGCGGACATAGATCGGTGCCCCGTACTGCTCCAGGGCTTTCTCCACGGCGATCACGGCACGGTCGACGCCGGCGCAGTAACCACGGGGCGCGGCGAGCAGGACGCGTTTGCCGGCGCGGCGCGCGGCGTCTCCACTCGGGGTGGCGGCGGGCGACGGGCTGGGCGTAGCAGTCATGCTCACCATCGTAAGGCCGTCCAGAAGAGGCGGAAGATCGCCTGCCGGGCCGAGACTGGGCCTACGTGATCGACGGAGGGACGCCATGGCCGACAGCGGTGCGGGCGATGCGGACGGTTCGGGCAGCGACGGTGCAGGCGGAACGAGCGGCACAGGCGGTACGAACCGGCGTACGGGTGGCGGCAACGGCGGCTTCGGCCGCGAGCCCGGGCCGGAGCCGGAGCCCGACTTGAGTTCGGACGGACCCTCAGATGCGGGCAGCGGCGGGGGCGCGGACGCCGTGGGCGGGCTGCGGCGGACTCTCGGATTCCGCGATCTCGTCGTGTACGGACTCCTCTTCATCGCGCCCATGGCGCCCGTCGGCGTGTACGGCACGCTGGACGCCAAGTCGCACGGCGCCGTGGCCCTCGTCTACGTCTTCGCGACCGTCGCCATGGCGTTCACGGCCTTCAGCTACGCGCAGATGATCCGGGTCGCACCGCAGGCCGGTTCGGTCTTCGCCTACGCGCGCAAGGGGCTCGGCGAAGGGCCGGGGTTCATCGCCGGATGGATGGCGATGCTCGACTACCTCCTGATCCCCGCCGTCGCGTATCTCTTCGCCGGGATCGCGATGGAGGCACTGGTGCCCTCCGTAGACCGGTGGATCTGGACCGGGCTCGCCGTCGTGATCACCACGCTGCTCAATCTCTGGGGCGTACGGGCCGCCGCGCGTGTCGGCTTCTTCGTGCTCGCGATGGAGATCGTGGTGCTGGTGATTTTCGTGGTGTCGGCGATCGTCGTGCTCGCGCAGGACGGCGCGACGCGCGGCTGGCTGTCACCGCTCACCGGCGATCTGACCTTCTCGCTGACGGCTGTGCTCAGCGGGGTGTCGGTCGCCGTGCTGTCGTATCTGGGCTTCGACGCGATCGCCTCGTTCGCCGAGGAGGTGACGGGCGGTTCGCGGAAGGTGGCGCGGGCCGTGCTGTTGTGTCTGGCGCTCGCCGGTGTGCTGTTCGTGGCGCAGACGTATCTTGTGGCCCTCCTCGAACCGCTCAGCTCGGCGGAGCTGGCCGCCGACCCGGCGAAGCAGGGGTCGGCCTTCTACGACGCGGTGGACGCCTCCGTAGGAACGTGGCTGCACGACCTGGTCGCGGTGAGCAAGGCGATCGGCGCCGCGTTCGCCGCCCTGGCGGGACAGGCCGCCGCCGGCCGGCTGCTCTTCGCGATGGGCAGGGAGCGGCGGCTGCCGCGGCTGCTGTCCCGTACGAACGCGGGTACGCCCCGCGTGGCGCTGCTGCTCGCGGCGGTGGTGACGTTGATCGCCGCCGTGTGGGCGGCCAGGAACGACAACGGGCTGGACCATCTGGTGTCGGTGGTCGACATCGGGGCCCTGACGGCGTTCATCCTGCTGCACGCGTCGGTGGTCGGGTGGTACGCGGTACGGCGCATGGAGGGCCCGCCACGGATCCTGGCGCATGTGGTGGCGCCGGTGGTCGGGGCCGGTGTGCTGGTCGCGGTGATCGTGGAGGCGGCGGAGTCGGCGCAGGTGGTGGGCGCGATCTGGCTGGCGGTGGGGCTGGTGGTGCTGGCGGTCCAGTGGCGTCGTCGCGCGCTTACGCAGAAGGCTCCTTAGGTTCGGCCGGCCCTGTCCCGTACGTCCCGTTACGCATGCCCTCTCCCGTACGTCCCGTAGGGACGAGGCGGGCGCCTCGCGGCATGGACGGTGTTGTCGGAGGCGGCCGATACGCTCGACGGCATGGCTCTCAACACGTCCGCGGACGCCCCGCTGCCCGTCGGTGAGGTGTCGCGCCTCATCGGCGGCTGGATCGACCGGCTCGGCGCCGTCTGGGTCGAGGGACAGATCACCCAGCTGTCGCGGAGGCCGGGTGCCGGGGTCGTGTTCCTGACGCTGCGCGACCCGTCGTACGACATCTCGGTGAGCGTCACCTGCTACCGGCAGGTCTTCGACGCGATCGCCGATGTCGTGTCCGAGGGCGCGCGGGTCGTGGTGCACGCGAAGCCGGAGTGGTACGCGCCGAGAGGGCAGCTGTCGCTGCGAGCCACCGAGATAAAGCCCGTCGGCATCGGCGAACTGCTCATCAGGCTGGAGCAGTTGAAGAAGTCCCTTGGCGCCGAAGGGCTGTTCGCCGCAGATCGCAAGCGGCCGTTGCCCTTTCTGCCGCAGCTGATCGGGCTCGTCTGCGGCCGGGCGTCGGCGGCCGAGCGGGACGTCCTGGAGAACGCGCGACGGCGCTGGCCCGCTGTCCGCTTCGAGGTGCGCAACACCGCCGTACAGGGCGTCAACGCGGTGAATCAGGTCGTCCAGGCGGTCAAGGAGCTGGACGACCTGCCCGAGGTCGATGTGATCATCGTGGCGCGCGGCGGCGGCAGCGTGGAGGATCTGCTGCCGTTCTCGGACGAGCAGTTGGTACGGGCGGTTGCCGACTGCCGTACGCCCGTCGTGTCCGCGATCGGCCATGAGCCCGACTCCCCGTTGCTGGACCTCGTCGCCGACGTACGGGCATCGACGCCCACGGACGCGGCGAAGAAGACCGTGCCGGACGTCGGTGAGGAGCTGGACCGCGTGCAGGCGCTGCGGGACCGGGCGCTGCGGACGGTGCAGGGGCTGCTCGACCGGGAGGAGCGCGGGCTCGCCCACGCGCTCGCCCGGCCGGTGATGGAGCGCCCGCAGCGGATGGTGGAGGAGCGCGGGAGCGAGATCGACGCGCTGGTCGACCGCAGTCGGCGGGTGCTGCGGCATCTGCTGGACCGCGCGGACTCCGAGCTGTCGCACACCCGGGCGCGCGTGGTCTCGCTGTCACCGGCGGCGACGCTGGAGCGCGGGTACGCGGTGCTCCAGCGGCCGGACGGGGCCGTCGTCCGCTCCCCCGCGGAGATCTCGGCGGACCAGGAGCTGCGGGCCAGGGTGGCGGAGGGCGAGTTCACGGTGCGGGTCTCCGAATGAGCCGCAGGCGCACGGCGTAGCCGCACGGCGTAGCCGCACGGCGTAGGCATTTTCCTCGACGATTCGTTGTCGCAGACCGTATTGAGGGTGGATCACATGGCCAAGAAGGACAGCGGGACAGCAGCGGTCGCCGGAGCGGACGCGCCCGGCTACGAGCAGGCGCGGGACGAGCTGATCGATGTCGTACGCCGTCTGGAGACCGGCGGTACGACCCTGGAGGAGTCGCTGGCCCTGTGGGAGCGGGGCGAGGAGCTGGCCAAGGTCTGCCGCCGCTGGCTGGACGGCGCGCGCGCCCGCCTCGACGCCTCACTGGCGGACCCGGCGCCCGCGTCCGGCCCCGAGGACCGGGGCTGAGGCTGGGGCCCTGAGCCCTGTCCGGGGCCCAGGGTCCGATCGGGCAGCGGGCGGTCGTCTCCGGAGACCCCATTGTCAACATCATGTGAAACGAGTCACCGGAGCCCCGCTTTTAGTTGAAAGTTAATACATCCCGGCGTACGTTGACCGAGCCGTTTGATCGATCATTTGATCGGTCTGCCCGTTCGGAAGGTACGCCCAGATGTCCCTCGTTCTTGACTCCGCCACCCAGGACCTCCTCTTCCGCGAGGCCCGTACCGCCAACACGTTCACCGACGAGCCGGTGACCGAGGAGCAGGTCCAGGCGATCTACGACCTCGTGAAGTTCGGCCCCACCGCCTTCAACCAGACGCCGCTGCGCGTCGTCCTGGTCCGCTCCCCCGAGGCCCGCGAGCGGCTCGTCCAGCACATGAGCAACGGCAACAAGCCCAAGACGTCCACCGCCCCGCTGGTCGCGATCTTCGCCGCCGACAACGAGTTCCACGAGGAGCTCCCCGAGCTCTTCCCGGCCTTCCCCGCGGCCAAGGACGCCATTTTCTCCCAGCGTCCGGTGCGCGAGCAGAACGCCGGTATGAACGCGGCGCTCCAGGCCGCGTACTTCATCGTCGGCATCCGCGCCGCCGGTCTGGCCGCGGGCCCGATGACCGGCTTCGACCACGCCGGCGTCCAGAAGGAGTTCCTGGACGGCGACCACACGCCCCTGATGGTCGTGAACATCGGCAAGCCCGGCGACGACGCCTGGTCCGCACGTTCCCCGCGCCGGTCCTACGACGAGGTCGTCACGACCGTCTGAGGGGCCGGGTCCCTCCCACACACCACGACGAGGCCGCCGCCCCTCCCCGGGACGGCGGCCTCGTCGTCGCTCTCGACCCGCTCAGACCTCGTCGTCGCTCTCGACGCGCTCAGGCCTCGCCGGACCCCGAGTCGGACCCGGCTCCCGACCCGGAGTCGGAGCCGGAGTCGGAGGTCGGCGCCTTGTCGGACTCCAGCGCCTCCGCCATCTCGACGAGCCGCTCGTACGGCGCAGTACCCGTCACGATCGTCGTCGCCCCGTCGGCGGCCCGCACCAGGGCGTCGTACTTCGGCCCCTCCCACCGCTGCCAGGTCTCGCCGCCCACCCGCGCGGTCTTCCCGGTGTCCTCGGCGTGGTGCGTGACGTCGGCGATGTACTTCCGCGCCGGCGCCGTCGACTGCTCCACGGCCACGTACTCGCGGTCGGGGTCGAGGAAGCCGAGATGCCAGGAGTTACCGTTCTGCCGCGCGTACGACACGGATGTCGGCTTCCATGTCTTGGGGAGACCCTTCGGGGCCAGCACCGGGTACGGGGCGGCTCGCTGCGCCGTCACCAGCTCGACCCGGTAGTCGACCGCCTTGAGGGGATCCGCGTTCTCGTCGTGCGGATTGGCCATGTAGAAGACCCCCGCGACGGCGACAACGACCGCCATCGACAGGAACATGCTCCGCACCGTCTGATTGCCTCGCTTCGCTGCCACCTTCCTATGGTCCCATCAAGGGTTCATGCTCATACGTGGGCCCCTCTGCTCATTTTATCGACGTACAGATAGAGTCACAGCACCCTCATTCCGGCCGTCGCCGTACAGAAAGGTGCGTTCCGATGACCGAGCATCAGCTCCCGTCCCCGCTGGAGGTCTCTCCCGAGGCCCCCGACCGCAACCTCGCGCTCGAACTCGTACGGGTCACCGAGGCCGCCGCCATGGCGGCCGGACGCTGGGTAGGGCGCGGCGACAAGATCGGCGCGGACGGCGCGGCCGTGAACGCCATGCGCACCCTCGTCTCCACCGTCTCGATGAACGGCGTCGTCGTCATCGGCGAGGGCGAGAAGGACGAAGCCCCGATGCTGTTCAACGGGGAGCGGGTCGGTGACGGCACCGGCGCCGAGGTCGACATCGCCGTGGACCCGATCGACGGCACCACCCTCAACGCCAAGGGCATGCCCAACGCCATCGCCGTGCTCGCGGCGGCCGACCGCGGCGCCATGTTCGACCCGTCGGCGGTCTTCTACATGGACAAGCTGGTGACCGGGCCCGAGGCCGCCGACTTCGTCGACATCAACGCCCCCGTCTCGGTCAACATCCGCCGTGTCGCCAAGGCCAAGCGCTCGTCCCCCCAGGACGTCACGGTCGTCATCCTCGACCGCCCCCGCCACGACGACATCGTCAAGGAGATCCGCGAGACGGGCGCGCGGATCAAGTTCATCTCGGACGGCGACGTGGCCGGCTCGATCATGGCCGTGCGCGAGGGCACCGGCGTCGACCTGCTGATGGGCATCGGCGGCACCCCCGAGGGCATCATCTCGGCGTGTGCGATCAAGTGCCTCGGCGGCACCATCCAGGGCAAGCTGTGGCCGAAGGACGCCGCCGAGCGGCAGCGGGCGCTCGACGCCGGGCACGATCTGGACCGGGTGCTGTCGACGGACGACCTGGTCAGCGGCGACAACGTGTTCTTCGTCGCGACGGGCATCACGGACGGCGAGCTGCTGCGCGGCGTGCGGTACCGCTCGGAGACCGCGACCACCCAGTCGATGGTGACGCGCTCGAAGTCGGGCACGATCCGGCAGATCGACTCGACGCACCGGCTGTCGAAACTGCGCGCCTACAGCACGATCGACTTCGACCGCGCGAAGTAGCGGTACGCGTACGTATACGCGGCCGGCGACGGACGGTACGCCGTGTTCGGTACGCGTGAATCCGGGGCGCTCCTCATGTGCGGCAGGGGCGCCCCGGTCACATCCGAACGGAAACGGGAGGGCGGTCAGCCCGCCGCGGACATGCGGCCCGAGGCCGACGCCGCGTTCCGCAGCTCCACCTCACGGCGCCTTCGGCGCGCGAGGACCACACGGCGCTCGGCGGCGGTAAGGCCGCCCCACACCCCGTACGGCTCGGGCTGAAGCAGGGCGTGCTCCCGGCAGTCGACCATCACCGGACAGCGGGCGCAGACCCGCTTGGCGGCCTCCTCACGCGCCAGCCTCGCGGCCGTCGGCTCCTTGGACGGCGCGAAGAACAATCCGGCTTCGTCCCGGCGGCACACCGCCTCCGAATGCCAGGGTCCGGCCTGATCCTCCCGAGCGGGACTCCGCTGGGGCGGTACGGCGGCGACCTGCAGGGGCTGATGCGGCAATGGCAGCACGGTCCACTCCTGACGACGGCTTCGCGAGCGAGAGGCGATGCAGCAGTCCCTACCCGCTGTGCGCACGCCTAAGCACTGAGTGGCACTGGGATGCGACGTGCGGAATGCCGTACGGAGTGGCGTACGCCGTAGTGAACACGTGGGCCCGGGTGGGGCGATGGCCCTTGTGACGTCCACCCCGACCGGAAGCGGAACCCGAAGCGGAACGGATCGACAACCGGAAGACCGGTGGCCGGTTGCCGGTCGGCGCCGGACAACGGCCCGAGGGGTCAGTGGCCCAGGTGTTTGCGCAGCCGCCTGTTGAGATCCGCGATGAACTTGCCGCGCTTCGGCTTGGCCTCGATGCTGCCGAAGACCGAGTAGCCGTTGACGACCACGACGGGGGCGTCCGCGTCGGTGCCCTCCAGCGTGCTGACCTCGAAGTTGCCGAAGATGCCGGTGCCGCCGCCGCGCAGGGAGATGTTCTCCGGGACCCGGACCTCGATCGAGCCGAAGATGGCGGTCGCGTTGATCACGGTCGTCCGCTGCGCGAAGATCGCCTCGGTCAGGTCGATCTCGATGCTCCCGAAGAGCGCGAAGGCGTTCGTACGGCGGCCCACCCGCCAACGGCCCTTGCGGGTCGAGCTGCTGAAGATCGCGACCATGGACTCGGCGGGCTCGGTCTCGTTGTCGGGCCCGTAGGTGTGCGCGGCGGTGGGGCGGGCGGTGGTGGACGTCGCGGGCAAGTCCCTGACCAGCGGCTCCAGTTCACCCATGGTTTTGGCGCGGTAGACGGCGTCGATCCGCTCGGAGTGCTCCTCGGCATCCAGGCGACCGAGCGCGAGGGCTTCCCTGAGGATGTCGGCGATCCGGTCCCGATCGGCGTCGGAGGCCCGGATACCGGCGTGGGGCTCCGCCGGCGCGACCGGCTTCTGGGGGTGCTTTTCGAGGTCCACGGCAACAGAGTAGCGAAACGCGATAGATCGCGACTAGGGCCTGGCGTCCGGATCAGGCCGGATGGGGGAGCGCCCGCCGCGCCGGCGGCTGATGTCCGCGTTGGCGCGTGCGATCGCAAGGCGGAGGAGGGAGGGATGGCTGAGCCATGCCTCCCTCCTCCGCCGACAACGCGGCGAGCGTGCGTGCCAGGGCACGCGAGCCCGGCAAGATCCGGACGCCAGGCACCGGGGGCGCCACCGGGCGGTGTTGGCCGAGTGCCCACCTCCCGGCGCACCGCGCCCCGGCCCGGCGCCCGCCTCCTACTGAGTCTCACCTCACCCCGCCCGCCCGCGCGCCACGTCTTACGCTGAGAGGCGCGCTGCCCGACGAAGGTCAGCCGCCGTCTGTCGAGTGAGGAATGGCCGAAATGCCAGAGTTTGCGTACTCCGATCTGCTCCCTCTGGGAGAGGACACCACGCCGTACCGCCTGGTGACCGCCGACGGTGTCTCCACCTTCGAGGCCGACGGCCGTACGTTCCTCAAGGTCGACCCCGAGGCGCTGCGCACGCTCGCCGCCGAGGCGATGCACGACATCTCGCACTATCTGCGCCCGGCCCACCTCACCCAGCTGCGCAGGATCGTCGACGACCCGGACGCGTCGTCGAACGACAAGTTCGTGGCGCTCGACCTCCTGAAGAACGCCAACATCGCCGCCGCCGGTGTGCTCCCCATGTGCCAGGACACCGGCACCGCCATCGTGATGGGCAAGCGCGGACAGAACGTCCTTACGGAGGGCGGCGACGAGGCGGCCCTGTCGCACGGCATCTACGACGCGTACACCAAGCTCAATCTGCGCTACTCGCAGATGGCCCCGCTGACCATGTGGGAGGAGAAGAACACCGGCTCGAACCTGCCCGCGCAGATCGAGCTGTACGCGACCGACGGCGGCGCCTACAAGTTCCTCTTCATGGCCAAGGGCGGCGGCTCGGCCAACAAGTCGTTCCTCTACCAGGAGACCAAGGCCGTCCTGAACGAGGCCTCCATGATGAAGTTCCTGGAGGAGAAGATCCGCTCGCTCGGTACGGCGGCCTGTCCGCCGTACCACCTGGCGATCGTCGTCGGCGGCACGTCCGCCGAGTTCGCGCTCAAGACCGCGAAGTACGCCTCCGCGCACTACCTGGACGAGCTGCCCGCCGAGGGCTCCCCCGCCGGTCACGGCTTCCGGGACAAGGAGCTGGAGGAGAAGGTCTTCGAGCTGACGCAGCGGATCGGCATCGGCGCGCAGTTCGGCGGCAAGTACTTCTGTCACGACGTGCGGGTCGTACGGCTCCCCCGGCACGGCGCCTCGCTGCCCGTCGCGATCGCCGTGTCCTGTTCGGCGGACCGCCAGGCGGTCGCGAAGATCACCGCCGAGGGGGTCTTCCTCGAGCAGCTGGAGACCGACCCGGCGCGCTTCCTGCCCGACACGACCGACGAGCATCTGGAGCAGAAGGGCGAGAGCGGCGAGAGCGACGTCGTACGGATCGACCTCGGCCGGCCGATGGACGACATCCTGACCGAGCTGACCCGGCACCCCGTCAAGACCCGGCTGTCGCTCACCGGAACGCTCGTCGTGGCCCGCGACATCGCGCACGCCAAGATCAAGGAGCGGCTGGACGCGGGCGAGGAGATGCCGCAGTACCTGAAGGACCACCCGGTCTACTACGCCGGGCCCGCCAAGACGCCCGAGGGGTACGCCTCCGGGTCGTTCGGCCCGACGACGGCGGGGCGGATGGACAGCTACGTGGAGCAGTTCCAGGCGGCGGGCGGCTCGAAGGTCATGCTCGCCAAGGGCAACCGCTCGAAGCAGGTCACCGACGCGTGCGGCACCCACGGCGGCTTCTACCTCGGTTCGATCGGCGGCCCGGCGGCGCGGCTGGCGCAGGACTGCATCCGCAAGGTCGAGGTCCTGGAGTACGAGGAGCTGGGCATGGAGGCGGTCTGGAAGATCGAGGTCGAGGACTTCCCCGCGTTCATCGTCGTGGACGACAAGGGCAACGACTTCTTCACCGAGCCCGCGCCGGCGCCGACGTTCACCAGCATCCCGGTGCGCGGTCCCGGCCTCGCGTAGCCGGCCGGCAGTACACGTCGAAGCCCTCCGCACGGTCCGCGGAGGGCTTCGACGCGCGTGCGCCGTTCCATGGATCAGACGAAGCGCTGGTTCGCCGATCCGTCGCAGTTCTGGAGCCGCAGCGGGTCCTGCGCCGAGGCCAGCGTCAGGCAGAGCGTGCCCGCCGACGCGGGACGGATGGTGCCCGCCTCGCGTACGAACTTCTGATTCTCGCCGCCGTGGCAGTCCCACAGCGTGACCGCGGTGCCCGCGCGGTAGGTCCCTGACGGGACGTCGACGCAGCGGTCGTGGCTCAGCTCGCTGTGCAGCGACCGGGCGCCGGCGCCCGTGCCGGTGTCGTACCACCAGCCCTGGTTGCGCCCGTCGTTGCAGCCGTAGCCGGTGATCTTGGATCCGTTACGGGTCTTCGACGCGGTCACGTCGACGCAGGTACCGGTCCCGGCGTTCTTCAATGGCTGAAAAGCGTCGTCCCAGGCGCCCGGTTGGAGAACGGGCCGCCCCGTGCTCGCCGGATCGGCGCAACTCGCCTCGTTCAGGCCCGAGTCGTAGAGCTGGGTCAGACACGAGGCGAAGGCGACATGTCCGGCGGCGTTCGGATGGAATGACTGGCGGGCCGAATTCGCGTCCGGCGGGAAGGGGTTGCCGATGTCGATGAACAGCCCCCGTGCCCAGTCGTCGTCCGTGCACACCTCGTGGCCGTGGAAGAGGCGCGAGTTGTCCAGGTACACCGCGCCCGAGTTCTTGGCGGCCCTGCGCACCCCGCTCTGGAAGGCGGGGACGGCGCCGTCGCGCGCCCAGGCGGCGTCCTCGTCGTAGCCGGTGCAACCGCCGGGGATCTTGCCGGGGAAGTGGGGATTGTCGCCGTAGTCGGGCGTGAGGGGGCCCGGGTAGCCCATCACCACGAGCTTGTAGTCGCCGTCGGCGTAGCCCGCGTCGCGCATGACGCCGCGCAGGTCGGCCACGGTCGACTCGACCTTCGGTACGAGTCCGTCGACCCGGGCCTGCCAGCCGGCCCGGTACTTGTTGACGCACGGCCCCTGGAAGGTGAACCAGCGCAGCACGCAGTCGGTGATCACCGGGCCGAACTGGAGATCGTCGTTCGCGCCCGCCACCAGCAGCACCATCTTGATCCTGGTGTTGCGCGCCTTGATCGCGAGGCTGTCGCTCTGCACGAGTTCGTCGGCGAACTGCGCCGTGCCGCCGACGCGGATGTTGACGGTCGAGGCGCCGGAGCAGGAGACGTTGTACGTGACGTCCGCCGCGATCCCGGTGCGGTGGATCGCCGAGTCGGGCGACCGGTGGCACCAGTTGTCGGGCCCGTTCGTGCCCGGCTCGTAGTTGCCGACGCCCTCGCCGGAGATCTCGCTGTCGCCGAGCGAGATGAGCCCGGTCCTGCGCTGGTCGAGCGGCCGTTCGGCGGGGGAACCGTAGAGGCGGGTGGCCTCGGCCGCGCGTATCTCCTCCAGGGCGGGCGGCAGCGGGGTGGACGCACGGACGGAGGCGGGCGCGCCGGTGGGGGCGGACGCCTGGGCCGTGGGGGTAAGTGCGACGAGTCCGCCGACGACGGTCGCGAATGCGGCGAGCGTGGCGACGGTACTTCGGAACGTGGGTCTCGTACGTTGCATGGCCTCCCCGATCTCAGTGTTACCAGGGGTTTTTACTGGCGGGTAGGAGGCTTGGGAACACTCCGAACAAGACAATTGCTCAACTTCTGTAGGAGGTACGACCACGATGACGAGCTACCGCACCGAGTACGACTCCATGGGCGAGATCCAGGTCCCCGCTGATGCCAAATGGCGCGCCCAGACCCAGCGGGCGGTGGAGAACTTCCCCGTCTCGGGCCGGCCCATCGAGCGCGCCCACATCGAGGCCCTGGCCCGTATCAAGGCCGCCGCCGCCACCGTCAACGCCGAACTCGGCGTGCTGGACGGGGACATCGCCGAGGCGGTACGGAGCGCTGCGGCCGAGGTCGCGGAGGGCCGCTGGGACGAGCACTTCCCGGTGGACGTCTTCCAGACCGGCTCGGGCACCTCGTCGAACATGAACGCCAACGAGGTCATCGCCACCCTCGCCACCGAGCGCCTGGGCCGTGACGTGCACCCCAACGACCACGTCAACGCCTCGCAGAGTTCCAACGACGTGTTCCCCTCCAGCATCCACATCGCCGCGACGGCCGCCGTCACCGCCGATCTGATCCCGGCGCTCGGCCATCTCGCCGCCGCGCTGGAGCGCAAGGCCGAGGAGTTCGCGGATGTCGTGAAGTCGGGGCGTACGCATCTGATGGACGCGACGCCCGTCACGCTGGGCCAGGAGTTCGGCGGTTACGCGGCGGCCGTCCGGTACGGGATCGAGCGGCTGCAATCGGCTCTCCCCCGACTGGCCGAGCTGCCCCTGGGCGGTACGGCGGTGGGTACCGGCATCAACACCCCGCCCGGTTTCCCGGCCGCCGTCATCGCCGAGGTGGCCCGCACGACGGGGCTGCCGCTGACCGAGGCCCGCAACCACTTCGAGGCGCAGGGCTCGCGCGACGGGCTCGTGGAGACCTCGGGCCAGCTGCGTACCGTCGCCGTCTCGCTCACGAAGATCTCCAACGATCTGCGCTGGATGGCGTCGGGGCCGCGCACCGGGCTGGCCGAGATCAATCTGCCCGATCTCCAGCCCGGCTCGTCGATCATGCCGGGCAAGGTCAATCCGGTGATCCCGGAGGCCGTCCTGATGGTGGCCGCCCAGGTCACGGGCAACGACGCGACCATCGCCACCGCGGGCGCCGCGGGGAACTTCGAGCTGAACGTGATGCTGCCGGTGATCGCCAGGAACCTCCTGGAGTCCGTACGGCTGCTCGCCAACGTCTCCCGGCTCCTCGCGGACCGCACCATCGACGGCATCACGGCGAACGTGGAGCGGGCCCGGCTGTACGCGGAGTCGTCCCCGTCCGTCGTCACCCCGCTGAACAAGTACATCGGCTACGAGGAGGCGGCCAAGGTCGCCAAGAGGTCGCTGGCGGAGCGGCGCACGATCCGCGAGGTGGTGCTGGACTCCGGATACGTGGAGCGCGGCGATCTCACGCTGGAGCAGCTGGACGAGGCGCTGGACGTCCTGCGGATGACGCACCCGTGAGAGTGGTCCGGACGCCGGGCGATCGGGGCCGGGGACGACCGTGATCGGGGCGGGGACGGCCGTGATCGGGACCGACAAGATCGAGCCGTCCGGGCGCACCTCACAGCGCCCGCGCCACCTCCGCCCTAAGATCTGCGCATGACAGGAGCGGACGGCATTCGACACTGGGACCGGGGCGAGCGGATTCTCTGGCGCTACCGGGACAACGGCTCCGGCCATGTGCACATCTGCCGCCCGGTGACCGTCGTCCAGGACACCGACGAGCTGCTGGCCGTGTGGATGGCGCCGGGCACCGAGTGCGTGAAGCCGGTGCTGGCCGACGGCACGCCCGTGCACCACGAACCCCTCGCCACCCGGTACACGGCGCCGCGCAGCACGGCTCGTGCCCACTGGGAGGGCACCGGTGTGCTGAAGCTGGCCAGGCCCGACGAGCCGTGGTCGATCTGGCTGTTCTGGGAACAGGGCTGGGAGTTCCGCAGCTGGTACGTGAACCTGGAGGAGCCGCGCCTTCGTTGGGCGGGCGGCATCGACTCCGAGGACCACTTCCTCGACATCTCGGTCTACCCGGACCGCAGTTGGCTGTGGCGGGACGAGGACGAGTTCGCCGAGGCGCAGCGGGTCGGACTGCTGGACGCCCGCCAGGCGCTGCGCGTGCGGAAGGCCGGGAGTGCGGCGGTCGAGATGATCAAGGCGTGGGGGGCGCCGTTCTCCGAGGGCTGGGAGAACTGGCGGCCCGACCCGCGGTGGTCGGTGCCCGAGCTGCCGGAGGGCTGGGACCGCGCCCCCGAACCGGCAAAGGTCCGGACCAGATGAGGCAGAACGGCAGGTGACCGCACCTACCTGGTGATCACCGGGACGGGTTCACCGACGTCGTGAGACCCTTGATGCGCCCCGGGGGTTCAAACGTAGGATCGTCCTCCGCGAGGCTGCGCCGGACCAACGCGCAGGCGGGGCAGCGGAGCTGACTTAAAGTCATATCGCTGGACCACCGAGCCTCACGACGTACGACGCACGCGAGAACGACTCGCACGACCAACGAGCCGCAGACAGCCGCAGGACAGCCGCACATCAGCCGCTGGACCATCGACGAGGGGGGAGCCATGCAGGACGCCTGCCGCCCTGGCATTCGCGCCCTCGGCGCCCGCGCGGGAAGCTTCCGGCGGAAGGTCCCGGTGACCGGCTGCGACGGCCCTTGCGGGGACAGACCCGGGGCACCCTGGACGAGGGTGGCATCGCCAGTCGAATCGGTTGTCTCGCACCACCGGCCCGGACGGACGGAATCCCACGCGTGACGGAGCATCCCACCTCCCATGAAGGCCGGCAGCCCGTGGCTGCCCGGTCCCAGGAACGCACCCGGCCGCGGCAGGAGGCTCCCGCCACCGCCGTACCGCAGCCCTCGGTGCCGTCGGCGCCCACGCCCGCGTCCGCGCAGGCCTCCGTGCCCTCGGCGTCGCCCCCGCTCGACCCCGTGGGCGCCGCGCGCCGCGAGGGCGACCGCTTGCGCTTCGTGGGGGCCGCCACCCGCCGTATCGCGCGGGGCATCGACCTGGACGAGATCGTGCTCGGTCTGTGCCGGGCGACCGTCCCGACGTTCTCCGACGCGATACTCGTCTATCTGCGCGACCCGCTGCCCGTCGGCGACGAGCGCCCGATCTCGCCCTTCGTACTGAGGCTGCGCCGTACGGACCGGCTGCGGCTCACCGACGAGGACGGCGAGAGCACCGTCGGTACCGCCGCCGTGGGCATCCAGCTTCCGGAGTCCGAGAGCGGCCGGGTGCCGATCCTGGACGCGCAGACCGATGTGATGCCCGCCGCGCAGCTCTGCGAGGTGGCGTCCGGCGGCGCGCTCTCCGAAGTCCTGCGCGGTGTCCGGCCGGTCTTCGGCGACTCCGCCGCCGCCCGCGCGGCGCTGCCGGAGCTGCTCGGCGACGAGATGACCGTTCCGGGCGGCAGGCGCGCGATCCTGGCCCCGCTGCGCGGCAGGCGGCGCGTCATCGGCGCCGCCGTCTTCCTGCGGAGGCCCGACCGTCCCGCCTTCGAGCCCAACGACCTGCTGGTGGCCGCGCAGCTCGCCACGCACACCGCGCTGGGCATCGACAAGGCCGTGCTGTACGGCCGCGAGGCGTACATCGCGGACGAGCTCCAGCGCACGATGCTCCCGGAGGGCCTGCCGCAGCCGACGGGCGTCCGGCTCGCCTCGCGCTATCTGCCCGCCGCCGAGACCGCGCGCGTCGGCGGCGACTGGTACGACGCGATCCCGCTGCCCGGCAGCCGCGTCGCGCTCGTCGTCGGTGACGTCATGGGCCACTCCATGACATCCGCCGCGATCATGGGCCAGCTGCGGACGACCGCGCAGACCCTCGCCGGTCTCGACCTGCCGCCGCAGGAGGTCCTGCACCACCTGGACGAGCAGGCGCAGCGGCTGGGCACCGACCGGATGGCCACCTGCCTGTACGCGGTGTACGACCCGGTCTCGCACCGCATCACCATCGCCAACGCCGGTCATCCGCCGCCCATACTGCTCCACCTGGGCGGCCGGGCCGAGGTGCTGCGGGTGCCGCCCGGTGCCCCGATCGGTGTCGGCGGGGTGGACTTCGAGGCCGTCGAGCTGGACGCGCCGGCCGGCGCCACGCTGCTCCTCTATACGGACGGTCTCGTGGAGTCCCGGCTGCGGGACGTGTGGACGGGGATCGAGCAGCTGCGGGAGCGTCTCGCCGCCACGGCCCAGCTCACCGGCCCCGACCACTCGCCTCCTTTGGAGGCGCTGTGCGACGACGTGCTGGACGTGCTCGGCCCCGGCGACCGCGACGACGACATCGCGCTGCTGGCCGCCCGGTTCGACGGGATCGCGCCGAGCGATGTCGCGTACTGGTTCCTGGAGCCCGAGGACGCGGCGCCGGGACGGGCCAGGCGGCTCGCGAGGCGGGCGCTCTCGCGGTGGGGTCTGGAGGAGCTGAGCGACTCCGTCGAGCTGCTGATCAGTGAGGTCGTGACCAACGCGGTCCGGTACGCGGAGCGGCCCGTCACCCTGCGGCTGCTGCGTACGGACGTGCTGCGCTGCGAGGTGGGCGACGACTCGCCGCAGCTGCCCCGGCAGCGCCGGGCGCGGGACACCGACGAGGGCGGTCGGGGCCTGTTCCTGGTCAACCGGCTGGCGAGGCGCTGGGGCGCGACGCGGCTGTCCACCGGCAAGGTCGTCTGGTTCGAGATCTCGACGCGTCCGTAGGGCGGCGCGGGGCCGGTTCCGGTGTGGTTCCGGCCCTCCGCGAGGACTCCTGTCAAATGTTGCCGACGATGTGTCGGCGGGTTTGACCGGGGCAGGTCGTGTACGGCGCCTTGGGGGTCGACCCGGTCACGAGTTCTCTCCCGTCATAGGGGTTCCCGCGGCGGGAATCCCGCGCCACGGGAGGACAGCGGTTCGAAGTGACCGACGACGTGAGCCAGTTCACCAAGGCGGACCTCTTCCAGCCGGTCAGGCGCACCGAGATGCAGCAACGACATGCAGTGGGACTTCTGGGCCCTGTCCCCCGAGTCCGCGCACCAGGTGACATGGCTGATGGGCGACCGGGGCATCCCGAAGTCCTTCCGCCATATGAACGGCTACGGCTCGCACACCTATATGTCGGTGAACGCCGCCGGTGAGCGCTTCTGGGTCAAGTACCACTTCAAGACCGACCAGGGCATCGACTACCTCAGCCAGGCGGACGCCGACGAGATGGCGGGCTCGGACGCGGACCACCACCGCCGGGACCTGTACGAGTCGATCGAGTCGGGGAACGCGCCGACCTGGAGCCTGAAGGTCCAGATCATGCCGTTCGAGGAGGCGGCCGACTACCGCTTCAACCCCTTCGATCTGACGAAGGTGTGGCCGCACGGCGACTACCCGCTGATCGATGTCGGCCGGATGACGCTCAACACGAACCCTGACAATTTCTTCGTCCATATCGAGCAGGCCGCCTTCGAGCCGTCGAACATGGTTCCGGGCATCGGTCCGTCCCCGGACAAGATGCTGCTCGGCCGGCTGTTCTCGTACCCGGACACCCACCGGTACCGGATCGGCCCGAACTACGCGCAACTGCCGCCCAACCGGCCGCACTCGCCGGTGAACTCGTACGCCAAGGACGGCCCGATGCGGTACGTCGCGTCCAACGCGGCGATGCCGTACGCCCCGAACTCGTACGGCGGCCCGGCCGCCGACACGCAGAACTACGGAGACCCGGCCGGCTGGGCGGCGGCGGGCGACATGGTCCGCGAGGCGTACACGAAGCGGCGCGAGGACGACGACTGGGGCCAGGCGGGCACCCAGGTCCGCAACGTCCTCGACGACGCGCAGCGCGACCGGCTCGTGTCGAACGTCGCCGGCCATCTGCTCCAGGGCGTGACCCGCCCGGTCCTGGACCGGGCGCTCCAGTACTGGCGCAACATCGACAAGAACGTCGGTGACCGGATCGCCGGGAAGGTCAACGGCGGCTGAACGACCGGCCGCGCCGGACGGGTCCTAGGCCGTGTCTTCAAAGTCCCGCCTGGCCCGCGGGCGGACGGCGCTACTTTGAAGACACCCCCTAGGGCGTGAACGGCGGCCGCTGACCGCCGTTCGAGCCGTTGGAGCCCCCGTTGGAGCCGCCCGCGGAGCCCGTACCGCCGCTGTCGGTGCCTCCGTCGGTGCCGCCGGTGTCCCCGCCGCCGGCTCCCCCGTCGGCACCCGGCTCGGGCGGCGGGGCGGGGGGCTCGCTGGACGGCGGGGGCTCGGACGCCGGCGGGCTGGTGCCCGTGTCGCCCGGATCCGGCTCGTCGGGCGGCGGGCTCGACGGGTCGTCGTTCGTCGGCTCGTCGGAGGGTGTCGGGTCCGGCGGGGGCGGCGGGGGTACGAAGGTGTCCTCGGCGACATCGAGGTCGAACGAGGCGTCGGAGCCGCCGCCCAGCGCGCCCAGGGTGTAGTCGGCCCAGATCTTGGCGGGGAAACCGCCACCGTTGGCGCGGCCCGAGTTGGCCGTGCCGGTCAGGGTGACCTGTCCGCCGCCCTCCTTGGTCGACTCGCCGAACAGGGCGACCACCGTGGACAGTTCGGGTGTGTAGCCGGCGAACCACGCCGACTTGTTGTCCTCCGACGTACCGGTCTTGGCCGCCGCCTCGTAGGCGTCGGTGTTCGCCTCGTGCGCGGTGCCGTTCTTCACGACGCCGGTGAGGGCGGAGGTGACGGTGTCGGCCGACTCGCGGCTGATGGCCTGGTCGCCGATCCGCTCGGGCAGGTCGACTTCGCGGTCCTTGTGCTCGGCGGACTTCAGGATGGACGGCGTGACCTTCTCACCGTGGTTGTCGAGCGTCGCGTACACGCCCGCCATGTCCCAGGTGGAGGCCTCCATCGTGCCCAGCGTGATCGCGGGCCGCTCGGGGAAGTTCTTGTCCCGCATGCCCAGATCGAGCGCGGTCTTCTTGACCTTGCCGGGGCCGACGTCCACGACCATCTGCGCGAAGACCGAGTTGACGGAGTCGTTGGCCGCTTCCTGGACCGTGATGTCGCCGTAGTCGACGTCGTCCTCGTTCTGCGGGTTGAAGGGGGTGTCGCTGCCGACGACCTTCCGCTTGCTGGTGCCGTCGTAGACCGTCTTGAGGCCGATCGGATCGCCGTCCTGCGTCTTCGACTCGTTCTCCAGCGCCGAGGCGAGCACGACCGGCTTGAACGTCGACGCGGGCTGGTAGTCGGTGCGCGTCGCGTTGTTGATCCAGTGCTCGGTGGCGCCGACCCCGCCGTAGAGCGCGACCACCGCGCCCGTCTTCGGGTCCACGGACGTGGCGCCCGCCTGCACGGTCGCGTCGACCTTGTTCTTCTTCCGGTCGAGCTTGGACTCCAGCTGCTTCTCGACCGCGCCGACGAGCTCCTTCTGGCGCTTCTTGTCGACGCTCAGCGTGATCGTCCAGCCGCCGGCGTCGATGTCCGCCTTGGTGACGCCCTGCCGCTCCAGCTCACTGTTGGCCGCCTCGACCAGATAGCCGCCCTGCCCCTCGGCTCCGGGGGCGGGCTTGGGCTTCTGCGGTACGGGGAACTTCAGTCCGGCCCGCTCCGTACCGCCGAGCCAGTTCTCCTCGACCATGTTGTCGAGGACGTAGTTCCAGCGCTCGGTGACGAGCTTCCTGCCGGTCTCCGAGGCCAGGGTCCAGTCGTACTGGTTGGGGGCCTGGAGCAGCGCGGCGAGATACGCGCCCTGCGCGACGTTCAGCTTCGCCGCGTCCACGCCGTAGTACGCCTGCGCCGCGGCCTGGATGCCGTAAGCGCCCCGCCCGTAGTAGCTGGTGTTCATGTACCCGGCGAGGATGTCGCTCTTGCTCATCTGCTGGTCCACCTTCAGCGAGATCACCAGCTCCTTGAGCTTGCGGGTGACCGTCTGGTCCTGGTCCAGGTAGTAGTTCTTCACGTACTGCTGGGTGATGGTGGAACCACCCTGTTTGCCCTTGCCCGAGAGGGTGTTCACCAGGCCGCGGGTCGTGCCCTTGATGTCGACGCCGGAGTCCTTGTAGAAGGACTTGTTCTCGGCGGCGACGAAGGCCCGCTGGACGTCCTTGGGGACCTTCTCCAGGCCGACTATCTCGCGGTTGATCTCGCCGGTCCGCGCCAGGACCGTGCCGTCGCTGTACTTGTAGACGTTGCTCTGCATCTCGGCCTGGGCGTTGGCCTTCGGCACCGGGACCAGGAAATAGATCACGACGAACGCGCCCATGCCGAGCAGGCACAGCCCGAGGAACGTGCCGAGCAGCCTCTTCAACGTGAAGAAGCCACGTATGCCGCCGGCCTTCTTCGCCCGGCGCGTTTCACGCTGCCGGGCCTGTCGCGCTTCCGCTCGGCCCATCGCTCAGTCGCTCCGCTCTCGGGTCTCGTCCCGCCGGGCCCCGTCCGTTTGTCAGCTTGTCCCAGTTGCCGGAATCAGCTCAGAAAGCTAACACCGTCCCCTGTGACAAAGAGCCTCGATCCGGTCTTTTCCGACGTGACAATCAGCACCTGTCTCAGAGGAACCGACTCATGACAGGCGCGGAGGGTTGCGAAGCGCGTTAATGTGTAATCACAATGATAGCTGCGCCGAGCGGCGCGAGAATCGCGGAAACGGGGACCAGACATGCCTACGACCAGCACCCCAGTGGTGGACGACCTGCCCGAGATGCCCGCGCCACGGGTCCGGGAATTCCAGGCGAGCAGTATCGGCGGCGGCCTCGCGCTGCTGCTCGGGATGATCGGACTGATCGGTGGAATCGCCCTCGTCGTGATCGGCGCGGCCATCTCGTCGACCGGCGGGAAGGTCGCGCTGATCGTGCTCGGCATCCTGCTCGCGATCGCCGCGTTCTTCGCGATGTGCGGGCTGAACATGGTGGCGCCGGGCGAGGCCCGCGTCGTCCAGCTCTTCGGGCGCTACCGCGGCACGATCCGCGTCGACGGCCTGCGCTGGGTGAACCCCCTCACCTCACGCGCGAAGATCTCGACCCGCGTACGGAACCACGAGACCGCCGTCCTCAAGGTCAACGACGCCTACGGCAACCCGATCGAGCTGGCGGCGGTCGTCGTCTGGCGCGTCGAGGACACCGCGCAGGCGCTCTTCGAGGTGGACGACTTCCTGGAGTTCGTCTCCACCCAGACCGAGGCCGCCGTCCGGCACATCGCCATCGAGTACCCGTACGACGCCCACGAGGAGGACGGTCTCTCGCTGCGCGGCAACGCCGAGGAGATCACCGAGAAGCTCGCCGTCGAACTGCACGCACGGGTCGAGGCGGCCGGTGTGCACATCATCGAGTCCCGCTTCACCCACCTCGCGTACGCTCCGGAGATCGCCTCGGCGATGCTCCAGCGCCAGCAGGCGGGCGCGGTCGTCGCCGCGCGCCGGCTGATCGTGGACGGCGCCGTCGGAATGGTCGAGGCGGCCCTCACCCGGCTGACCGAGCAGGACATCGTCGAGCTGGACTCCGAGCGGAAGGCGGCGATGGTCAGCAACCTGCTCGTCGTACTCTGCGGTGACCGGGCCGCGCAGCCGGTCGTGAACACGGGCACTCTCTACCAGTGACCGAACGGAAGCAGGTTCTCCTGCGCCTCGACCCGGCGGTGTACGACGCCCTGGCACGGTGGGCGTCCGACGAACTGCGCAGCGCCAACGCGCAGATCGAGTTCCTGCTCCGCCGGGCCCTGGCGGAGGGGGGCCGGCTCCCCGGCGACGCGAAGCCGATCCCGCGCCGGGGCAGGCCCCCGAAGGCCCCGAAGCCTCCGGACCAGCCCGGCGACGCGGCACCCCCGGACACAGACCACACCCCCGACGACCACGCACCGTAGGCCCTGCCCCCAGGAGAGCACGATGTCACTCGACGCGCTGAAGGCCGCCGTTCCCGACTACGCCAGGGACCTGCGGCGCAATCTCGACGCGGTCGTCGAGCACGGCGGGCTCGGTCAACAGCGGCTGTGGGGAACGGTGCTGGCCTGCGCGATCGCCGCGCGCTCGGCGCGGGTGCTGCGCGAGCTGGCGCCCGAGGCCGGCGCGCGGCTCTCCCCCGAGGCCTTCACCGCGGCCAAGTCGGCCGCCGCCGTCATGGCGGTGAACAACGTGTTCCACCGCACCAGGCATCTGCTGTCCGACCCCGCGTACGGAGAGCTGCGCACGGGCCTGCGGATGACCGCGATCGGTCATCCGGGCGTCACGAAGGCCGACGTCGAGTTCTGGTCGTTCGCGGTCTCCGCGATCAACGCCTGCGGACTGTGCCTCGACGCGCACGAGCGCGCGCTGCGGAGGCTGGAGGTGGACCGCGAGACGATCCAGGAGGGCATCAAGATCGCGTCCGTGATCCAGGCGTTGGCGACGACGCTCGACGCGGAGGCCGTCATGGACGGCCTCGGTGACGTCCGACCGCCGGACGGGACCGCCCCGGTCACTTCTTCCTGAGCTCGTCCATCAGCGCCAGCATGTCCTCGACCATGGCCGGTTCGAGGCCGCCGAGGTGCACGATGTCCTGGTCGTCGCTCTCGAACTCCGGGTTCAGCGGATCCACGTCGTTGTACTCGGTGACCTGACCGACGGAGAGCGAGAGCACCGCCTGTCCGTCGAGGACCTCCAGTGACGGGCTCTCGTCACCGGGCCGGCTCACCAGATAGGCGCGCTCCCCCACTTCGGGGACGAGCTTCAGGATCTGTTCCCCGGCCCCCTGGTCGGCCGGTTCGATCAGGGACGCGTCGAACTGCGGCCCCGGATCCGTCTTCTTGTGCAGCGTGTACGTGATCTCCGCGTACGCCCGCACGGTCGGCCCCGGATGCCCCTCGGGCTTCGGCGGCCGCTTCGGTACCAGGTTGACCGTGCAGACGGCCTGGTCGAGCGCCTTGTCCTCGCCCACCGCGGCGAACGGGTCCCGCTTCTTGCCGAGGGCCGCGGAGAGCGCCGCGAGATCGGCGTCGAGGCACAGGTTGCGGCTGACCCCGTAGCCCTGGAGATCCGGCCCTGTCCTGCCGTACGCCCACAGGGCGCCCGCCCACACCGCCGACGTCACCAGCACACCGGTCAGTCCCCACACCCATGGGCGCCGCCGCAGCGGCGGGCCGGGTATCAGGGGTGAACCGTCGGCGCCAAGGGTCTCGGCCGCGTGCTCCGGGCCTCGTGGCGCGGGCACGGTCGCCGGCGCCGAGAGCTCGCCCTCGAGCTCCGGCTCGGAGATCATTCCTGACCGTTCCGGGGCTCGGCGGGCGGCGCGTCGGAGACCGGCGCGACCGGACCGGCGGCCGGGGCCGCGGAGCTCGCCGGGGGCGCGGCCGTGGCGCCCGGGGCGGGTGTCGGGGCGATGTCGAGCGCCGTGGCGCCGTGCGGCCCGGGGCCGCCGCGCAGGCTCTGCTCCTGGCTGTGCGCGCGGAGGTAGCCGACGACGGTGTTCGTGACGGCGACCAGCGGCACCGCGACGACGGCTCCGGCGATACCGGCGACGAGGCCGCCCGTCGCGACCGCGAGGACGACGGCCAGCGGATGCACGCGCACCGCACGGCCGAGGATGAACGGCTGGAGGACGTGGCCCTCGATCTGCTGGACGGCCAGGACGACGATCAGCACCATCAGCGCCGTGAACACGTCCTGGGTGACGAGCGCGACGACCACGGCGAGCGCGCCCGAGATGACCGCTCCGACGAGCGGGATGAACGCGCCGAGGAAGATGAAGACGGCCAGCGGCACCGCCAGCGGGACGTCGAGGAAGTAGAGCCCGAGGCCGATGAACACGGCGTCGATGAGCGCGACTATGAGCGTTCCGCGCACATACGCGGTGAGCGTGCGCCAGGCGCGCGGTCCGGCGCCGGCGAGGCCCGGACGCGCCGCCGCGGGGAACAGCCTGAGCGACCACTCCCAGATCCGCCGACCGTCGTAGAGGAGGAAGAGCGTGGAGAACACGGCGAGCAGGATCCCGGTCAGCAGCTCGACCACGACGGTCACGCCCTGGATACCGGCGGAGGTGATCTCCTCGGTGTTGGTGCCGATCGCGTCGCTCAGACTCTTCGCGAGATCGTTGATCTGCTGTTCGGTCACATGGAAGGGGCTGTTGAGCAGCCAGCGTTTGAGTTCGTCGATGCCGTCGGTGACGCGGTCGGAGAGCACGTCGATGTTCTCCACGACCTGCCACACCACGAACCATCCGATGAGGCCCATGACGATGAAGCCGGCGAAGGCGGTGACCGCCGTGGCCAGACCACGCGGCAGGCCCCACTTCTTGAGCCGGGCGACCGTGGGTTGCAGGAGCGCGGTGACCAGCAGGGCGCCGACGAAGGCCATCACCACGAGCTGAACGGCGCTGATGATCTTCATCAACACCCAGAGCAGGAGCGCCAGTACGACCAGCCGCCAGGCGGCCTCGGCGGCGACCCGCATGCCCCAGGGAATGGCTGCCACGGGCTCCGGCTTGGCCGCGACACTGGGCGCGTAGTCCGGCGGTGCCGGGACGCTGTCCCGTGCCGAACCGTCCGCGGGCCCGTCGTCCCCCGCGGCCTCGGCCCGGCGCTCCCCCAACCGCTCGCCCAGCTCGGTGAGTTCGGCTCCGACCCGGCCGAGCCACCCCGGCAGTTTCGACATGCTGATCCTTCTTCCCCGGAGTCGTACTGCCTGACCGTACACGCGCAAAGCCCCTCACCGTAGGACGGGGAGGGGCTTCACAAGGTTGAGCGCCGACGGCCTGAAAACCCGACGGGGAAGTGCGTGATCGGGCGGGCCTAGTACCAGTTGTTGGCCTGCCAGAACGACCAGGCACCGCACGGGCTGCCGTAGCGGTCGTTCATGTAGTTCAGGCCCCACTTGATCTGCGTGGCCGGGTTGGTCTGCCAGTCGGCGCCCGCGGACGCCATCTTGGTGCCGGGCAGTGCCTGGACGAGACCGTAGGCACCCGACGACGGGTTCTGCGCCTTGTAGTTCCAGGTGGACTCGTGGTCCACGATGTTGCTGAAGCACTGGAACTGGTCGCCGGGGATCATCTGGCGGGCCATGGCCTGGACTTCGGAGACGGAGTACGAGCTCTGCACCGAGAAGTCGGAGGAGTCACGCGTCTCGTCGCGGCTGGCGCGCTGCTCGGCCAGCTTGGCCTCGCGCGCCTGCTCGACCTTCTCCTCGGCCGCTTCCTTCTTCGCCTTGGCGTCCTTGGCCGCCTGGATACGAGCCGATTCCTCGGCGGACTTCTTCGCTGCCACATCGGCGGCAGTGGCCTGCGCGTCGGCCTGCTGCGTCAACGACGCGGTCTGGACCTGGGCGTGCTGGCCCGCGGGGATGTCTGCGAGGAGCGTCGTGTCAGCTGCGGTCGCCTCGAAATTGTCGTCCGAGGCCTGGGGAGCGCCCGAAGCGACTCCCACGACTGCGCCGACGGTGGTGACCGCTGTAGCTGATGCCACGGCGAATCCCCGGACCGAGATCCGGCTCACACGGTTTCCTTCCAGCAGCGTCCGTGTACGTGACCTCACGGATGCAATCGTGCCCCTGGCACTGGTCTCCGTACCGCACGTCACGGGAGACACGGGCCCGTCGGCAACTCCCATGGCGGAAGCACCGGATGAAGCGCGGGCGGCATACGACGGCAAGTGTTGAGTTGTGTGGTTCCGCATCCCTGGGGATGCACGTGTGTCGTATGCGGGGCCTGACGGAAGCAAGACTCTGCCGGACGCCTACGCCGCAAGGCAATTCTTCGTTGCGTGGGATAGCTCACACCCCGTTTGGCACACCAGTTTCACGGAAATGGCGGCATGGCACAGCGCCGCCCGGCTAGGCTCTTACGGCCTTGCCGGGCGGCGCCAACTACCGCATTCAGGCGGAGAACTAACCTTCCTCCAGCATTTCGGTCACGAGCGCGGCGATCGGCGAGCGCTCGGAGCGGTTGAGGGTGACGTGCGCGAAGAGCGGATGGCCCTTGAGCTTCTCGACGACGGCGACCACCCCGTCGTACCTGCCCACCCGCAAGTTGTCGCGCTGCGCCACGTCATGGGTCAGCACCACACGCGAGTTGGCCCCGATACGGGAGAGAACGGTCAGCAGTACGTTCCGCTCCAGCGACTGGGCCTCGTCGACGATGACGAACGCGTCGTGCAGCGACCGTCCGCGGATGTGCGTCAGGGGCAGCACTTCGAGCATGCCGCGGCCGAGCACCTCCTCGATCACCTCACGGCCGGCGACGGCCGACAGGGTGTCGAACACCGCCTGCGCCCAGGGGCTCATCTTCTCGGCCTCGGTACCCGGCAGATAGCCGAGCTCCTGCCCGCCCACCGCGTACAGCGGCCGGAAGACCATCACCTTCTTGTGCTGACGGCGCTCCAGGACCGCCTCCAGGCCCGCGCAGAGGGCCAGGGCCGACTTGCCGGTGCCCGCGCGGCCACCCATCGAGATGATGCCGATGTCCGGGTTGAGCAGCAGATCGAGCGCGATGCGCTGCTCGGCGCTGCGGCCGTGGATCCCGAAGGCCTCCCGGTCGCCGCGGACGAGCTTCACATTGCCCTCGGAGGTGATACGGCCGAGAGCCTTGCCCCGGTCGGACTGGAGGACCAGTCCGGTGTGCACCGGCAGCTCGGCCAGCTCCGGCACGTACAGGGTCTCCTCGGAGAAGAGGAGATCCACCTGCTCGGCGGAGAGCGCCATCTCGCTCATACCGGTCCAGCCGGAGTCGGTGATGGCCAGCTCGGCGCGGTACTCCTCGGCGAGGAGCCCGACCGACGATGCCTTGATGCGCAGCGGCAGGTCCTTGGAGACGACGGTGACGTCGTACCCCTCCGCCTGGAGATTGCGCGCCACCGCGAGAATCCGCGAGTCGTTGTCCCCCAATCGGAAGCCGGCGGGAAGGACGCCGGGATCGGAGTGGTTGAGCTCGACGCGCAGCGTGCCGCCCAGGTCGCCCAGCGGGATGGGGGCGTCGAGGCGGCCGTACCGGATACGGAAGTCGTCGAGCAGGCGCAGGGCCTGCCGGGCGAAGTATCCGAGCTCCGGATGGTGCCTCTTGGCCTCCAACTCCGTGATCACCACGATCGGCAGCACGACTTCGTGCTCGTCGAAGCGGGACATGGCGTTCGGATCGGCCAGCAGGACGCTGGTGTCGAGAACATAGGTGCGCCTGTCGGGCATGCGGCGCTTTGTGCTGGTCACCACGGAAGGACGTACCCCCTCGGACGAGGTCGGGATGCGACGGCGTCACGGGCTGTGGTCGCCCGCCTGGCGGCGGACGGCGGACCGGACTCGGGCCCAAGTGCGCGGGCCGAGGACCGGCCCTCCACGGCGCCCGTACGCGTCACCGTACGATCGTCCTGGTGCAAAGGGCCTCCCGGGCGGACGGCTGGGCCGACCGCTGAGATTCGACGCCCGCCGTCATCGCTGACGGTTCTGCTCGGACGTCGACCTGTGGAGAGGTATTCCCTCGAACACCCGCCGCCATGCCACGGCATATGACGGACAGCGTGTGAACCTCGGGTGACGGGACGGCCCGGGCGGTCGTGAACGCCGTTCGGCGCGGTCGTCAGGGGGGATTCCGGGGAGGGGTATCGGAAGCCTTGCGGGGCAGGGGCTCAGGCTCCGTAGCGGCGGTGTCGCGCCGCGTAGTCACGAAGGGCTCGCAGAAAGTCGACCTTGCGGAAAGCCGGCCAGAAGACTTCGCAGAAGTAGTACTCCGAATGGGCGCTCTGCCAGAGCATGAAGCCCGAGAGCCGCGTCTCGCCGCTCGTCCTGATCACCAGGTCGGGGTCGGGCTGGCCGCGCGTGTAGAGGTGCGAGGCGATCAGGTCCGTGTCCACTATCTCGGCGAGCTCCTCGAACGAGGTGCCCTTGCTCGCGTGGTCCAGGAGAAGGGAGCGGACCGCGTCGGCGATCTCCTGCCGGCCGCCGTAGCCGACGGCCACGTTGACCAGTATTCCGGTGTTGCCGTGGGTGGCCTGCTCGGCCTCCTTCAGGACGGTCTGCATACGGGCGGGGAGCAGGTCCATCGTGCCCACGTGGTGGACGCGCCAGCGGCCGTCGGCGGCGAGGTCACGCACGGCGCTCTCGATGATGCCGAGGAGGGGGATCAGCTCGTCGTCGGCGCGGTCGAGGTTGTCCGTGGACAGCAGCCACAGGGTGACCACCTCGACGTCCGTCTCGTCGCACCAGCCGAGCAGGTCCTGGATCTTGCTGGCACCGGCCTTGTGCCCCTGTTCGGTCGTACCGCCGGAGGCTTTGGCCCAGCGGCGGTTCCCGTCGAGAACGACGCCGATGTGCTTGGGCAGCACCTGGGTGTGATCGAGGCGCCTTTCCACCCGGCGTGCGTAGAGCCTGTACACCAGGTCGCGCAAGTTCACTGAGTCCACCTCTTCGATTTCTGATGGGGACCGCCACCAGGCGGCCCGCGGGGCCGCCCGTCCACCGCGGGGAAGGCCGTCCGCGAGAGATGGGGACCGCCCCTGGCACCCGAAGCCGTCACATTACTGCGCGGGCGGCACGACGGCCCAACCCGGTCTGTCACAAGTCCGTGATAAGGAAGGACTCGTGACTGAATTCCCCTCTTATCTCGCAGCCGATGACCGGTACGACTCCATGGAGTACCGGCGCAGCGGACGCAGCGGCCTCAAGCTGCCCGCGCTCTCCCTCGGCCTCTGGCACAACTTCGGTGACGACCGGACCCTCGACTCGCAGCGCGCGATCCTGCGCCGCGCCTTCGACCTCGGCGTCACGCACTTCGACCTGGCGAACAACTACGGACCGCCGCCCGGATCGGCGGAGTTGAATTTCGGCAAGATCTTCGCGCAGGACTTCTCGGCCTACCGCGACGAGTTGATCGTCTCCACCAAGGCCGGCTATCTCATGCATCCGGGCCCGTACGGGGAATGGGGCTCCCGTAAGTATCTGACGTCGTCGCTGGACGCCTCCCTCAAGCGGATGGGCCTGGACTACGTCGACGTCTTCTACTCGCACCGCTTCGACCCGCACACGCCTCTTGAGGAGACGATGGGCGCGCTGGCGTCCGCGGTTCAGCAGGGCAAGGCGCTGTACGTGGGCGTGTCCTCGTACAAGGCCGAGCAGACCGCCGAGGCGGCACGGCTGTTGAAGGAGATGGGGGTCCCCGCGCTCATCCACCAGCCCTCGTACTCGATGATCAACCGCTGGATCGAGGACGACGGTCTGCTCGACACGCTGGAGGCGGCCGGCATGGGCTGCATCTCCTTCGTGCCGCTGGCGCAGGGCCTGCTGACGAACAAGTACCTCAAGGGAATTCCGGAGGGCTCGCGGGCCACGCAGGGCAAGTCCCTGGACCCCGATCTGCTCTCGGACGAGGTCGTGCGGAGGCTGAACGGGCTCGACGAGATCGCGCGGCGACGCGGTCAGTCGCTGGCGCAGCTGGCGATCAACTGGGTGCTGCGCGACGAGCGGATGACGTCGGCGCTGATCGGCGCGTCCAGCGTGAAGCAGTTGGAGGAGAACGTCGCGGCGCTGTCCGGGGCCACGCTGTCGGCCGACGAGCTGAAGGAGATCGACACCTTCGCCGTGGACACCGAGGGCACCAACATCTGGGCCGGGCGGGGCTGACCGCGGCGCGGACATGAAAAAACGGGCCGGTCCGTGGGGGGGATACGGACCGGCCCGAGGGGGGGTTTCCACCATAACCCTTCGTAAGTGATGCTGCGTGCCAAGCCGCGCCGTCGCTACGCTCCGGAGTCACCCGATTGCTGTGCCGGACACGTAAAAGGCCCAGGACAGCGGGGCTGAGGACACTGTCCGGGGCGGGGGAATGGCGAGAAGTCGCCACCCGATGGGAGTACTCGGGAGCGGGCTGTGCGAGGGGCGCCGCTTTGACGTCGGGGCTTCGGACGTCAGGGAGATGGACGCCGCAATCCCGATGCAATGCGGACGGAATCTGTCCTCAATGACTCCTAGGCTCGGCCGCATGACGACGAACAACGCGGATGCCAGGACCGGGAGTCCGAGGGTGAGCTGGGCGGCGGCCAACGCCCGGCGGCTGGCCCGGCAGGGGCTCACCACACCGACCGGCGGTGGCCCCGCCGCCGTCACCGGCGCCATGGTCGGCGCCCACGCTCAGGTCCTGTCGGCGGCCGAACTGTCGGTGGCGCTGCGGCTGGACGGCGGCGAGACGCGCGAATCGGTGCGGAGCGCGCTGTGGAAGGACGGCAGCCTGGTGAAGACGTTCGGGCCGCGCGGCACCGTACATCTGCTGCCGTCCGCCGACCTGCCCCTGTGGACCGGTGCGCTCTCCGCGCTGCCCGCAGGGCGCAACGCCATGCCCGACGGCGTACGGATGAGCGAGGACGAGACCGATCAGGTCGTCGCCGCGATCGCGGACGCGCTGGCGGACGACGACCTCACCGTGGACGAGCTGACCGAGGCGATCGTGGCGCGCACGGGGCCGTGGGCCGGCGAGCGCGTCATGGACGCGTTCCAGACCAAGTGGCCGCGCTGGCGGCAGATGACACACACGGCGGCGCACCGCGGCGCGCTCTGCTTCGGCCCCAACCGGGGGCGGAAGGTCACGTACACCAACCCGCACCGGCTGCTGCCCGGATTCACGCCGCTGGCGGGGCGGGAGGCGCTCGCCGGGCTCGTTGACCGCTATCTGTACGCGTACGGACCCGCCACGCCGCAGCACTTCGCCAAGTGGCTGGCCGCGCCGGTGAATTGGGCCAAGGAGCTGTTCGGCTCGCTCGCGGCGGAGGGCCGGACGGAGCGGGTCGACTTCGAGGGTGAAGCGGCGTGGGTGAGGTCCGGTGACACGGACTTCCCGGCGGAGCCACCGGTCCCGGGCGTACGGCTCCTCCCCTACTTCGACGCGTTCACCATCGCCTCCCAGCCGCGGACACGGCTCTTCGCGGGCGCGGCGTACGAGCGGGCGCTCGGGGGCGGGCAGGCCGGGAACTTCCCCGTGCTGCTGATCGACGGAGCCGTCGCCGGGGTGTGGCACCAGCGCCGGTCCGGGAAGTGGCTCGACGTGACGGTGGAGCCGCTGGGCACGCTGAGCGCCGCGCATCGCGCGGGACTTGAGGAACAGGTGGAGCGGACCGGCGAGATCCTTCAGGGGACACCGCGCCTGACGGTCGGGACGGTGTCGGTCGGGGCGCACGCGTAGCGCGTGGCACGTGCCTTTCTGCCCGTCTGTCCGTCTGTCCGTCCATCCGTGTCCGGACTCAGACGGGCTTGACCGCCTCGATCAGGAAGCGTGTCGTGGTGGCCACGAAGGGGCCTTCGGTCTCGATACGGCGGTGCAGGGCCGCGAGTCGGTCCCGGTATCCGTCGACGGTGAAACCGGGCACCATCCAGATCACCTTCCGCAGGAAGTAGACGACGGCGCCGATGTCGTGGAACTCGGTGCGCAGGGCCGCCGTTCGCAGATCCACCACATGGAGCCCCGCCGCCTCGGCCGCCGCCCCGGACCGTTCGGGGTCGCGCGCGGCACGCGCCTCGGGTGGCTGCGGTCCCAGGAAGTACTCGACCAGTTCGAAGACGCTGGCCGGGCCGACCTCCTGGGAGAAGTAGGTGCCGCCGGGCCGCAGGACGCGGGCGATCTCCGTCCACCACGCCCGCACCGGGTGACGGCTGACGACGAGGTCGAACGCCTCGTCCCCGAAGGGCAGCGGCGGCTCGTCGTGGTCGCCCACGACGGCCGCGCCGAGCGGGTGCAGGAGCGCGGTGGCGCGGGCGACGTTCGGCGGCCACGACTCGGTGGCGACGGTCAGCGGCGGCAACTTCGGTACGGAGGCGAGGACTTCACCGCCACCGGTCTGGATGTCGAGGGCGGCGGTGGCGCGGCCCATGCGCTCGCCCATGGCACGGGCGTAGCCCCACGGGGGCCGCTCCTCGGTCGCCCGCCCGTCGAGCCAGGAGAAGTCCCAGCCGTCGACGGAGACGGCGTCGGCCTCGGCGATCAGCTCGTCGAAGGTGCGAGTGTCGGGACGGGGGCGGGGCGTGGTGGACATGAGGGGATGGTGGCAGGAGCCCCGTACCGGCCGCGAACGCATTTCACGCGCGGCGCCCACCGGCCGGGTCAGACGGCGAGGGCACCGAGCAGTACGCCGAGCAGCGCCCCGGCGATCATGAAGGGGCCGAACGGGATCGCGGACTTACGGTTCGCGCGGCGCAGGAGTATCAGCCCGAGGCCGTACAGCGACCCGAGCAGGAATCCGGCGAACGCGCCGACGAACAGCACCAGCCAGCCGTACCAGCCGAGGACGACGCCGAGCGAGAGCGCGAGCTTGACGTCGCCGAAGCCCATGCCGTTCGGGTTGATCAGGAAGAGCACGAAGTAGCAGGCGCCGAGCACGAGTCCGCCCAGCAGCGCGGTCGACCAGGAGCCGCCGTCGTTCGGAAGCAGCGCGGCGATCCCGAGCAGCACGGCGGAGGCCGCCGCGAGCGGCAGCGTCAACTGGTCGGGAAGGCGGTGCACGTTGCGGTCGACGAGCGCGAGCAGTACGGCGAAGGGCGCGAGCAGCAGCCATACGGCGAGTTCGGGCCGGGCGCCGGTGGCGGCGGCGAGCGCGCCGCAGACGAGGGCGGTGATGACGATGACGGGGACGGAAGGGGTGTAGCGCGCGCCGCGCAGGACGGGCGCGGGGGTGGCGCGGGCGTCCTGGACGCTGTCGGCCGCGTCCGCCTCGTCGTCGTCGGCGCCTGTGGGGGCATCCGCGCCCGGCGCCGTCGCGGGCTCGTCGGTGCGGGGAAGCGCGGCCTCGCCGGCCTCCGAGCGCCCGGTCGACGCGGTGGCCACGGAGTCCGTACGCCCGCTCGCGCCGGCGGGAGTCACCACCCCGCCCGCCGCGACGCAGGTCGCACAGCCCGCGGTGCCGAGCCAGCCCCGTGCCGGTCCGGTGATCGGGTGCCCGGCGTCGCAACTGTCGCGGTACGGGTCCTCCGGCTCGACGGAGAGCCGGTACGCGGCGCGCGGCAGGAGGAGCCCGGTGGCTGAGCCCCAGAGGACGGCGACAACGATCAGCGTGGCGTACACAGGTCGACCTTAGAGCGGACCGCGGCGCGGGTCATGGGTCCTGGGGCCCACATCCGGCCGCTCCCGGGCCCAGATCCGGCCTCCGCGACCGAAAGCCGTGCGAGGTGGTCGTATGGTCTACCGCCATGGGGAAATGGCAGAACGGCAAGGGCAGGCTGACGGTCGAGGGCCGGGACGAGCCGGTGGAGCTGGAGATCGCGGCCTCGTACAACACACGGCGGCGCGGTCTGCTCGGGCGGACCGGACTCGACGGGGCGCTGCTGATCACGCCGTGCAGCAGCGTTCACACGTTCCGGATGGGCTTCACGATCGATGTGGCCTATCTGGACAAGGAGTTGAAGGTCGTCGACGTCCACACGCTGAAGCCCGGCCGGATGCCGCTGCCCCGGTTGCGGGCCCGGCACGTGCTGGAGGCGGAGGCCGGAGCGATGGAGCGATGGGGTGTCCGTCCGGGCGTACGACTGGGCGTGGACGCGTAAAGTCCGGCGTTTCGCCGTTACTTGAGCTTGGCCGCCTGGGTCGCGAGCAGGATGGACGGTATCTCGGGGGTCTTGGCGCCCTCGAAGTTCGCGGTGTAGAACGTGGCGACGGTGCCGCCCACGCGTACGACATGGAACACCAGCGGCACCGGATCGCCCTCGAAGTCGCCCGTCACCTGGTAGGCGAGGGTGTCGTCGCCCGCCTTGGGGGTGTCGAGTCGCTTCACGGCCGAGTACGTCGACGGGCTGCCGGCGCCGCTTCCCTTGAAGCCGCCCTCGCATGCCTTGACCGCGTCGCTCAGCCGGCTGAGGAGGGTGGTGGCGCCCTGCGTCCCGTGGGTGGTGAGGAACTCGGAGATGGCGGGGCGGCCGGTCTTCGCGCCGACGAGCTGACGGTAGACGGCCGCCGAAGCCTCGGGCTCGGGCCTGCCGTTGATCATCGCGGTGAGCGGCGCGCACGCGGGGTCGTCCGCGGTCTCGCCCTGCGCGGGCGGCGCGTCCATCGGTCCGGCCTTGAACGTCGACACGTCGCCGGTGGCGAGCACCGCGGTGTCCAGCTCGGCCTTCGTCAGCTCCTTGCCGCCGCCGGCGCCGACGCCCTTCACGTTCGGGTCGACCGTCTTCGGCTGCTCCTCCAGGGCCGGCGGTTCCGAGACCTGGCCCGGATCCTTGGGGTCCTTCGGCTCCGCCGTGGCGTTGGCGGCGGCGTCGGGCTTCTTCGGCTTGTCGGTGTCGTCGCCGCCGCTGTCCCCGCCGCCGCAGGCAGTGGTGAGCCCCAGCACGAGCGCGGCCAGCGCGGCGACCGTGCCGGTCCGCCGTGACGTACCTGCGGTGCGCGTCCTCATCGGAATCCCATCTCGCTCTCTACTGACCGGTATTGCACGCTAACAGCGGCTCACGCCGCCTCGCATGGGTCCAAGGACCCAACCCCGTCACCCCTGGTTCGCCCCGGCGTCGGGGCCGGTTGGCCTTCTGTCATGGGTACGGGTGGGGGCGTCGGGCCGGTACGGGGCGCAGCTCCGGCCAGCGGGTGAGCACTCGGTCGGCCATGTCGACGCAGAGCGTGCCGAGTTCGGCCAGGTCGGTGTCCGGTTTCGGGACCATGCGGGCGACGACTTCGAGGCGGTGCAGCAGCCGCTGCCGGGCGGTCGCGGTCCCCCACGTCCAGTCCTCGTGTGTGAGCCGGGCGAGTTGGTCGGCCGTCCCGCGTCGTGCGCGCTCGACGAGCGCGTCACCGCGGATCAGCCACCCGGCGCAGGCGTCGGCGAGTTCGCCCTCGGGTTCGGTGCCGGTGGCCTCGCGCCAGGTGGAGCGGTAGGCGGCCTCGGCGGCCACGAGCAGCGGTTCCGGGGCGGCCGTCACGCACCAGCAGGTGGGGAAACCGACGCGCAGGTAGGCGAGTTCGTTCAGGCCGTTGCCGAGGGAGGCCTGTTCGAAGTCGATGAAGCGGATGCCGTCGGCCGTATGGAGGTCGTTGCCGGGACAGGGGTCGCCGTGCAGGAGGGCGGGGCGGCGCGGTGGCCGGCCGAGCCGTCGCGTCAACCGTGCGAGTTCGTCCGGGACTTGGGCGGGGACGGCGGCGCCCAGCCACCGCGCGAGCGCGAGGAACGAGTCGATGTCGGTGCGGTCGGGGCCGGACCAGCGGGGCAGCGAGGCGGACTCGGGGGCAGCGGGGGCGGTGGGCGCGGCGGCGTGGAGCCGGGCCAGGGCCGTGGCGTACGCGACCTCCCAGCCCTCCTGCGGCGCTCCGTGCTCCACCCGTTCGAGGACCAGCACGCGCGCACCCGGATCCGTACCGAGCAGCGTGGGCGTGACGGGAGGTCGGAGCCGCCCGGCGATGCGGAGCCCGGCGACCTCGCGTGCGTATCGCTCCTCGGCCCCCGGCCCCTCGACGAGCTGCTTGACGACGACCGGTCCGCCACGCGGCAGTTCCGCCGCCCACACCGATGAGCGCGGGCTGCTGTCGAGCAGCCGCACCGCGCCCGGCGCACCGAGCGCGTCCCGCAGGGCGTCCCCGAAGGGCACCTGCGGTGGTCCGTCGCCGCTCCCGGCGCCGGGCTCCACGTCGGTGGTCACGACCGGCCCCGGTCCTCGTTCTGGGCGCCGTCCCCGTGGGCGTCGAGCACGGCCATCGCCTCGAAGCGGAATCGGTCCAACTCCGCGAATGTCTCGGGGAATCCACCGCGTTCGGTGGCGAATTTGACCGTCGCGCCGTGCGTGAGGAAGTCGTCGTCCACACCGACGGAGACGATCGCCACGAGGGAGTCGGCCGCCGGCAGGCCGTGGGCGGCTCTCAGCGCGGCTTCGGCGAATGCCCGTGACCGCGCCACTGCACCGCGCAGAAAAGGCTCGCGCTCCTGGGGCAGATCGTGGCAAGGAATACCGACGTCATTCACGTCCAGCTCGTGCTGGGCGACATCCCCCGCCTGCCAGTCACTGCGCCATCCGGACCCGTCGCCGTAACAGCCGTCGAGCAACAGGGCACCGGCCGGCCCGGTTCGCCATCCACCGTCGATCAAATCCCGCAGTTCTTCCGGGAGAATCTCCGGATCGCGCACCTCGGTGGCCTTCCAGAGCGGCAGCATCAAGGCGTTCATTCTCACGGTGCACTCATTCCGAAGTACTGGTAAGCCTTGTCGATCGCACTCCGCGGAACCTTCTTGGCCAGCTTCGACGAAAGGACGTCACCGGCCTCCGTACGGAACTTTCCGTCGGCGGGGTCGAAGTAGTACTTCTTCGGGTCCGCGCCACGGCCCATGAACTGCACATGGATTCCGGCGCCCGGCTTGCCCGGGTTCTGATTCTCGATGTCCACGCGGAACGAGCGGTCGGTGGAGGTGTACACCGTCTTGCTGTTGATCACCGGGGCGTCCGCCGGCGTCGTGATGGAGCAGGTTCCGGGCGGCGTGTTGTGTACAAGGACCGGCGTCTCGCCGGCCAGCACATAGTACGTGTGGATGCCGTTGATGGTGAGGTCGTGCGTGGTCTGCCGCTTGGTGTACCGGTCGACGGAGGTGACCGGTACGGAGGTACCGGCGGGCGTACGGAGGTCGTCCCCGGCCTCGATCTCACCGGCGTCCGCCCAGCGGCCCCGGTCGGTCAGCCAGAAGGGGTGCGTGTCGGTCGCCGTCAGGACCTCGGCGCCCGAGTCCGTGAGGACCGTCAACCGGGTGAAGTCCTTGTCGTGGCGTGTGGTGATCGTTCGCTCGATGGCACGAGCTTCCGTACGACCGCTCTTCGGATCGGTGGCGACGACGCGCATACCGATGCGGACCTTGTCGATCGCCATCCGGCGGCCGTCGGCGAGCAGCACCGGCGTGCCGGGCAGGAAGCTGTGCTTCGGGGCGCACCCGACCGGCTTGTCGCCGGGTTTCTCTTCGGGTTTCTCCCCGGGCTTTTCCTCGGGGTTCTTCGGCTTCTCGGCGTCGAATTTCTTCTTCGCGTCGGCGAGTTTGTCTTCCGCGTCGTCGACACGCTTGCGGTTCTTGATCAGACCCTTGAGACCGTCGTACAGATCACCGCCGTGCTTCTTGAGCTTCTTGACCAGCTCAACGGCTTTCTTCCACTTCCACGGAGCGCCGTACTTCGCCGCCAACTTGCCCACGGCCCCGCCCACAACACTGAGCAGGACGTTGATCAGCGTCTCCGTGCAGGCGCCCATGTCGCCCTTGGTGATGCAGTCCAGCGCGTCCGTGATCCCGAGCTCATCGGCCAGGATCTTCGCGAGCTCTTTCGCCGCTTCCTTAGCCTTGTCGGAATCACTCTTCTCGGCCGCCTGAGCGTCCTGAAGCTCCTTCAACGCGGCGTCATAATCCAACTCCGCCTGCGACTTCTCACCACTGTCATTACCCGTATCAGAGGCCGGGTCGTCGACAGCAGGCTCACCAGGCTGATCACCTTGGCCGTCCTCGCCTTCCGCGACGGAATCGCTGCCACCACCGCAGTCACCACCACCGGTGATCCTGCAGACCTGCGTACTGATCCCATCGGCCAACGCCGGCCCGACACCCGTACCCACCAGAGCACCCACGATCGCCGCCACAACGACGACCAGACCCACGTACTCGATGGCCCCCTGCCCCCGCTGCGACCAACGCAACGCACCCAACAATCGCGCCTCGGTGCGCAACCCCAGCCGCAAACGACGCACGACCCATCCCCCCTATACGTCAGCCTCTGGTGGTACAGGACACAGGAATGGGCCGTGCAGTTCCCTCGGGAACGTCACGCGTCACCGCGGTCGCTACGCGTCGCTCGGTGTCTCCCCGTAGTACTGCCTGACGGTTCGTCCGAGCTTCCGCTGGATGGACCGCAGGGCCTTGATCGTCGCCTCGTCACTGAGTCCGGTGGTGGTCGACCATTCGAAGCCCGTGCCCGCCAGGTCGCTGACGAAGACGATCTCGACGGCGAGCAGGATCCGTGCCCAGTCGACCGGGGCGAGAGGCACGTCGCCGGCGAGGGCACGCCGCAGCCGGGGGCACTGGTCGAGCAGATCGCGCTCGCTCGCGAACCCCATGCCGACGGCGAGTTGATCCGAGCACCGGGCGGGCCCGCCCCATTCCAGGAGCGCCCGCCGCAGGAGCGCCGTCTCGTCCTCGGCGAGCAGTGCGCTCGCCGCCACTTCGCTACCCGCCATCAGTTGAGTTCCGCCCAGTAGTCTTCCAGCGATGCCGGGTCCCTGCGGAAGATGGTTCCGCCGTCCGGATGCATCGGGTCATGGATCACGATGGTCGTGCCGTCCTTGCCGAGGTATGCCTTACGACCGCTGCCAAGAGGCTTGGTCCGCGAGGGATTCGTCATGACGTCGGTGGCGAGTTCGCCGAGGTCTTTCGCCGAGACACCGGGGAAGTCCTTCGCGTGCTTGTTGTCCGCGTGGCCACTCGCGATGTCGCCGGCGTCTTCGAGCCGCTCCTCGTCGGTGCACCAGTCGTTGTTGTGCACGAGGACCGGGGTGTCACCTGTGACGACATAGTACGTGGCGATGCCGTTGATGGTGAGGTCGTGCGTGGTCTGCCGCTTGGTGTACCGGTCAACGGCCGTGACCTGCACGGATGTACCGGCAGGGGTACGGAGGTCGTCCCCGGCCCTGATGTCACCGGCGTCCGCCCAGCGGCCCCGGTCCGTCAGCCAGAACGGGTGCGTGTCGGTCGCCGTCAGGACGTCCGTGCCCGAGTCCGTGAGGACCGTCAGACGCGTGAAGTCCTTGTCGTCGTGCGTGGTGATCGTCCGCTCGATCGCGCGGGCCTCGCTCCGACCGCTCTTCGGATCGGTGGCGACGACGTACATACCGGCGCGGAGCTTGTCGATCGCCATCCGGCGGCCGTCGGCGAGCAGCACCGGCGTGCCGGGCAGGAAGCTGTGCTTGACGGCGCAGGACTCCGGTTTGTCCTCGGGCTTGTCGCCGTCCTTGGGTTTGTCCTTGTTCTCCTGGTCGAGCTTCTTCTTGGCGTCGGCGAGTTTGTCTTCCGCGTCGTCGACACGCTTGCGGTTCTTGATCAGACCCTTGAGTCCGTCGTACAGATCACCGCCGTGCTTCTTGAGCTTCTTGACCAGCTCGACGGCCTTCTTCCACTTCCACGGAGCGCCGTACTTCGCCGCCAACTTGCCGACCGCCCCGCCCACAACACTGAGCAGGACGTTGATCAGCGTCTCCGTGCAGGCGCCCATGTCGCCCTTGGTGATGCAGTCCAGCGCGTCCGTGATCCCGAGCTCATCCGCCAGGATCTTCGCGAGCTCCTTCGCCGCTTCCTTGGCCTTGTCGGAATCACTCTTCTCGGCCGCCTGAGCGTCCTGAAGCTCCTTCAACGCGGCGTCATAATCCAACTCTGCCTGCGACTTCTCACCACTGTCATTACCCGAATCAGCGGCCGGGTCGTCGACAGCAGGCTCACCAGGCTGATCACCTTGGCCGTCCTCATCGCCTTCCGCGACGGAATCACTGCCACCACCACAGTCCCCACCACCGGTGATCCTGCAGACCTGCGTACTGATCCCATCGGCCAACGCCGGCCCGACACCCGTACCCACCAGAGCACCCACGATCGCCGCCACAACGACGACCAGACCCACGTACTCGATGGCCCCCTGCCCCCGCTGCGACCAACGCAACGCACCCAACAGCCGGACGTCGGTGCGCGGCATAGCCGGCCGCGCACGACGACGGATCTGACGAACCAGACGTACTACCCCCGATGACAACATACCCACGACGCTACGGCGCGACCTCGGACCTGGTCATGGGTCCCAGGGCCCAACTGGGGCTCAAAGGCGGTGGGGGTCCGGGAACACGAGAAGGGCAGGCCCTGCACCATCCTGGCCTGGGATGGATGCGGCCTGCCCTGTCTCGGGAGAGTGCTGGTTACTCGCCACCGAGGATCTCGTCGACAGTGTTGGTGAGACCGTCGGCGATGGCGGTGTCGACGTCCGAGCCGACGATCGCGGCGATGATCAGCGCCACCAGGACGATGACACCCACGTACTCGACCGCGCCCTGGCCCTTGTCACTGCGACGCTTCATCGCAGCGACAGCGGTGTTCGCCCAGGTACCGACGTAGACCTTGGCGTTGGTGGCGGCCTTCAGCGTGACGTTCGACATGAGCTTCCCCTTATTGTGTCGGCCGGCCGGTAACCGGCCGACTCGTACGAGTCTCTGGTGCCGCCTCGCGCTTCCGGCTTCCTCCTGGCCGGTCTCGCTGGCGACATGAGAAAAGTACGACGGGGCGACACCCACCCGCATGGGCCCCAAGACCCAACCCAGGGCCCAACCAAGAGACTGGGCCCCGTCCCCTGGGGGGGAAACGACGACGGCCCCGCGAACGCGGACGGCCGCTGCCGTATGCGACTTCCATACGACAACGGCCGTGTGCGCACAGGCTCGCTGTGTCCTCAGTTCTGCGAGCTGTCGGTCTCACCGCGCGGGAAGGAGATCTCCACGCGACGATTCTTCTTCCGTCCCTCTTCGTTGCCGTTGTCCGCGATCGGATACTGCTCGCCGTAGCCCCGGATCTCGTACGTGATGCCGGCTTCGGCCAGTTCCTTCTCCAAGACCCCGTGCACGGCCTCGGCGCGCTGCTTGGAGAGCACGTCTCCATGGGCGGACGAGCCGAGGTTGTCGGTGAAGCCGAAGACCCGGACCTTCTTGGCGCCCTGCTTCTCGATCTCCGCCGCCACGGCGGCGATACGGGAGTTCGCGGCGCTGGACAGCTTCGAGCTGTCCTTGCCGAAGAGAACTTCGGCCTGAAGAGCGAACTTCAGACTCTCGCTGGTCTCCTCGCGACGCTCTTCTCCGCCCTCCGACTCGACGACCGAGATGATCGGCAGCACCTTCGCGGGGGCGAGCGTGGCGCCGTCGCGGAGCTTGAGCCCGTTGGCGTTGCCGTCCACCTCCGGCGGCGGGGACGTCGACTCGGTGCCCGGTGGCGTGCTGGGGCTCTCGTCCGCGGACGCGCTCCCCGCCATGGTGAACTGCACGCTGGTGAACAGAACAGCCGCGGCGATCGCCGTCACCGCCGGACGTGCGGCGGCACGCCGCGTACGCGGCGTGAAGGCACGCATCAGGAGATCTCAATCGTCGCGGTGGGCATCAGCGGCACCTGAATGTCGACCTGGGAGGTGCTGTCCGGCGGGGCCGGGAACTGGGCGAAGAAGTCCTCCGTGGCACCGTCGTCCATACCGATGATTCCGGTTGTGGTCAGAGGATTGCCCTCTGTGTCACGCAAGACGTAGTAGCGCTTCTTGTCCGCCTTGTCCACGAGTGTGACACCGGCCAACGACTTACCGGTACGCCGGACCTGACTCTCGTCACCACTCCATGCGCTTGGAAGTGATTCCCTGCCGCCGCTGGTGTTCTTGATGGTGCCTGTCACAGTCAGAAAACCGCCGTCGTCGCGGGCAGCGGTGTGAATGGTGAACTGGAACCCGTTGCTGCCATTGATGGTCGCCAGCGTCTGGCTGGTGTCCGGCACCGTGTTCCCGCCGTCGTCATTCGAATTGTCCTTGGCCGGGGCTGACGAGGACTTGCCCGCGTCGTCGTTCCCGCCGTCGTCACCACTGCCACAGGCCGTCAAGGACACTGTCAGCGCCACGGCCGCGAGGACGCACCCCGCTGCCCTACGGGCCTTCGTTCCATGCCGCATATTCATTAGTGTTGATCCTTTGTGTTCACTCGCGGTCAGTCCTCGGCCAGTCGGACGGAGAACAGGACAGACATGTCCGGCAACACCAGATTCTTCGGGTCGAGGTCCAAACCCCTGCCGTCGCAGACGAGCTCACCGGGCAGGGAAGGCTCTTCCTCACCCTCCTCGCCGGGCTCGGGATTCTCTTCCGTCTCCCCGTCATCCTCTGCCGGCTTGAACATGCAACGAGGCTCGACGACCGCTGTGGCCGTGGCCTCAGCCTTCTTGTCCTCGGTGCCGGGCAGGATGTTATCGCCCATCGGCTCCTGGGTTCTGACATCAACCGTGAAACCCCAGCTCGCGCCGCCCAAGGCTTTGCACCCATTCGGCTTGACGTCCACGCCGTTCTTGTCGGCGAGTTGCTGAGCCGCGGCGCAGCCGATGAAGGAGCCGACCGGATTTCCGTTGAAGATCTCGTCCAGATAGCCGGGCGTGAAGAAGTTCGTCAGCAGCTCTTCCGCGAACCGGTCGCGGGATTCCTGGGCCGCTGCCAAAGCTGCCGCGTCGGCCCCGGACTGGGCGCCGTTACGCGTGGCGCCCGCCTGTCCGACCGCGAAGAACGCGAGCGCGAGAAAGAGCAGGCCCGCCACCACCGTGATGTAGATGGGAGCGGCCTGCCCTGCGTCGCGAGAATTGGTCACTCGCCGCCGAGGATCTCGCCGACCGTGTTGGTGAGACCGTCGGCGATCGCCGTGTCGACCTCCGAACCGACGATCGCGGCGATGATCAGCGCCACCAGCACGATCACACCCACATACTCGACCGCACCCTGGCCCTTGTCGCTCCGGCGCTTCATCGTCGCTGCGGCCGTGTTCGCCCAGGTGCCGACGTACAGTCTGGCCTTGGTGACGGACTTCAGCGTGACGCTCGACATGAGAATCCCCTTTGGTGTCGGCCGGCCGGCAACCGGCCGACTCGTACGAGCCCTTGACGCCACCCGCGCTTCCGACTTCCTCCGGGCCGGTCTCGCTGGCGGCATGAGAAACATACGATGACACAACACCCCCCGACATGGGCCCCGAAATCCAACCTCCGGGCCCAATAGCGGACTTGGCACTGCTGGCGAATTCATGGGCCGTCCGGCCCTCGGCGCGCTCAGTCACGACCGGCCGACCCCCCTCGCGCGACACCGTGCCAGAAGGCGATGGCCTCACCCCGGCTACCGGCGTTCAGTTTGGCAAAGATGCGATTGATGTGGTTCTTCACGGTTTTCTGGCTGATGAAGCAGGCGGCGGCGATCTGCTGATTGGTCATCCCTGACGCGATCAGGTCCATGATCTCCACCTCCCGCTGACTCAGCTCGGAGTAGAGCCCCTCCGAGGCCCCTGACGCCCGAGGCATCCCCGGGGCCGTCTGCCCATGAGGCGAGTGTGCCATATTCGATTGCGAAAGCGAAGAAGCTGGAGCAAATTGTTGCCGGTTCAACTCCCGATCACCGGGTGTTACTTGCCGGTTTGTCGGAGAAACGTACGGCGGATGCCCATGACCGGCGTGTGCGTTTGCAGACGTATGGCCCGGCTGGGCCGGCTGGTAGCCGGGCCCGGTGAACGCCGTCCCGAGTCCCTCGGGAAGAGCGCCGGCGCCCGGGTCCGCGCCGCCCCCGTCCCGCACGCTCGCCAGCAGCGCGCTGGACGCGGAGTGTGTGAAGTGGGCCCTGCCCTGCTTGATGTCCCGGACGGCGGCGACCAGTTGGTCGGCCGTGAACTCGCCGTGGACGAGATAGCCGCCCGCGCCGAGCCGCAGCGCCTCATGGACGATCTCGCTCTCGCGGCTGTACGTCATCATCAGCACCGGCGCGAGCCGCACCAGGTGCGGCAGGGCGGAGATCCCGTCGACACCCGGCATGCGGACGTCCAACAGGACGACGTCCGGCTTGTGTTGAACGGTCTGTTCGTATGCCTGGCGGCCGTCGACCGCTTCCGCGGCGACCTCGATGTCGTCGCGTCCCGACAGCAGGACGGTCAGGCCCGCCCGTACGACCGGATTGTCGTCGGCGACCACGACACGCAGCGCGGGCGCCGTGGGCATCGGGCCCGGCAGGGCGGGGAAACCTCCGGATGCCGCCGGCGGTGCTGACGTGGGGACTCCCGCGGTGTGCTCCGAACTGAGCGGTGTGGTGTGCGAGGACGAGTGCTGCGATACGTGCGACTGCTGCGTCCAGTGCTGCCCGGAACTCCGGGAGAAATCGTCCGGCATGGCTGCGGCCTCCTCTCATGGGTGGGGACGATGGGTGAGTTGCTGCTCCGAGACGGAAGTTCTGCGGGCGGGTCAGTTCAGCTGTGGTGCGGGGTGCTGCTGCGGACGTTGGCCCGGGGGCAGTCCCAGGGCCGTGAGCGGGAGTTCCAGCCGTACTTCCGTGCCCTTCGCCGCCCGGCCTCTGCCGATGCGGATACGGGCGCCGATCGACGCCGCGCGTTCCACCATGCCGACGAGGCCGAAGTGACCGGCCCGTCTGAGGTCTTCGAGCGAGGTGCCCTCGGGCAGGCCCTTCCCGTCGTCGTACACGCTGATGCGCAGCACGTCGCGTACCACTCCCGCCGACACGTCGACGTACGTCGGGTGCGCGTGCCGCTTCGCGTTCTCCATGGCCTCGCTGGCGATGGTCAGGGCGTGCCTGGCCACGACGTGCGGGATGGGTGGCATCGCGGTTTCGCCCAGTTGGCGGAAGGACGCCGGAACGCTGTGGCGCCGGGTGAAGTCCTCCGTACGCGACCGGAGTTCGGCGACGACGTCCACTCCGCCGTCGAGACCGGACTCCCGGCGCAGGTCGGAGAGGAGTTCACGGGACTCGGCGGCGGCGCGGCGGGCCGAGCGGGCGACGAGTTCCGCCTGGTGCTTGACGGTGAGCGGGTCCATGCGGTCCGCCGTGCTGGCGAGACCGTCGGCGGCCATCGCCAGACCGTGCAGGGTCTTGGCCACCGAGTCGTGCATCTCGCGGGCCAGCCGGGCCCGTTCCTCCTCGACCGCGCCGGTGACCGCGAGCCGGGCGCGGGCCTCGGTGAGCGCCTGGCTGGCGGTGCCGAAGCCGAGCATCAGGTTGCGCAGCGTGCTGCCGATCGCACCGGCGATGACGCACAGTCCGGGAAGCAGCAGCGCCGAGAACGAGACCTCGACATCGGTGTTCACCGCGTACGCTCCGCCGAGCATCAGCAATTGGAGCACCGCGAAGAACGTGGCACCACGCCAGCCGTACACGAGTCCCGCCAGTAGCGGCGTGCAGATGGTGACGTAGGCGAGTGTGGAATCCGGCGAGGCGGTGATGAGAAGGAGCGCCCCGAAGAGCGTGTCCGCGGCGAGAAGCACTGGATGCCGCAGAAGTACGGGCCCGAAGCGCTCCCAGTCACGAAACAGCAGGTACGACACCATGAAGGTGACGATGACCGCGGAGGCGACGAGCCAGGTGGCGAGTCCGGCCGCGGTGCGTTCCAGAGCGAATGGAGACGCGAGTGCGATCATCGCCAGTCGAAAGCCGAAGACTTGCCGGCACAGTGCCTGAAGAGCGTTGACCTGAATCGGCAGTGACGGCACATGATCAGGTGCGGTGGTGGGCGAACCGGGTGGTTCGCTGCTGATGCCGCCCGTGAGTACGGCGAATCTGGGGGCCATGGTGGCTCACCTCCCGCTCGGATGTCGTTGGGCTGCTGCGCCTCGGTCGGCCATGGTCCGATCAGCCGAGGATGTTTCCGAAGTCGACTCCGGAACCGTAGTAGAAGCTGAGAACAATGAGGATCATGGTCGCCGGGAGCATGACCATCGTGACGACGAGGGTGGTCTTCGGCACGGCCTTCGCCGCGTTCCGACGGGCGTTCTGCGAGTCGGTGCGCCGCATGTCGTTGGCGATCTGGATCAAGGTGTCCACGATCGGCGCGCCGAGCTCCTCGCCCTGCTGAAGGGCGGTGACGAACATCGAGACCTGGTCCGAGTCGTTGCGCTTGCGCAGATGGTCGAAGGCTTCACGACGGCTCACACCCATGTCCATCTGGCGCAGTGTGATGCGGAGTTCGTCCGACCACGGTCCCTTGTACTTCTCCGCGACACGCTCCAGCGCCTGCCGGAAACCAAGGCCGGCGGAGACGACGACGGCGAGGACGTCCAGGAAGTCCGGCAGCGTGCGTTCGATGTCGTCACGACGCTTGCGGATGGCGACGCGGATGATGACGTCAGTCCAGAAGAATCCGTAGACCAGGGCGAAGATCCCCAGTGGTGCCTGGCCACGGATCACCAGAGCGAAGCAGGCGAAACCGCCGAGGAAACCGTAGACCGCGCGGCGGGCCGCGTACCGGTCGACCGTCATACCGCCGGGATTGCCCGCCATGTCGAGGCGGCGGCGCAGGGCGTCGACGCGCTTGGGTCCCATCATGCGCAGCACGGACGGGGCGTAGCGGATGCCCAGCCGGTCGATGCCGGAGCCGACCGCGGTGGTCCGGGTGGCGCCGCTCTCCAGGGCAACGGCCAGGTCGCCGGGGAGTTTTGCGTCGGCGCGGTACAGACGAACACCGTAGAAGGCGCCGTATACGGCGAGACCGATGACAGCGGCGAGTAGAAGTCCCATGTCTCGTATCCCCCTCTCAGACCTGGATCCGGGACATTCGCCGGATGGCGAGATATCCGACCGCGTACAGCGCGAACGCGACGATCGTGCCGACCTGGCCGACCGTTGCCCCGGTCATCTTGTCCAGCGCTCCGGGGGTCATGTTGTTGATGAGCAGCAGGAAGCCGAGGCCGATCATGGGGACGGCGAGGGCCGTGACCTGGATCTGCGAGAGCACGGTTTTCACCTCGCGCCGGGTCTCCTTGCGTTCTTCGAGCGTCTCGGTGAGATTTCGCAACGACGTCACGACCTGTCCACCGGCCCGGCTCGAAAGCACCAGGGTGGTCACCAGCACGACCAGTTCACGGGAGGGCAGGCGGTCCGCGAGCTCTCCGAGCGCGTCGTCCAGCGTGTGCCCGACCGCCAGTTGGTCAGCCACCTTGCGCAGTTCCTCACCCGCGGGGTCGTCCAGTTCCTCGGACGCCATGACCAGGGCAGTACGCATGGCCAGACCGGCCTGCGTGGCGTTGGCGAGTACTCGCGTCAGCTCGGGCAACTGGTTGATGAAGGCCTCGGTCCGCTTGACGCGTTGCCAGTTCAGGAACGCGTTGCCGCCCCAGAGACCGGCGAGTGCCGCGAGCACCCCGAAGAACGAGGCGAAGATGGCACCGACGAGGAAGTAGAGACCGAGCAGACCAGCCACCACGTACACGACGTATTCACCCGGTGTCAGATCGAGGCCGGTGACCGCGATCTTTCTCTCGATGCGCTTGCCGATGCCGGTCGTGCGCAGGCGACGGTCGAGTCCTCGGAAGCGGCGGCGTCGGCCGACCACCGTTATCTGCCCCGTGTGGGACATTCGCTCGACGAGCGCCTCGCGTTGGGCCTTGCCCGACGAGTAGACGTGCACGCCGATGACGGCGAGCACACACGTGAGAAGCGTGATGCCTATCGTCAGGAGCGGGAGATTATCCATGTCGTGCGGGGACCTTCTGGGTGAGCGGCGGGCAGGGACGGTCTTCGGGGGCGGACATCAGGCTGCTGCCTTACGGAGGGCGAGTTCTTCCTCGGACTCCGCGACGCCGAAGGCCGGGGGAATCGGCTCGCTCTTCATGTAGAGGCGCTCGGCGACCCGGCGGGGCATCGGGTAGTACTCGAAGTGGCCGGGAATCCGGCCGTCGGCGGCCATGGGCTGGGCGAGGTAGCGGCAGACCGAGACGATCCGGTACTCCTCGCGGCCGTGGGAGTCGACGATGGCGATCTCGGTGATACGGCGGGAGCCGTCCGCGTGCCTGGTCAGCTGGACGATCACGTCGACGGCGCTGTTGATCTGGTCCTTGATCGCCACGAAGGGGATCTCGACCTCCGACATGGAGGCCAGGGTCTGGAGTCGCATCAGCGCGTCCTCGGCGCTGTTGGCGTGGACGGTCGCGAGCGAGCCGTCGTGACCGGTGGACATCGCCTGGAGCATGTCGAGCGTCTCACCGCCACGGACCTCACCGACGATGATGCGGTCGGGACGCATACGCAGGGAGTTGCGGACGAGGTCGCGAATGGTGACCTGGCCCTTGCCCTCGACGTTGGAGGGGCGGGTCTCCAGCGTGATCACATGCTGCTGCTGGAGCTGGAGTTCGGCGGAGTCCTCGATGGTGACGATGCGCTCCCCGTCGGGGATGAGCCCGGACAGGGCGTTCAGAAGTGTGGTCTTGCCGGTACCGGTGGCTCCGGAGACGATCACGTTGAACTTCGCCCTGACCAGCCCGGACAGCAGGACCATCATCTGCTCGTCCAGCGAGCCCAGTCCGATCATCTCCGGAAGAGTGAACGCGCGCGGGAAGCGGCGGATCGTGAGGATGGGCCCGCTCAGGGACAGCGGCGGGATGATGACGTTGACACGCTCGCCGGACGGCAGTCGCGCGTCCACCATCGGATTCGCCTCATCCACACGGCGGTTGACGGTGGAGACGATTCGTTCGATGGTCTGCATGAGCTGCTCGTTGGAGGCGAACCGCATAGGCAGCATTTCCAGTCGGCCACCGCGCTCCACGAAGACCTGCTCGTGGCCGTTCACCATGATCTCGCTGATGGAGGCGTCTTCGAGCAGGGGTTCCAGGATGCCGAGGCCGAGGGCTTCGTCGACGACGCGGCGGATGAGCTGGGAGCGCTCGCCGGAGGAGAGCACGGGGCCCTCGCGGCTGATGATGTGGCCGAGGACTCGTTCGAGCCTGGCCCGGCGCTCGGCGGTGGCGAGAGCGGACATCTCCGCGAGGTCGATCTCCTCGAGGAGCTTGGCCCGGTAGATGCCGACGAGCAGGCTCTCTTCGCTGCGCCCATTGGTCGGCTCGGGGCTGCTGATGCGCGCCCTCAGGCTCATGTCCTCAACTCCCAGGTGATGCTGATGCGGTGTTCGGGTGGTGCGTGCTGCCTCCCGGCGATCCGGGTAAGTGACAGGCCGGTCAATCCTCAGTCCGTGGGCATGGTGGTGCTCCTCTTGGCGTCGTCGAAGTCGAATATCGGAATGATCGACGGGACCTCGACCCTGGCCTCGACCTCGACCTCGCCCGTCCCGGGGAAGGTCCGTTCGAAGTCGGTGCCGTTGGCCAGCCAGTCGCTCATCGAGGACTGTCCGACCTGCTCCCACTCGACATCGTGCTGGGAAGCCGCGCGGGCGGCGGCCCTGGAGGCCGTACCTGCCTGCTGGATCGAGTAGGCGACCAGGCCCAGTTGTATGGCCGCCAGGCCGGCGATGAGCAGGATGAAGAGGACACCCGCGAACTCGATGGATGCCTGGCCCCTGTCACGCCTGTCACCGCGTGCGGAGTGCTTGCCATGGAGCATTCGGTTCACCATGTCTCAGCTCTCCCTCACCGCGACGGCGTCACCGGTGACGTCGATGTCGACGTTGAAGCCCGGGAAGAGGACCGGAATCTCAAGCTTGACCTCTGCCCTGACGACATCGCCGTCGGCCCAGCACGTGGTGTCGTGATTCCACGCGTCCGGCAGATCCTCGTTCACGGCCGCTATGCACTCCGTCTGTCGCATGCTGGTGGGATACGCCACCGTCCCCGCGCGTACCGCTTCGTCGGCCGCGTTGCCCGCGAGGGAGAAGGTGTAGCCGACGAGCGTGGCCTGCCAGAGCAGGACCACCGTGGCGAGAATGATCGGGACCACGCCGGTGAACTCGACCGCGGTCTGGCCGCTGTCGTCGCGCATGCGTTGCCGGCGCAGGCCGTCGCGGCGCCGCGAGACGTCACCGTATGTCGCGGTCACCGCTCCCCCCTCGTCCAGCGCGTCCGTTCCTGGATTGCTCATGGTTCAACGTGCCCCCTGGTCTCGTCGGCCCTGTCGGCCATGCGGACTTCTCTGCCGTCGTCCGGTCATTTCGATCGTCCGCGTCGCACCCCGACCGACCCCCGGTCTCCCTTGAACTTCCCCTGTTTCTCCGCGCCTTCGGGAGTCTTCACCAGTCCCAGCTCCCCCGCGAGCCCCCAGAGTGCCTGCTTCACCGTCGACTTGGACTCCAGGTCCTGCATCCGGCCCGCGTCGACCGCCGCGTGGAGTTCCTTGAAGTTCGCCGGGATGACCACCCGTGACACCTTGGTGCTGGTGATCTTCTCGATGAGCGGCGGCTGGATCTCGGTGTTCCGCATGTAGCGGTTCACCACGATCGTCGTCTCCTCCGCCTTGCGGATCTGGAGCCGGTCCCAGAGCTTGACCATGCGCTTGGCCGCCCGTACCGCCACCACGTCCGGTGTGGTCAGCAGCAGGGTGGTGTCGGCCATCTCGATCGCCGCCGCGTTCGCGCTCGTCGTCTGCGTGCCGCAGTCGATGATCACGACCTCGTAGCGGTTGCGGAGCGCGCTGACGATCTGGCGTACGGAACGGTCGTTGATCTCCTCACCGCGTTCCCCCTCCCCCGGCGCGAGCAGCAGCCCCATTCCGGTGTGGTGGGTGAAGACCGCGTCCTGGAGCACGCGGGGCGAGATGTCCTGGATGGTGGCGAGGTCCACGATCGAGCGGCGGAACTGCACGTCCAGGTAGGAGGCGACGTCGCCGGCCTGGAGGTCCAGGTCGGCGAGGGCCACCGTCATGCCCGACGCCTTGGCGGCGAGGGCGAGTTGGACGGCGGCCACGGTCGTGCCGACGCCGCCCTTCGCACCGCTGACCGTGACGACGGTGCCGCCGGGGCCGGTGAACACGTCGCCGCCGTGGCCGAGATGGCGCCGTACGCCCACGGACCAGGCCGCGGCGGCCTGGACGCGCTGGGCGAGCTCCTCGTACGACAGGGGCAGTCCGACCAGTCCGCGCGCGCCCGAGTCCATCGCGGCCGAGAAGAGGCCGGGGCTCGCGTCGGCGGTGACCAGAATGACCCCGACCGCGGGAAAGCGGAGGGCTACCTCCCGGATCAGCTCAAGGGCTGGGACCGGGCCGATCCGCTCATGTACCAGAACCACTTCCGGCAGTTCGTCGATCGACTCCGTGGCCAGCCTGGCCAGGGTGTCGATCAGCGAGGTCGAGTCACCGACCGGCCCGGCCGGCTCCGCGTCCGGGAGCTGGCTGAGCAGGGTGGTGATGGATCTGGCGGCGTCGGCATCACCGACGACCGGAAGAATTCTGGTCGTCATTCGTCCCTCACTTGTCCCCTTCGAGGGTGTAGGTGCTCTCCCCGGGGCGCAGCGTGGTGGGGCTGTCGTCGGGAAGCAGGGCGAGGCGTACGTGCTGTGCGAAGGACTCGGCGTAGGCGACGCGCTGGGCGTCCTTGGTCTTGAGGGCGAAGGTGATCGGGACGGCCGAGCGCGGGCCGGTGTTGCTGCCCCGGTCGTCCTCCTTGGGCTCCAGCGGCGTCAGCGAACCGACGTCGATGACCTTGGCGTTGGGGACAATGATCCGGGACTGCGCCTTGGCGCCCTCGTTCTCGGCGGAGAAGGTGGCGAAGATGTTGACCAGGTCACCCGCGTTGATCTTGCCCGCGACGCCTGTCGCGGCGTCGATCATGATCGCGATCTCCTGCTCGTCGTTGGCGAGGGCGGGCCGCTTGACGATCATGTCGTCCTGGAGCAGCGATCCCTTCTTGAGCTGGGTGACCGCGATCTTGCCGTTGACGACCGCGAGGTCGGTGACCGCGTTGTCGGACAGCCAGCGCTTCGGCATCTCTATCTTCTCGAACTGCCCCTCCTCCAGCGCCGTGTAGGGAGCGACGTCCGCCTTCAGCCGGTACGCGGCCACCTCGGGTCCGACCTTCGAATTCACGTCGCTGATCACCGAGAGCACGCCGGCGAAGGCGCCGAAGGCGCAGAGGACCGAGAGGAGCAGAAGAATGATGCCGCGGCGTTGCCGTGAATTCATGAGCGGGACAACCTCGTTCGAAGACGTGGGACGGGGACTGACGGGGCGGACGCGGGTACGGGAGTCGGCGGTCGCCGCGCGGTGCCGGCTGCCGCCTCCGGTCCGTACGGACCGCCTGGCAGGCGGGTTACGACCCGTGGCGCGTTGGTGTTCCTTGGTTCAGGACACCTGAACCGTTCGTTTGGTTCTCAGCCGGGGAGAGCGGAGCCGAACAGAATCCGCAACGATCACCGATGAGTTCGAGACCGCACCAGGAACACACCTCTCGCCGTACGGATGAAACCAGTTGGTAAAGAACGGAAATATCCGGCAGGAACGCTGCGAATTCGACCATCTTGGACGTTCCCCACCAGCGGGGGGAGTCAGCGAGAAGTGACATCTCCTGTACTCCCTGTACCCGCCAGGCCGGCGCGAGTGTCGCGGTCACCCAGTCCGATTGCAATTGTCCCTTTCCCACCAGCAGTTGAGTGCCGAATTCGGGGCCGGTGAGTTCACCGGTCCCGATCTTGATCAACTGGGGTTCCGGGTTGGCCAGGACGCCGAACTGTGAGCCCGGCACCCAGGACTTGGCGTGCGACTTGAGACTCACCGGGACGCGGTCGAGCTTGGTGACCGAGTTGAGGAGAGCGCCCGCGTGGATGTAGTGGGAGAGCAGCCGGGCCGCCGACGCGACGACCCCGGCACTGAAGTCGCAGATCGACAACTGCCGTAGCTGCCGCACGAGTACGGCGAGACCGAGCGGCGGAAGATCCAGCTTGAGGAGCGCGATCCGGTCGCTCTCCAGGACCGAACGGACCGTGTGCAGCCGCCGCTCGTGCGCCACCGGGATGGAGGCGGGATAGAGCGCGACGACGTAACCGTGCTGCTCCACCAGGACCTGCATGTCCGCGAGCGCAGCCTCCAGAGGCTGGGCATCGGGCGCCTGCAACAGGGCCGCCGTGGGCGTCTGCTGGTCGGTCGGTGGCAGCACCAGATCATGACTGGTGACAGCTATGGCGGTTGACACCTGGATCCCCGTTCAGCTCGGCCGCCGGAGTTCCGGTGACCGCGGTTCTCTCTCCTGCTGGGTACAGCTGGTCGCAGCCCTTCCGCGCACTTCCGCTTCGAAACAGCTTGAACTACTGCTCAGCACTTTATCCACGACTTAGGGCACAGAGAACACCTCACCGATGTCGGTGGCTCGGCCCGCACATCGTAGGCACCACCAAAATCGGGCGAAGCAGTCAGGCGTTAACCCATGTTTCATTTGAACTTGAAAGTAGCCGACCCGAACACCGGCCACCAGGCGACTGGTGCTCTTTGGGTCCGGGTTGGGTCCAGGGACCCACGCAACCGGGTCCGGCCCGTCCGTACGCTCCGAATCCGATTCCGCATACGTAAGAGCTGTGCGGTCCACCGAGGGGGACGGTCGGATGAGGCGGGAACCGGTACGAGGGGCAAGAGGAGGGCCGCGGGGGGACCGCGGCACCTCCGCCACCGAGTACGTGGGCATGGTGGTGGTCGTCGCGGCCGTCGCGGGGGCACTGGTGGGTACCGGTGTCGACGGGACCATCGCCGACCAGCTGAAGTGCCTGGTCACGTTCGGACCGTGCACACCCGGCGGCGGCAAGGAGAACCAGGCCGCGCCGAAGACGGACGCCGACTACGAGCCGCCGCTCTGCCAGATCTCCTCGATCAGCGACAAGGCCGGCGCCAAGGGCAAGCTGCTGTTCATCGAGTGGGGCGAGGAGTACGGCTTCCAGCAGCAGACCTTCCAGTCCAAGAACGACGTGAACAAGGACGGCAAGGTCGACGACCAGGACCAGCAGGTGATGATGACCTTCACCGACGCCGCGTCCATAGCCGCCAAGAAGGACTGGAAGCCGGGCGCCAAGGTGGGCAAGTTCGGCTCGGACAAGGTCGAGCTCGGTGCCGGGATCAAGGTGACCAACGGGGACACCTGGGTCTTCGACAGCGAGGAGGACGCGGCCAAGTTCCGCGACGACATCGAGGACCTCAAGACGTACGAGCTGGCCAACCGGCACGCCAACTCGCGTGGTGGCGGGCTCGGCAACAGCATCGCCTACCTCTTCAACAGCGGTCCGATGTACGAGGAGGAGCAGCTCCGCAAGCGCATCGACGAGAAGCTCGGCAACCGGCACATCAGCTACGGCAAGGTCGGCCTGGAGGCCAGCGCCGCCGGTGGCATGAAGCTGTCGGCGGGCGACGAGAAGAAGCTCAGCGCGACACTCGGGGGCACCTTCAAGTTCTCGCCCGAGGTGACCTGGACGGACAACAACTACCGCAACCTCAAGTCGTACACGTACAGCGCGGCCATCGAGTACACGGGCAAGGTCGGCTACGAGGCCGGGCCCATCAGCGGCGAGTCGAGCGCGACCAACACCCAGACCGGCACCATCACGGTCAGCCACGACAAGACGACCGGTGAGCTGCTGCGTATCGACATGACGCGCACGGTCGAGAAGGGCGCCACGAAGGACGGCGTCACGGTCGGCGGCGACAACGGCAAGAAGGACGGCGACAAGCGCGGCGGCAGCGGCAGCGGGAAGGGCACCGAGGGCGAGACCGGCATCGAGGTCGTCACCAACTCCATCGTCCTCAAGCCGGGCGCCGAGGGCGACAAGCAGCGTGCGGTCGCCCAGGAGTGGCTCGACGGCACAGGTGACAACGGAGCGCCGTTCGCCTACATGTTCGACGACCACGCGCCGACGAAGCGGCCCGGCGCGGACGACCCGTTCGGTCAGCTCCTCTTCGACGAGGGCCTGTCCAGCAAGAACACCTACACCGGCCAGACCGAGGCCGCGGAGTACGGATTCGAACTGAATCTGGGTCTGAGCTTCGGCTTCTCGGTCTCCACCGAGAAGAAGGAGGAGAACCTCAACGACGCACAGTTCCTTGGTGCGCCGCAGGGGGACAACCGCAGTTATGTCCCGTACAGCTACTGTGCGAACTGATCCCGGGGACAGGAGCACACACGCCATGAGCAGCAACGACGGCAAGACGAGAGACAAGACGGCCGGCTCGGCCGGACGGACGGCCCTCGCGACCGCGACCGCCGCGCTCGCGACGCTCCTGCTCGCGGCAGGGTGCGGCACGGAGGCCAGGACCGGCACGGTGCCGGAGGGCTGGGGCACGCTCAAGACCCCGGCCGTCACGGTGGCGCACCCGTCGGCGTTCGAAGCGCAGAGCGCCGCCGAACGCAGCAAGTACAACGCGGCGGCGGCGACGCTCTCGGACGACAGCGGGACCATCGGCATGATCACCGTGCAGCTCGACTTCACGGACGCCGACTCCGTGGAGGAGGCGGCGATCGGCGCCGAGGCGGGGGTCGCGCTGGGCTCGACGCTCGGGAAGCAGGAGGAGATCAAGGTCTCCGGCCCGGACGGCGAGGAGGAGGCTCGGCGGATCAACTTCGAATTCACCCAGAAGGATTCGGGTGCCGACTCCGGGGCGGGGACCCCGGGAGGGGCACTCGACCCGAAGGCGGGCACCCGCGTCGACGGCGTGATCATCGCGGGCCTGGATGCCGACGACAAGACATTCGCGGTACGGATCGACGCGGTCAAGGGCAAGCTCAGCGACGGCGACCTGAAGAAGATCATCGACTCGATCACGGTCGAATAGGCGGTCGGCAATGGTTGTTCCGGGCGGTGATTACCTTTTCTTCGGCGGCATGATTCTGCTTTTCGGCTGGTTGGCAACGCACTACGCGCGTCGCCTTTCGGGCGTGAATCGGGCACTGCGAAAGGGCATTCGGGCGGAAGGCGTCTGCGTACGGATCGAGCAGGAGCCTTACAACAGGTCCGACGCACGGCAGTACTTCTTCACCTTCCGTTTGCCGGACGGCCGCCAGATCGAGTTCGAGGATCTGGCGAGCCGGTCGATTCGCGTCGGCGACCCGGTCACGGTGACGTACGACCCGGCGGCCCCGGAGCGCACGGCGACGGTCGCGTGCCGCGGCAACTGGTCGCCGGTACTCCAGTACGGGCTGCTGGTGGCGGGCTGCGGGCTGGCGGCGGCCGGCTTCGCGGCGGTTCTTCTTTTCACGGTGGTCTGAGAGGGCGGGATTCAGGTTCCCGCCCCCGGCCCCACAGCACGAGCACTTACGGAGGCGGTTGGCGATGACGAGGTACGGCTACCCGGGGGCGTCAGCCCAGCGGGACGAGGGACGCGGAGCGGCGGTGTTCGCCCTCGCACGCGCCTGGGCGGCCGGCATCGTCGTCCTGCTCCTGACGGAGTATCTGCAGACCACACTGGTCAACGATCACCTGGCCACCTCGGAGAACCTGGAGACCTTCAACGGCAGACTCATGCTGATCCACATCCCGAACGCGGTCTGCATAGCGCTGGCCACCTGGGCGGCGGGCAGGTTCCACCGCGACCCGTTCCGCGACTCGAGGACCCAGCACGTCCTGGCGGTCTTCACGGTCGGCGTGGCGGCCCAGGCGCTGAACATGGTGCTTCAGTGGCAGGACCTGGAGGCCGAGGGCATCCTCATGTCGAACGCCGTCCTGGTGGTGGGCGTGGTGGCGGGTTACGCGGCGGAACGGCTCCAGGACGAGTAGCCCTGCGTCGGGCCCATGTGCCGCGTCGGCGGGATGTCGTGTCAGAGGTATTGACAACTTGAATGGTCTGGACCATTTTTACGCCAGGTCCTGTCCCGGGCCTGGCGGTGGCCACCGTTCCTGATCCGTACCTCCAACCCGACATCCCCAGCGGAGGCATCAAGTGGAACGTGTACCCGACGGCAGACGCAGACCCGGCAGCACGGGCGGCACCGGCAACCGACCCAGCCGGAAGCGGAGTTGGCTGGGAGGGATGGTGGCCGTCCTGGCCGCCGGGGCCCTGAGTGTGGGCGGGCTGGGCGGCGTCGCGCAGGCCGCCGACATCAATGTCGCCAAGAACGCCGGCTTCGAGGCCGGGCTCGCCAACTGGTCCTGTTCCGGCGGGAGCGGGGCCGTCGTCGGGTCTCCCGTACGGAGCGGGGCCGGCGCGCTGAAGGGGACGCCCGCCGGGCAGGACAACGCCAAGTGCTCGCAGTCCGTGGCCGTGCAGCCCAACTCCACCTACACGCTGAGCGCGTGGGTGCAGGGCGGGTACGCGTATCTCGGGGCCAGCGGCACCGGGACCACCGACGTGTCGACCTGGACACCCGGCGAGAGCGGCTGGAAGCAGCTCACCACGACCTTCAGGACGGGCGGCTCGACGCGTGCGGTGACCGTCTACACGCACGGCTGGTACGGGCAGAGCGCGTACCTCGTCGACGACGTCTCCGTCTTCGGCCCTGACGGCGGCGGGGGCGGCGACCCCGACCCGCAGGCTCCCGGCACTCCCGCGGGGCTCGCCACCGGCGCCGTGACCGCCTCCTCGGTGGCGCTGAGCTGGAACGCGGTGAGCGGCGCGACCGGCTACAACGTCTACCGCGACGGTACGAAGGTCCAGACGGCGACCGGGACTTCGGCGACCGTGACCGGGCTGGCGGCGGCCACCTCGTACCAGTTCCAGGTGTCGGCGACCAACGCGGCCGGCGAGTCCGCGAAGTCCGCTGCCGTCAGCGGCCGGACCTCGCCGGGCGGCGGCGACCCGGGCGGGCCCGGTGTGCCGAGGCACGCGCTGACCGGCTACTGGCAGAACTTCAACAACGGCGCTGCCGTCCAGAAACTCCGTGACGTCCAGGCCCAGTTCGACATCATCGCCGTGTCGTTCGCCGACTCGACGACCACGCCGGGCCAGATCGTCTTCAACCTCGACCCGGCCGTCGGCTACTCCGGGGTCGCCGAGTTCAAGTCCGACGTCGCCGCGAAGAAGGCCGCCGGCAAGTCCGTGATCATCTCGGTGGGCGGTGAGAAGGGCAACGTCACGATCAACAGTGACGCCTCGGCGACGGCGTTCGCCAACAGCACCTACGCCCTGATGCAGGAGTACGGCTTCAACGGGGTCGACATCGACCTCGAGCACGGCATCAACTCCACGTATCTGACGAAGGCGTTGCGGCAGCTCTCGGCGAAGGCCGGCTCCGGGCTGGTGCTCACCATGGCGCCGCAGACCATCGACATGCAGTCGACCGGCAGCGAGTACTTCAAGACGGCACTGGCCGTGAAGGACATCCTCACGGTCGTCAACATGCAGTACTACAACAGCGGTTCGATGCTCGGCTGCGACGGCCAGGTCTACTCCCAGGGCTCCGTCGACTTCCTCACCGCACTCGCCTGCATCCAGCTCGAAGGCGGCCTCGACCCCTCCCAGGTAGGCCTGGGAGTCCCCGCCTCGACCCGTGGCGCGGGCAGCGGTTACGTCTCCCCGACCATCGTCAACAACGCCCTCAACTGCCTGACGCGCGGCACCAACTGCGGCAACTTCAAGCCGTCGAAGACCTACCCGGCGCTGCGCGGCGCGATGACCTGGTCCACCAACTGGGACGCGACGGCCGGCAACGCCTGGTCCAACGCGGTAGGGCCGCACGTCCACGCCCTGCCGTAGATCCCCACGCTCCCCCACGCACGGACCAGCAGCGCCGCCGCTCCCCCGGCGGCGCTGCTGTGTGATCCGGGCCGAAAACGGCCCATCGTGTCCAGGCCCTTGACAAGGCCAATGGTCTGGACCAGTTTGTACGTTCAAACGGTGGCCACCGTTCCGTACCGCCCCCACATCTCCCCCCACGGAGGCCATGCAGTGCACAGGAAAGCGCGATCCCGCACGCCCCGCACGCTCAAAGTCCTCGCCGTAGCAGGCGTTCTCGCCGTCGCCGGACTGGCCGTACCCGCGGCCAACGCCGCGAACGAGCCCGCGCCGCACCCGCCGCCGCACCCGCCGCCGTACCGGCCCACGCCGTGACCGGTTACTGGCAGAACTTCAACAACGGCGCGACCGTCCAGACGCTGGCCGAGGTCCAGGACGACTACGACATCATCGCCGTCGCGTTCGCGGACGCCACCGGCACGGCCGGGCAGGTCGACTTCACCCTCGACTCGGCCGGTCTCGGCGGCTACACCGACGAGCAGTTCAGGGCCGACGTCGCCGCCAAGCAGGCCGCGGGCAAGTCGGTCGTCATCTCCATCGGCGGCGAGAAGGGCACCGTCTCGGTCAACGACGAGGCGTCGGCGAACGCCTTCGCCGACTCCGTGTCCGCGCTGATGGACGAGTACGGCTTCGACGGCGTCGACATCGACCTGGAGAACGGCCTCAACTCCACCTATATGACGCAGGCGTTGAAGTCGATCGCCGGTCGGGCGGGCGACGGATTCGTCCTGACGATGGCGCCGCAGACCATCGACATGCAGTCGACGTCCAACGAGTACTTCAAGACCGCGCTCGCCGTGAAGGACATCCTCACGGTCGTCAACATGCAGTACTACAACAGCGGTTCGATGCTCGGCTGCGACGGCCAGGTCTACTCCCAGGGCACGGTCGACTTCCTCACCGCACTCGCCTGCGTCCAGCTCGAAGGCGGCCTCGACCCCTCCCAGGTCGGCCTCGGCCTGCCGGCCTCGCCGAGCGCGGCGGGCGGCGGCTACACCGACCCCGCTGTCGTCAACGACGCGCTCGACTGTCTGACGCAGGGCACTAACTGCGGCAGCTTCAAGCCCGACAAGACCTACCCGGGTCTGCGCGGCGCGATGGCCTGGTCCACCAACTGGGACGCGTCCAGCGGTGACGCCTGGTCCAAGGCGGTCGGCCCGCACGTGCACGGCCTGCCGTAGCCGTATCGCGACACCCCGAACCACCCCCCACAGACCGGTGGCGCCGTCGGACTCCGACGGCGCCACCGTGTGTTTCCCTCACCCGTCGCTCACCAGGGCAGGTCCCGCACCTGCTGCACGCACAGGACGACGAACAGCAGCCCGCCCGCCGCGAGCATCACGTTGCTGACGATGCCGTTGCGCCACTCCGCCGGCGTACGCGAGGAGTTGAGCAGCCACAGCAGCGTGAGCGCCAGGAACGGCATGAAGAACGCGCCCAGCACGCCGTAGACCACGACCAGGCCGAACGGCTGGTCCAGGAAGAGCAGTCCGATCGGCGGGAAGGTCAGCCAGAGCAGATACGCCCGGAAGGGCACCGACCGCTCGCGCGCACCCGAGGCGACCTCGTCGACCGTCCGCTCGCCGACGGCCTCGCCGGTCTTCCGCTCGCGCTGGAAGCGCTCGACGAAGTCCGCGAACATCAGGCTCACGCCGTGCCACACGCCGACCAGCGCGCCGAACGACGTGGCGAAGAAGCCGATCAGGAAGAGCTTCGCCGTCACGACGCCGAAGCGTTCCTCGAGGACCACACCGAGGTCGATGAGGCCCCGGTCGCCGGAGGTGAGCGCGATCTGCGAGGAGTGCAGCAGCTCGGCGCCGATGATCAGCATGGCGACGACGAACACGCCCGTGGTGAGGTAGGCGACGCGGTTGTCGATCCGCATCACCTTCATCCAGCTGGTGTTGGTCCAGCCCTTGGCGTTGACCCAGTAGCCGTAGGCGGCCATCGTGATCGTGCCGCCGACCCCGCCGATCAGACCGAGCGTGTACAGCAGCGAGCCGTCAGGCAGTACGGGGGCGAGCCCCGCGAAGGCAGCTCCGAGGTCGGGCGCCACGCGTATCGCGACGTACACGACGATCAGGAACTTCATGCCGATGACGACCGTCATGAACTTCTCGAAGACCAGATACCTGTTGAACCAGACGAACAGCAGGCCCAGCAGCCCGAAGACGACCGCCCAGGTCTTGAGGCCGGGACCGTCGGGGAAGAGCGCCACGATCGGCAGGGCGCTCGACGACATGGCCGTCGCGCCGTAGACGAAGCCCCAGATCACGACGTAGATCGCGAAGTAGACGGTGGTCCACTGACCGAGGCTGCGCCAGCCCTCGAAGAGGGTGCGGCCGGTGGCGAGATGCCAGCGGCCGGCGGCCTCGGCGAGGGAGATCTTGACGACGCAGCCGATGACGGCCGCCCAGAGCAGCGTGTAGCCGAATTTGCTGCCCGCGATGAGGGTGGCGACCAGGTCGCCGGCGCCGACACCGGTCGCGGCCACGACGATGCCGGGGCCGATGTACCTCCAACTCGACTTGCGCGGCCGCGATTCGGCGGCGTCCGTACCGCTGTCGGTGATTTCTGCCATGCGTCGACCTCCACACTCGTCCCCGTAAGTGACTCGGGTCACCAAAGCCGTACGGCGAAGATCGCGCAAGAGGTCCGGCGGTCTCGGTTCCGTTTCCGCCGACGAGAGGTGTCGCTCAGGGCGTCCAGGAGGCCGGGTTGTCCTGGCGGCCGAGATAGACGTGGAGGACGTGACCGAGGTCGCGGAACCACTGCTCCAGCGTCACGCGGTTGCGCGCCTTCACCACGCACTCGTAGAACTTCCCGCCGGGCAGCACGACGGCCACCATGAGCCGGTGGCCGCCGCCCGGTTTGGAGTGCACGGACTGGATGTCCGACCAGGGGAACTCGGCGCTCTGCCCCTCGAAGTCGAACGTCACGCCCGTCTCGTCGACGACGATGCCGCTCGTGCTGTCGGCCGCGAGGAATTCGGGATTGGCGTGCGGGCCGGCGTAGTGGTTCGGTTGCGCCTGGGGTTGCGGTGGCGGGTTCAGGTACGGGTTCTGCTGGGGGTGTGGCGGCGGATTCAGGTACGGGTTCTGCTGCTGATTCGCGTACGGGTTCGGCTCCGGGTACATGGAGCCGTACCGTACCTAAATCACCAGGCTGAGCAGCGCCGCGACCACGAATCCGGCCACCGACAGGACCGTCTCCAGCACCGTCCACGACTTCAGGGTGTCGCGCTCGGAGATGCCGAAGTACTTGGCCACCATCCAGAATCCGCCGTCGTTGACGTGCGAGGCGAAGATCGAGCCCGCCGAGATCGCCATGATGATCAGCGCGAGGTGCGCCTGCGACATGTCCTGGCCCTCGACCAGCGGCACGACGATGCCCGCCGTGGTGACGATCGCGACGGTCGCCGAGCCCTGGGCGACGCGCAGCACGACCGAGATCAGCCACGCCAGCAGGATGATCGGCAGGCCGACGTCGTTGAAGGTGTCGGCGAGCGCGTCCGCGATGCCGCTGCCCTTGAGTACGGCTCCGAAGACCCCGCCCGCGCCGACGACCAGCAGGATGTTGCCGACCGGCTTGAGGGACGCGGTGGAGACGGTCTCCAGGGAGTTGCGGGACCAGCCGCGCCGGATGCCGAGCAGGTAGTACGCGAGCAGCAGCGCGATCGTCAGCGCCACGAAGGGGTGGCCGAAGAACTCGACGACCGACCGGAGCGTGCTCGGGTCCAGGGCTATGGAGGAGAACGTCGCCAGCAGGATGAGGATCAGCGGGGTGCCGATGATCGCGAGCACCGTACCGAGGGCCACCGGCCTCTCGGGCGGGGCGACGCCCGACGCCTCCTGTTCGGCGGCGACGGCGCTCTTTGCCTCGGCCGCGGCCTCGACCATGTCCTGCGGTACGTCGACGAAGATGCGCTTTCCGATCCACGCGGCGTAGACCCAGGCGGCGAGCACGGCCGGGACGCCGACGACGACGCCCATCAGGATGACCCAGCCGAGGTCCACGTTGAACAGACCGGCGGCGGCGACGGGGCCCGGGTGCGGCGGCAGGAACGCGTGGGTCATCGACAGACCGGCGAGCAAAGGCATCGCGTAGAGCAGGATCGATTTGCCGGAGCGCTTGGCGGCGGCGTACACGATCGGCGCGAGGACGAAGATGCCGACGTCGAAGAAGACCGGGATACCGAAGACGACACCGGTGACGCCCATCGCGAGCGGGGCGCGCTTCTCGCCGAAGAGGTTGAGCAGGCGGGTGCTCAACACCTCGGCGCCGCCCGACACTTCGAGGATCGCGCCGAGCATCGTGCCGAGTCCGATGATGATCGCGACATGGCCGAGGATGCCGCCCATGCCCGACTCGATCATCGAGACTGCGGCCGACTTCTGCACCGTGCCGAAGAGTTCGGTCACGGACAGTCCGGCGGCGAGGCCGACGGCTATGGAGACACCGAGCAGGGCGACGAACGGCTGGAGCCTGACCTTGATGATCAGGACGAGGAGGAGAACGATTCCGAGGACGGCGACGGTCAGCAGACCGGCCGTCCCGTCTATCAGGAGAAGCAGTCCGCCGGTGTGGGGCGGGGCCTCGGGCGCGGGGGGTGCGTCGGCTGCGAGCAGCATGGGGGGACCTCGTGTTTCGTGCATCAGAGCGTGTCGAGCGGGCTCCCGAGCGGGGAATCGGGCAGGGGGGATAGCGGCGCGGCGCCCGTGGGGTACGGGGAACGGGCACCGTGCCGTGCCGAGTGGGGATCGGGCGGTCGGACCGTCCGGCCGAGGGGCCGGAGGGCCCGGATCAGCCGAGTACGGCCAGCGCGTCGATCTCGATGAGCAGCCCGGCGGGCAGACCGACGTACACCGTCGTACGCGCGGCGGGCGCGTCCTTGAGGTTCTGCTCCTCGAAGTAGGTGTTGTAGATCTCGTTCATCTCGGCGAAGTGCGCGACGTCCGTGAGGTAGACGCGCAGCATCATCACGTCGTCCCAGCTCGCGTCGCCCGCCTCCAGGACGGACTTGACGTTGGCGAGGGTCTGGAGCGTCTGCTCGCGCAGTGTCGGTCCGGCCACGGTCGGGGCCTCCCCCGGAACGGCCGGCAGGAAGCCGACCTGCCCGGCCACCTGGAGGATGTTGCCCTTGCGGATGCCGTGGGAGAACTTGGCCGGCGGCGCGGCGTGCGTGGCGGGGACGACTGCGGTCTTCGCGGTCTGGTCGCTCATGAGATCTCTTTCCGAAGAGCGTGGGGTGCGGGTTCCGGTTGGTGCGTGTGCCCCGAATACTCGCGGCTGATGGCGTCGGCGGTGCGGCGCAACAGCGGGAGCAGGGCGAGGAGTTCATCGACGGTGACGACGACATTCGGCGCGGACACCGACATGGCGGCGACGACCCGGCCGTCCGCACCGCGGATCGGGGCCCCGATGCAGTTGATGGACTCCTCGTGGCCGCCGAGATCGGTGGCCCACCCCTGTTCGCGTACGGTCGCCAGCTCCTTGAGGAAGGCGGCGGCGTTCGGGATCGAACGGGGGGTGTACATGGGGAAGTCGAGCCGCTCGGCGAGTGCGCGGCGCTCGGCTTCGGGCAGGTCGGCAATGAGCAGCTTGGCGACGGCCGCGACGGTGACGGCGACCGGCTTGCCGATCCGGGAGTACATCCTGACCGGGTAGCGGCTCTCGACCTTGTCGATGTAGAGGACTTCGCTGTCCTCTATGACGGCGAGATGGACGGTGTGGCCGCACTGTTCGCCCAGCGCCGTGAGGTGCGGGTGGGCGATCTCGCGTACGTCCAGGCTCTCCACGGCCTCCTGCGCGAGCGCGAAGAGGCGGGCGCCGAGGCGGTAGCGCTGGTCCTGCTGGCGGTAGACGAGCCCGTGCTCGTGCAGGGTGCGGAGCAGCCGCAGGGCCGTGGACTTGTGGACGTCGAGGCGTGCGGCGACCTGTCCGAGGTCGGCGGGGCCACGGGCGAGGAGAGGCAGGATGCTCAGCGCGCGGTCGACGGTCTGGCTCATGAGGTGGGTACCGCTTCCTGGCGCTGTCCGGGCTCCTCGGCCCCGGACGTCCAGCCGGGGCCGAGCCGCAGTGTGCCCCACGCCGCGTCGTCCAGTGCGGCGAGGCGGTCGGCGTGCGCGCGGGCGGGCGGGACGCAGACGTCGCCGGCGTCGGTGAGTACGGCGGCGGCCATCAGATGGCCGTGGCGCAGCCGGGCCGCGGTCGGCAGGTCCCGGAGCGTCGCGGACAGGAAGCCGGCGGCGAAGGCGTCGCCCGCGCCGACGGGTGCCACGACGTCGACGGCCAGGGCGGGTACGGATGTGACGGTGTCCGTGCCGGAGCCTGTGTCGGTGGCGGGGTCTCGTACGAAGGCTGTCGCGCCGTCCGCGCCCGCCTTCACCACCAGCACCGCGGGCTCCGGCAGCGCCTCCCGGATCGCCTCCGGGCTGTGCAGGTCCCAGAGCTGCGCGGCCTCGTCGTCGCCGACGAAGACGAGGTCGGCGCCGCGAGCGAGGTCGAGCAGCTCGCGCGGACCGGAGTCGTCGCGCCAGAGGGCGGGACGGTGGTTCACGTCGAAGGACAGCAGCGGCCGGCCCGCCCGGCACTCGGACAGCTCGCGCATCAGGGCGAGGCAGTCGCCGGAGAGCGCGGCCGTGATGCCGGACAGGTGCAGGACGCGGCCGGAGAACAGGTCGGCGCGGTCCATCGTCTTCGGCGACATCGCGGACGCGGCCGAGCCCGCCCGGTAGTAGGCGACCTCGTGGGCGGTGGTGGAGCGGTCCGTGGCCGTACGGAAGTAGATGCCGGTCGGGCGGCCGTCCGCGTCGCGGCGTACGGCGGAGGTGTCGACGCCGTACGCGCCGATCGCCTCCACGAGATGGTCGCCGAAGCCGTCGGCGCCGACGCGGCTGATCCACTTGACCGTGTGCCCGGCGGCGGCGAGCGCGCAGGCGACGTTGGACTCGGCGCCGCCGATGGTCCGCGTGAAAGAGGGGACGTCGGCGAGACGGCCGGGGCGCGAGGGCAGGAAGGTGACCATGGACTCACCGAGGCTGACCACGTCGACGGACCCGCCGGGCCCACCGGGGCCGGTCGGGTCCGCCTCTACCGTTGCGGGCACTCGGGGGCTCCTCGCTCGTCATGGCCGGCGGACTTCACCTGGTCCGGCCTTGGCCTTCACCGGCCGGGGCGCCGGGCCCATCATTGACCCGGCAACGGCTCGGATGTTAGACAGCGTCAAGCGTCATACGCAATGGGTGTTGCACATGTTGCAACGAGACAGATGGAGGAGGCCCTATGGCGGTCGCCGGACGACTCAGCGAAGAGCACCTCAGGAACGAGCGTCTCGACCACCGTTTCAAAGGGTTGCCGCCGGACGCCGACGGCCTCACCGTCGCCGAGCTGGCCGCCGAACGCCGCAACCTCTTCACCGGCGGTTTCACCACCCCGGTGCTGGCCCTCTCCGCCGAGTCCCTCACCCACAACCTGGCGCTCCTGGAGACCTACTCCGAGCGGCACGGCCTGGCGTTCGCCCCGCACGGCAAGACGTCCATGTCCCCGCAGCTCTTCGCGCGCCAACTGGAGTACGGCGCGTGGGGGATCACCGCCGCGCTCCCCCACCAGGTGCGTGTCTACCGGGCGTTCGGCATCCAGCGGATCTTCCTCGCCAACGAGGTCGTCGACGAGGTCGCGCTGCGCTGGCTCTCCGCCGAGCTGGACGGCGACCCGGCCTTCCGCTTCATCTGTTACGTCGACTCCGTGCGCGGCGTCGAGTTGATGGACCAGGCGCTGCGGGCGGCGGGCGGTTCGCGCCCCGTGGACGTCGTCGTGGAGCTGGGCGCGGGCGAGGGCGCGCGGACCGGCGTCCGTAAGGAGGCGGAGTGCGCGCGGGTCGCCGACGCCGTGGCCGCCACCGACACGCTGCGGCTGGTGGGCGTCGCCGGTTACGAGGGCGAAGTGCCGCACGCCGACAACGAGACCGTACGCGCCTGGCTGCGCCGGCTGACCGCGCTGGCCGCCGAGTTCGACGCGGCGGGCCGGTTCTCCGGGACCGTGGACGAGGTGGTGGTGAGCGCGGGCGGCAGCGCGTGGTTCGACGCGGTCGCGGACGTCTTCGCCGAGATCCCCGTGCTGTCCCGCCCCGTACTGAAACTGCTGCGCTCGGGCGCGTACGTGTCCCACGACGACGGCCACTACAAGCGGCTGACCCCCTTCAACCGGATCCCCGCCGAGGGCGCGCTCCAGCCGGCCTTCCGGCTCTGGGCCCAGGTGATCTCGCGCCCGTCGCCGGAGCAGGCGTTCGTCAACGCGGGCAAGCGGGACGCGGCGTACGACCTCGACCTGCCTGAGGCGCAGGTCGTGCGCGACGCGCGCACCGGCGAGATCCGTCCGGCGCGCGGCATCACGGTCACCGGCCTCTCCGACCAGCACGGCAAGCTGCACACGTCGCCGGACGCTGTGATCGAGGTCGGCGACTGGGTGGGCTTCGGGCTCTCGCACCCGTGCACGTCGTTCGACAAGTGGCAGCTGATCCCGCTGGCCGAGGCGGACGGCACGGTCACCGATCTCATCCGTACGTTCTTCTGACGCGACGCGCGGGTTCCTCCGAGGACGAACCGCTCACCAGCACCCCTACGACACAGAGAGAGCGCTGCCAGCCATGGATCTCGTCATACGGGACGTGCGTGTCGTCGACGGCACGGGTCAGGACTCCTTCCGGGCGGACGTCGGCGTTACCGACGGCCGTATCGCCGAGATCCGCCGCCACGGGCCCGGCGCCGGCCCCGCGCTCTCCGGGGCGCGCGTCGTCGACGCCGGGGGGCTCGCCCTCGCCCCCGGCTTCATCGACATGCACGCGCACAGCGACCTCGCGCTGCTGCGGGACCCCGACCACTCGGCGAAGGCCGCGCAGGGCGTGACCCTGGAGGTGATCGGCCAGGACGGGCTGTCGTACGCCCCCGTCGACGACACCACGCTCACCGAGGTCCGCCGGGCCATCACCGGCTGGAACGGCGGCGCGCCCGGCGACACGTCGGTGGACTTCGACTGGCGTACGGTCGGCGAGTTCCTGGACCGGCTCGACCACGGCTTCGGCGGCCGGGGCATCGCGGTCAACGCGGCGTATCTCGTGCCGCAAGGCACGGTCCGGATGTACGCGGTGGGCCAGGACGACCGCCCGGCGACCCCCGCCGAACTGGACCGAATGCGACAACTGGTCGCCGAGTCCCTGGAGCAGGGCGCCGTCGGCATGTCCTCCGGGCTCACGTACACCCCGGGCATGTACGCGGACGACGCCGAACTCACCGAACTCTGCCGGGTGGTGGCCCGCTACGACGGCTACTACTGCCCGCACCACCGCAGTTACGGCGCGGGCGCCCTGCGCGCGTACGAGGAGATGGTCGACCTCACGCGCACCGCGGGCTGCGCGCTCCATCTCGCCCACGCCACCATGAACTTCGGTGTGAACAAGGGCAGGGCACCTGATCTGATCACCCTGTTGGACAAGGCGCTGGACGACGGCGCGGACATCTCGCTCGACACCTATCCGTACACGCCCGGCTGTACGACGCTCGTGGCGATGCTGCCCAGTTGGGCGAGCGCGGGCGGTCAGGACGCGATCCTGGAGCGGCTGCGGGACGCGGCGACCGCCGAGAAGATCCGGCACCACATGGAGGAGATCGGCGCGGACGGCTGCCACGGTGTGCCCATCGAGTGGGACACCATCGAGATCTCCGGTGTCGCCGACCCGGCGCTCACGGCGCATGTCGGCCGGACGATCGCCGAGACGGCGCGGCTGCGCGGCGAGAGCGGCTGGCTGACCGCCCGCAAGTTGCTGATCGACGACCGGCTCGGCTCGACGATCCTCCAGCACGTCGGGCACGAGGAGAACGTGCGGGAGATCATGCGCCACCGCGTGCACACCGGCGGCAGCGACGGGATCCTCCAGGGCGCGAAGCCGCACCCGCGCGCGTACGGCACCTTCCCGCAGTATCTGGGCCGGTACGTGCGCGAGCTCGACGTCCTGTCTCTGGAGGAGTGCGTGGCCCATCTGACCTCGCGCCCGGCGGCGCGGCTGCGTCTCGCGGACCGCGGCCTGGTCCGCGAGGGCTACCGCGCGGATCTGGTGCTCTTCGATCCGCAGACGGTGGCGGCGGGCTCGACCTTCGCCGCGCCGCGCACCCTGCCGGTGGGCATCCCGCACGTGCTGATCGACGGCCGCTTCGTGATCGAGGACGGCCGCCGCACGGACGTCCTGGCGGGCCGGTCGGTACGGCGTCAGCCGTAGGCCGCCCCCACCGCCGGACGGGCGCAATTCAAGCCCGTCCGGCGGAACTCAAGCCCGTCCGGCGATCGAGGACAACCCGGCAACGGCGGCCGGCCCCGCCCTCAGCGGCCCACCCGGTAGATCGCCGTCGTCCCGCTCACCTCGTTGCCGACCACCAGCAGCGCGTCACCCGTCGGGCTGTCCTTCGCCGCGACGAACAGCACGCCCTCCGGCCCAAGGTCCCCCGCCGTACCGGCCTCCGGGTCACCCGCGAAATCACGCGAGTTGACGTATCCGGCGGCCTTGGGGCGGCGCGGGTCGCTCAGGTCGTACGCCGCGATGCCGCCGACCCGCTCCAGACCGACGAAGGCGTACGTCGTACCGCGCACCGTTCCGGTGGTGATGCCCTCCGGCTCCGGGCCCTTGCTGTCACTGCGGCTGTCGGGGGCGTTCTCGGCGTGGTCGGTGTTGAAGTTCTCCCCGAACGCCTTTGCCGTGAGCTGCTCCAGGTCGTCCCCGGAGTCCCAGACCAGCCGGCCGCGCTCGTCACGAACGGAGATCGAGCGACCGCCCAGCGAGTTCAGCTCGGTGACCCGGCCCCGGCTGTCGCGCGGTGAGGTGCTGGTGATGTTGAGGCGGCCGAGCGCGTCGTCCTTCTGGAGCGCGGCGGCGTCAGGGAACGCCTTCGGGTTCAGCTCGACGTCCTTGACCCGCACCTCCTCGGCGAAGCAGTCCCAGTCGCGGGCGTCGCCCTCGTTGGCGCTGACGGTGTACTCGCCGCCGCGCGCGGTGAACGCGTGGATCCCGTCGGGCTTGTAGAGGCCCTTGACCGGCCACGTACGGATGTTCACGCCGTCCTTGTCGGAGGCGTCGAGGCCGTTGCCGGGCCTGGAGTGGTCCTTCTTCCCGAGCGGGACGATCTTCTCGACCTCGGCGCGGCGCAGGTCCACGAGCGCGAGCGCGTTGTTCTCCTGGAGGGTGACCCAGGCGGTGCGGCCGTCCTCGGACACCGCCACGTACTCGGGCTCGATGTCCTGGCTGACGGAGGCGTTCGGGCCGTAGATCAGTACGCCGTCCCGGGTCAGCTCCGCCTTCTTGCGGTCCCACTTCTCGAAGCCGGCCGTGCGTACGGTGGCGCCCCGGAGGTCGCCGCCACGCCCCCGGTCCAGCTCCACGACGCTGATGGAGCCGACGGGGTCGATGCCCGCGGGCTCCTCGCCGCCGGGCGGGCAGTACGAGTCGGGCTCGCCCTCGTTCGCGATGACGACGCGGTCACCCTTGGGGGTGAACGTCACCATGTCGGGCAGGGCGCCGACCCGTACCTCTTTCAGCTTGCGGCCGTCGGAGGCGCGGAAGAACGAGACCGTGCCCCGGTCCGTCTTGGCCTCGGCCTGCTGGGCGACGGCGACCAGACCGTCGTGGACCGCGACGCTGTTGGCACCGGGGGTAGCGAGCTGCCCGGTCCTGCGGGGCTCGGCGGGGTTGCGGATGTCGAGGATGTCGACGGTGCCGGCCTGCGCGTTGATCGTGAAGACCCGGCGGGTCCTGGAGTCGTACGCGGTGATCTCCGCGCCGCCCTCGTCGTACTTGCCGCTCTCGTAGCGGCCGAGGAAGGTGAGGTCGAGCTTGCCGCCGTGGCCGGGCTTCGTGTGCGAGCCGGTGGCCAGGGCCGACGGCAGCAGTGCGGTGGTGGCGGCCATGACCGTGACGGTGGCCAGGGCGAGGAGTGTGCTGCGCTTCTTCATGAGCGCCCAGCGTTGTGCGACCCCCCGCTGGGCGGGTGAACTGACCGGGCCGCTTCGGTGAACACTGCCTCAACAAAATGCGGGGCCCGCCGGGGGTTCTCGGGCCTCCCCGTCTCACACTCCGGACCGACGTGGTCAAAAACACCAGGCGCCTCGCGAAACCCGGTCGTAAGCTCGCCGTCATGCAGGTCATCCAGTCAACCAAGCTCGCCAATGTCTGTTACGAGATCCGGGGTCCCGTCCTCGACGAGGCGATGCGGCTGGAGGCAGCAGGCCACCGCATCCTGAAGCTCAACACCGGGAACCCGGCGGCCTTCGGCTTCGAGTGCCCGCCGGAGATCCTGGAGGACGTCCTCCGCAACCTCGGCGACGCGCACGGCTACGGCGACGCGAAGGGGCTGCTGTCCGCGCGGCGGGCGGTGATGCAGCACTACCAGACCAAGAACATCGAGCTGGACGTCGAGGACATCTACCTCGGCAACGGCGTCTCCGAGCTGATCCAGATGTCGATGCAGGCACTGCTCGACGACGGCGACGAGGTCCTCGTACCGGCGCCGGACTATCCGCTGTGGACCGCGTCCGTGTCCCTCGCCGGCGGCACCGCCGTGCACTACCGCTGCGACGAGCAGGCGGAGTGGATGCCGGACCTGGCCGATGTCGAGCGCAAGATCACCGACCGCACCAAGGCGATCGTGATCATCAACCCGAACAACCCGACCGGCGCGGTCTACAGCGACGAGATGCTCCTCGCGCTCACGGAGATCGCCCGCAGGCACGGGCTCATCGTCTGCTCGGACGAGATCTACGACCGGATCCTGTACGACGGCGCGACCCACACCCCGACCGCGGCCCTCGCGCCCGATCTGCTGACCCTGACCTTCAACGGCCTGTCGAAGAACTACCGCGTCGCCGGCTTCCGCTCCGGCTGGCTGGCGGTCTGCGGCCCGAAGAAGCACGCGACCTCGTACATCGAGGGTCTGACGATCCTGGCCAATATGCGGCTGTGCGCCAACATGCCCTCGCAGCACGCGGTGGCGACGGCGCTCGGCGGCCGGCAGTCGATCGACGATCTCGTCCTGCCGGGCGGGCGCATCCTGGAGCAGCGGAACACCGCGTACGACCTGCTCACCCAGATCCCGGGCGTCACCTGCGTGAAGCCGAAGGGCGCGCTCTATCTCTTCCCCCGGCTCGATCCGAAGGTCTTCAAGATCAAGGACGACCGGCAGATGGTCCTCGATCTGCTCCAGCGCGAGAAGATCATGGTGGTGCACGGGACGGGATTCAACTGGCCGGAGCCCGACCACTTCCGCATCGTGACGCTCCCGGCGGCGCGGGAACTGGCGGACGCGGTGACGCGGATCGGAAACTTCCTGGACGGCTATTCGCAGCCGTAGACGGCGGGTCTGTTGACTGGGCTCAACTTTAGACTGATTCCAATGTAGAGTGGCCTCCTGACGACGCCAGGAGGCCATTCCCATGTACGAGCCGATCCGCACCAAGTCGGTACACACCATGGCCGGCGCCGACGCGAACAGCGACTTCCCGCACCGCACCCGCGAGGAGGAGCTGAACATCCAGCTCGCCCGGCACCTCGCGGCGCTGCTGGCGGTCACCGACGACCTGGGACTCACGGACGCGGGAGACGGGATCGCCCAGCAGATCACGCGCCTGCGCGGCGCACCCCCGCTCCGTACGCCGGCGCGGGAATCCGGCCCCGATCCCGTCGTCCTGCACCGGCGGGCGCTGGACCTGGCGGGCCGCGCCCTGGTGGTCGCCGCTTCCCGCGCGGACACGGCGGCGGCGATCCTCACGGCGCAACGCATGGACGCCCACACGGCGGCGCTCCGATCCCTGGAGGAGAAGCCCGCCCAGCCCCTCACCGCCACCCGCTGAGCGGTCGGCGCCGCACCCGAACGGCGGCCGGCCACGGCGACCGGCATGGCCGGCGCACTGTGGCAGATGGCCGGTCCGGGCCCCCGACTGAGAGAGCTCCACTCCCCGCCGGGGCAACCAGGTTAAATCCGGCGAACAGTCGGGAAAAACTTGGCATTTACCGCGTCCAGGGTCTTGTTGCCGTTTTATCTACGCGCGTATCTTGAGCCGATTTCCAGGGTCCTCACGCTTCGTACGCATGTCACACGACTCGCACGCGTACCTCCTGTCACATCCGCAAGAAAGAGCTCTCCGTGCCCCCATCCATACCCCCGGCCCTGCGTGGCCGCCGTGCCAGGGCGATCGCCGTGGCGCTCCCCGTCGGCCTGGCCGCATCGCTCATCGCGCTTCCGTTCACCGCTCAGGCGACGCCCTCCCCCGACGCCGTCATCTCCGAGGTGTACGGCGGTGGCGGAAACTCCGGTGCCACCCTCACCAACGACTTCATCGAGCTGGGCAACACCGGCGACGGTCCCTTCGACCTCACCGGCTGGTCCGTGCAGTACCTGAGCGGCTCGCCCGGCCCCACGTCCAAGTGGCAGGTCACCGAGATCAAGGGCGCCATCCCCGCGGGCGGCAGCTACCTCGTCGAGGAGTCCAAGGGCTCCGGCGGCGACACCCCGCTGCCCGCCCCCGACGCGGCCGGCACCATCGCCATGTCGGCGAGCAGCGGCACCGTCGCGCTCGTCCGCTCGACCACCCCGCTGACCTGCGTGAGCGCCGCCGACTGCGCGGCCGACACGAACATCAAGGACCTGGCCGGCTTCGGCACCGCCACCGTACGGGAGAACACGCCCGCGACCGGCTCCGACAACACCCACTCCGTGGCGCGCAACACGGCGCTCGCGGACACGGACAACAACTCCGCCGACTTCAGCGGCGCGACGCCGTCGCCGCGCAACAGCGCGGGCGCGGGCGACGGCGGCGAGCCGTCCCCCACCCCCTCACCCACCGACACCACCCCCGGCGAGCTGCGGATCCACGACATCCAGGGCACCACCCGGATCTCCCCGCAGGCCGGAAAGACCGTCACCAACGTGCCGGGTGTGGTCACCGCGGTCCGTGTGACCGGCTCGCGTGGCTTCTGGATCCAGGACACCGCGCCGGACGGCGACCCGGCCACCAGCGAGGGTGTCTTCGTCTTCACCGGTTCGTCCGCCCCGCAGGTGAAGCTCGGCGACTCCGTCGTGGTCAGCGGCAAGGTCACCGAGTACTACCCGGGCGGCCAGAGTTCCGGCTCCCAGTCGCTCACCGAGCTGACCGGCCCGACGACCGCCGTCCTCTCCTCCGGCAACCCGCTGCCGCGGGCCGAGTTGATCGGCGCCGGCTCACTGCCCGAGACCTACGCGCCGGACGCGAAGGGACTCAGCATCGAGTCGCTCGCGCTGAAGCCCGGCGGCTACGCGCTGGACTGGTTCGAGTCCCGTGAGGGCATGCTCGTCCAGGTCGGCGACAGCCGCGTGGTGGGCGCCTCCAACGCGTACGGCGAGACCTGGGTCACCACCAAGCCCAGGCAGAACCCGACCCCGCGCGGCGGCACCGTCTACCCCTCGTACGACCAGCTGAACTCGGGCCGTCTGCTGCTCGGTTCGCTGACCGGCGAGAAGGTCACGGCCAATGTGGGCGACACCCTCGCCGGTACGACCAGCGGCCCGGTGGACTACGGCAACTTCGGTGGATACAGCCTCCAGGCGACCACTGTGGGCACGGTCAAGTCGGGCGGTCTCAAGCCCGAGGTGGCGAAGAAGGGCAGGTCCGACGAGCTGTCGGTCGCCACGTACAACGTCGAGAACCTCGATCCGACCGACCCGCAGGCCAAGTTCGACCGGCTGGCCGAGGGCGTCGTCAAGAACCTCGCCACGCCGGACATCGTGAGCCTGGAGGAGATCCAGGACAACAACGGCGCCAAGGACGACGGCACGGTCGCCGCGGACAGGACCCTCGCGCAGTTCGTCGCCGCGATCCGGGCGGCGGGCGGCCCGGCGTACGACTGGCGCTCCGTCGACCCGGCGGACAAGACGGACGGCGGTGAGCCGGGCGGCAACATCCGTAACGTCTTCCTCTTCAACCCGGCGCGGGTCTCCTTCGTGGACCGGCCCGGCGGCGACGCCACCACCGCCACCGAGGTCGTCACCACCGGCAAGCACGGCAAGGACATCACGCTGTCCGTGTCCCCGGGCCGGATCAGCCCGGTCTCGGACGCCTGGAAGAGCAGCCGCAAGCCGCTGGTCGGCGAGTTCACCTTCCGCGGCGAGCAGGTCTTCGTGATCGGCAACCACTTCAACTCCAAGGGCGGCGACCAGCCCACGCACGGCGTCTTCCAGCCGCCGACGCTCGGCTCCGAGACCCAGCGGCTGACCCAGGCGACGGAGGTCCACGACTTCGTCGCCGGGCTGCTCGCCAAGGACAGGAAGGCCAAGGTCGTCGTCCTCGGTGACCTGAACGACTACCAGTTCTCCAAGCCGGTCGCCGTCCTCACCCGCGGCGGAATCCTGACCGACCTGATGGACAAGCTGCCAAGGAACGAGCGCTACAGCTACGTCTACGACGGCAACTCCCAGACCCTGGACCACATCCTGGTCAGTCCGGGCATCAAGAAGCCCGGGTACGACGTGGTCCACATCAACGCGGAGTTCGCCGACCAGGCGAGCGACCACGACCCGCAGGTCGTCCGCCTGAAGTAGGACCCCGACGAGCACGCCGAGGCCCCCGGAGCCGTGAGGGATGGGCTCCGGGGGCCGTTCTCGGAGGGTGGTCGGGGGTGCGTCCCGTGGGACGGGTCAGGACAGGCGGTTCACCAGCGCGTTGTACTCGTCCCACAGCTCCGGCGGCGTGTGCGTGCCGAACGTGTTCAGGTGGGCCGGGACCAGGGACGCCTCCTCGCGCCAGACCTCCTTGTCGACCGTGAGCAGGAAGTCCAGGTCCGCGTCCGAGAGGTCGAGGCCCTTGGTGTCCAGGGCGCCCTTCGCCGGGAGGATACCGATCGGGGACTCGACGCCCTCGCCCTTGCCCTCAAGGCGCTCGACGATCCACTTCAGTACGCGGCCGTTCTCGCCGAAGCCGGGCCAGACGAACTTGCCCGCCTCGTTCTTGCGGAACCAGTTGACGTAGTAGATCTTCGGGAGCTTGGACTCGTCGCCCTTGGCCGTGGCCGTGGCGCCGATCTTGACCCAGTGGGCCATGTAGTCGCCCATGTTGTAGCCGCAGAACGGCAGCATCGCGAACGGGTCGCGGCGCAGCTCGCCCACCTTGCCCTCGGCGGCGGCGGTCTTCTCGGAGGCGACGTTCGCGCCGAGGAAGACGCCGTGCTGCCAGTTGAACGACTCCGTCACCAGCGGTACGGCGGAGGCGCGGCGCCCGCCGAAGAGGATCGCCGAGATCGGGACGCCCTTGGGGTCCTCCCACTCGGGCGCGATGATCGGGCACTGGCCGGCCGGCACGGTGAAGCGGGCGTTGGGGTGGGCGGCCGGGGTCCCGGACTCCGGGGTCCAGTCGTTGCCCTTCCAGTCCGTGAGGTGCGCGGGCGGCTCCTCCGTCATGCCCTCCCACCACACGTCGCCGTCGTCGGTGAGCGCGACGTTCGTGAAGACGGAGTTGCCCCACATCGTCTTCATGGCATTGGCGTTGGTGTGCTCACCGGTACCCGGCGCGACGCCGAAGAAGCCCGCCTCCGGGTTGATCGCGTACAGCCTGCCGTCCTCGCCGAACCGCATCCACGCGATGTCGTCGCCGATCGTCTCGACGGTCCAGCCGGAGATCGTGGGCTCCAGCATCGCGAGGTTGGTCTTGCCGCAGGCCGAAGGGAAGGCCGCGGCCACGTACTTGGACTCGCCGCGCGGGGGCGTGAGCTTGAGGATCAGCATGTGCTCCGCGAGCCAGCCCTCGTCGCGCGCCATGACGGAGGCGATGCGCAGCGCGTAGCACTTCTTGCCCAGCAGCGCGTTGCCGCCGTATCCGGAGCCGTACGACCAGATCTCGCGGTCCTCGGGGAAGTGCGAGATGTACTTGGTGGAGTTGCACGGCCACGGCACGTCGGCCTGGCCCGCCTCAAGGGGCGCGCCGAGCGTGTGAACGGCCTTGACGAAGAAGCCGTCGTCGCCGAGTTCGTCGAGGACGTGCTGCCCCATGCGCGTCATCGTGCGCATGGAGACCGCGACGTACGCGGAGTCGGTGATCTCGACCCCGATCGCGGAGAGCGGGGAGCCGACCGGGCCCATGCAGAACGGGACGACGTACATGGTCCGGCCGCGCATCGAGCCGCGGAAGACGCCCTGCTCGCCGGTGAAGATGTCGCGCATCTCCGCCGGGGCCTTCCACTTGTTCGTGGGGCCCGCGTCCTCCTCCTTCTCGGAGCAGATGAAGGTGCGGTCCTCGACGCGCGCCACGTCGGTGGGGTCGGAGGCCGCGTAGTACGAGTTGGGGCGCTTGATCGGGTCGAGCTTCGTGAACGTGCCCTTCGCCACGAGCTCCCCGCACAGGCGCTCGTACTCGGCCTCCGAGCCGTCGCACCAGACCACCCGGTCCGGCTGGGTCAGAGCCACGATCTCGTCGACCCAGGAGATCAGCTCCTGGTGGCCGGTCGGGGCGGTGGGAGCCACGGGATTGAGGGGGTCTCCGTTGGAAATCCCTGCGTCGCGCGCCACGGTTACTCCTTGGTGAGGGTTTGTAGGTGTATGCCCCGTGGGGGCTGCGACCCGGATGCTTCGTTACCGCTCATCCGGTGCCGACCGCACTCATTTGATCATCCGACGCCCGCGCCCATCTGTCCAGAGGGCCGCACACGTGAGCATCGCCACTCCGCCCCGCTCCCTCCCGCTACGCGGGATGTCGGGCCTGCCACACAGCCACCCGGAACCTACGGTCCCGTAGGTAGCATGAGCGCATGACTTCTCCCGCGTCCGACTCGCTCGCGAACCCCCAACCACCCGAAGGGGGGCCGACCGAGATCCAGCTGCCGACCCCGGTCAAGCCGATGATGCGCGGCTGGTTGCACATGGGGATGTTCCCGGCCGTCGTGATCGCGGGAATCGTGCTGATCGCCATGGCCGACTCCACCAAGGCGCGGGTGGCCTGCGCGATCTACGTCGCCACGGCCTGCCTGCTCTTCGGCGTCAGCGGCGTCTACCACCGCGGCACTTGGGGCCCTCGGGGCGAGGCCGTACTGCGCCGGCTCGACCACGCCAATATCTTCCTGATCATCGCGGGCACGTACACCCCGCTGACCATGCTGCTGCTGCCGGACTCCACCGGCCGGACGCTGCTCTGGGCGGTCTGGGGCGCGGCGGCGGCGGGCATCGCGTTCAGGGTCTTCTGGGTCGGCGCCCCGCGCTGGCTCTACACCCCCTGCTACATCGCGATGGGGTGGGCCGCGGTCTTCTTCCTGCCGGACTTCATGCGTACGGGCGGGATCGTCGTCCTCGTCCTGATCATCGTCGGCGGGCTGCTCTACAGCGCGGGCGGCGTGATCTACGGGCTCAAGCGACCGAACCCGTCACCGCGGTGGTTCGGCTTCCACGAGGTCTTCCACTCCCTGACGCTCGCCGCGTTCGTCACGCACTACGTCGGGATCTCGCTGGTGGCCTACCAGCACTCCTGACCAGGCCCGCCGCCGAAGCGGCTCCCCCGCGCGATGCCGGACAATAAGCGGCATGGCCGCTTCCGCACCTCCCCCTCCCGGCGACGACGCGCCACAGCCCCGGCTGGGCCTGCGCGAACGCAAGAAGCTCAAGACCCGCGTCGCGATCCGGGAGGCGACGTACCGGCTCATCGACGAGCAGGGCTACGAGACGACCACGATCGAACAGATCGCGGCGGCGGCCGAGGTCTCCCCGTCCACCCTCTTCCGCTACTTCCCGACGAAGGAAGACATCGTCCTCACCGACGAGTTCGACCCCGTCATGGAGGCGGCCGTCCGCGCCCGCCCTGCCGGCGAGCCGCCGCTGGAGGCGGTGCGGTCCGTGCTGCGGCAGACCGTCGAGACGATCCTCGAAGACCAGCCCCGGGAGTTCGGCCGGCGCAGCAGACTGATGCTGGAGATCCCCGCCGTACGGGCCAGGATGACGGAGACGATGGCGGAGACCTCGCTCCTGCTGTCCCGCGCCGTCGCGGACCGCACGGGGCGCAAGGAAGGCGACCTGGAGGTCCTGGTCTTCACCGCCTCGGTGCTGGCGGCGCTGCGCGAGGTGACGATCTACTGGGCCGAGCACGGCCAGAAGGACGATCTGGCCGTGCTCGTCGACCGCGCGCTCGACACGCTCAAGGGCGGACTCGCGCTGTAGAGGCGGTCCGGATCGGATCTGCCGGGTCCGCCCGTTGGGGCGGTTCGCCCTCGATCGCCGGACAGGCTCAATTGCCGTCCAGGACTAACTCGCGCACGCCCTCCCGTCCCCGTCCGGGTCCAGACGCAGTGGGTCGTCCTTGCCGTTGACCTTCAGCGCTCCGTAGCCGTGCGACGCGAGCCAGTCGCAGCGCGCCTGCGTCACCGTCTTGCGCTTCGTCGCCTTCACCGCCTGAGGGAAGACCGTCGGCACGCAGACGTTGGCCGAGCCGTAGTGCCGGTCGCAGCCCGAGATCTGCGGGCTCACCGGCACCGAACTCCGCTTCTTCGCGGGCTTCTTGGCGGGCTTCGCCAACTCGCCCGCGAAGTCGTGATGTTGGCCGTGCGCCGACTTCTCCGCAAGCGCCGCCGGGCCGCCCAGCTTCACCCACTCGGCCACCGACGGGACCCCGTTGGCGTCGACCGCGAAGAGCATGTACCACCCCGGCGGCGCCAGATTCGGATTTCCCGTCACATTCAGGTCGACGGTGTTCCCGTCGACCGTCAAAGGCAGGTCCACGAACCGCTGGTTGGGGTCCGACGAGTGCGTCACCGCGGCCGGCCGGATCAACTCGGCCTTGGCGATGGGCCGGTCGACGGTGATCCGCTGCGTGTCGCCGTAGTTCCACTCCGGGTCGATCAGCGAAGTGATCTCCGGGCGCGGCCCCTTGAAGAGATACGGCGGTGTGTAGAGCGACACCTGGTGGTTCCAGGAGCCGTTGCCCGGGTTGTCGCCCGTCGTCATCACCCGGCCGTCGGGGAGCAGGAACGCCGACGAGTGGTAGCCGCGCGCCTCCGGGTCGGTGGCCACCACGTCGTACGTCTCCGTCACCGGGTCGAAGACCGAGGTGGAGAAGACCGGGTTGGCCCGGTTGTGCAGCGCGCCGCCCGTCTCCAGCACCTTGCCGTCGGGCAGCAGCACCGCGGAGCCGTACATCTTGCCCTGCGCGCCGGTCTGCGGCTGCGGCCCGCCGGGGCCGCCCAGGTCGACGGTGCCCTGCGGCAGCGGCGGCCCGGCCCGGTACTGCGGGTTCGGCTCCTTCAGGTCGATGATGTCGGTGAGCCGGTTCGCCTCCGGGTTGGAGTCGATGTTCCCGCCGCCGATGGTGAGCACCTTCTGGTCCTGGGCGGGGGGCAGCAGCACGCTCGCCGACTGGTCGCGCTCGTCCTTGTCCCGCAGGCCGGGCACGTCCGTGACGGTGTTGGCGTCGTAGTCGTAGATCGAGGAACCGGTGCCGGGTGTGCCGTTGCCGAAGGTGTGACTGCCGGTGTAGAAGAGCCGGCCGTCCTGCATCAGCACCATCGCCGGGTACAGACCCCAGTACGACCAGGTCTGGTTCACCTGCCAGAGCGGCAGCCACTCCTCCTCGGCGGCCGACCACCGCTCGGCCGTCACCGAGCCGGACGAGTCCTCGCGCAGCCCGCCGAAGGACAGCACGTCACCGTTGCCCATGATCGTGGCGGACGGGTACCAGTGCCCGTCGTTCATGTCGTTGGTCCTGCTGTACGTCTCGGTGGCCGGGTCGAAGACGTACGAGTCCTTGTAGCCCTGGTAGCCGATGGTGCCGTCCGCCGAGGGATAGCCCTTGTTGCCGCTCATCACCAGCACGCGGCCGTCGGAGAGTTGCACATGTCCGGAGCAGAACATGTCGTCGGGCGTGGGGATCGTCGTGTACGTCCCGTCCTCGGGGTCGTACACCGCCGAGGTGAAGGTCCCGGCCTCGAACCGCTCCGGGTCGTTGCCGGAACCGGCGATCAGCAGCACCTTGCCGTTGTTGAGGACCACCGAGTGCATGGAGCGCACCGGGTTCTCGGTCTCCAGCACCTCCCAGCGGCCGTCGGCGCAGTCGGCGGCCGTGCCCGTGCACTCCGGGTCGGGCGCGGGGACGGTGACCTCCTCCATGCCGTAGTCGTCCGTGGTGGCGCTGCCGGTGCCGAAGACGGAGACGCCCCAGCTGATCCGGTCGGTGCCGGGCGGTACGACGGGGGTACGGACCTCCGCGCGCTGGTAACCGGCGCTGAGGTCAAGGGTCTTGAGGTCGGTCCAGTACTGCCAGCCGGCCGTCGTGTCGTGCCGGAAGAGCGTGATCGCCGCGTCCGGTGTCGTCGACTTGTACCAGAGGGAGAGGTCGTACTGCTTCCCCTCCTCCACGGCGGGCGCGCACGCCGCCGACTCGGTGACCAGCGCCTTGCGGTCGCCGTCGACCCGCCGGGTCAGCTCGACCCTGAGCGCCTTGGTGCCGCTGTGCGCGTCGGCGACGGTGGCGAAGGTGAAGTCGTTGTCGCCCCAGCCGGACTGCGACCAGCAGTCCGGCATCGCGGCGCCGCCTCCGGCGCCGGGGGTCTCGAAGCCGGGGTTCTTGACGAGGTTGGGACCGGCGGTGGCGGGCTGCTGGACGCTGAGCAGCAGCCCGGCGGTCATCGCGGTGACGGCGATCAGCGCGGTACGGCGGCTGCGCCGGGCGGGTGGTCTGCGGAAGGGGGTCATCGGCCGCTCCTCTCGGTACGGGTGGCGGAGAGGGTGCGGTCCGCGCCGGCGCCCTCCGGCTCGGCATCGCGTCCGCGCGAGCGCGAGCGCCCCCGACCCCGCTTCGGCAGGTACACCAGCGCCTCGGTCCCGGCGAACCGCAGCACGAACGTCGCGAGCAGCGCCAGCACCGTCGCGGGCATGACCGCCATCCCGAACTCCCCGACGAGCAGGGCGATCAGCGGTATCCGCAGGAGCAGATCGGCGTTGGCGAGCAGCGCGAAGCGCCCCACCCGGTCCGCCCAGTGCCGGTGGGCCCGCCGGCCGCGGAACAGCAGCAGTTCGATGAGGACGAAGTTCCACGCCACCCCGAACTGGTTGGCGACGATCTCGGCCGGCAGATAGTGCATGCCCGCGCCCGTCAGCCCGTACAGCGCCAGGAGGTTCGGTACGAAGCCGGTCAGTCCGATCAGCCCGAAGGCCACCATCCGGGCGAGGGGCGACGCCGTGCGCAGTTCGACGAGATGCCGCAGGAACCGCATCCCTTCCCTGGCCGTCGACTTGGACTCGCCCGCGAACCGGTCGCGGAAGACGAACGGCACCTCCGCGACCTGCTGCGGCCGGCACCGTACGGCCAGTTCGAGCAGGATCTTGTAGCCCAGCGGGCGCAGCGCGTCCGCGGTGACGGCGCTGCGGCGGATGGCGAAGAAGCCGCTCATCGGGTCGCTGATGCCGCGCAGCCGGCGCGGGAACAGGCCCTTGGTCAGCCAGGTGGCGGCGCGCGAGACGGCGACGCGGTAGCCGCCGGCGAGTCCGGCCCTGCTGCCGCCGTCGACGTATCTGCTGGCGACCACGAGATCGGCGTTCGACCGCTCACCGGCGGCGACCAACTCCGGTACCAGGGACGGCGGATGCTGGAGGTCGGCGTCCATGACGACGATCCATTCGGAGCAGGCGGTGCGCAGCCCCTCGACGACCGCGCCGCCGAGGCCGCCGACCGGTTCGTCGCGGTGGATGACGGCGACGGGGAACGGGCAGTCCTGCGCGGCCTCCTCGATCGCCTCCGGGGTGCCGTCGGTGGAGTCGTCCACGAACAGCACCTCGCACGGCAGCCTGGACGGTACGGACTCCGTCAGCTGGCGCAGCAACTCCCGTACGTTCGCCGCCTCGTTGAACGTCGGGATGATGACGGTGACGGCGCCGGGCTCGGCCACCGCCGTCGACTCCAGCTCCACGTCGCCGAGTTCACCGGTCCCCCGGGGAGGGACAGGAAGAATGCTCATCGTTCGCCTCCCTCGGCTCCGGCGGTTCCCGCGACGTCCGCAGCGTCCGTGATCCGGCGGATCTCGATCCGGTCCTCGCCGTCCCCGAAGACGGCCACGGCTTCGGAATGGTTGAGCGCGTCGCGCACTCTTGGCAGGTCACGGGCATCGCGCCGGACGGTCGGTGACGCCACGACGTAGTCGATGTCGCGCCAGCCGCCGGGCATCGTCTTCGTCACGGCGGGGTCCAGGTCGGCCTTGTAGAACCAGATGGCGCCGAGCCCCGGCCGGTATCCGGCGTGCACCAGGTCCAGCCACATCGCGTCGTCCACCAGGACGCGGGTGCCGGCCGGGTCGGGGACCTCGGTCGCCATCCATGAAGCGGCGGCCCGGTAGGGGGCGTTGGCGTCGGCGGTCAACGCGGTGCGGTTGCCCTCGTACCAGCGGGGTGCGACGTACGCGGCGGAGGCCGCCACGAGCGCGACGACGGCCGTCCACCGTACGGCGGTCAGTCCCCGTGGCTCGTCCGGCCGGCGTCCTCTGCGCAGCAGCGCGTGCGAGACGCTGGCCGCGCCCCCCGCGAGCATCAGGGCGAGGAACGGCAGCCCCTGGATGACGTACATCGCCGGGAGGTAGCCGGAGGGGCGCATCGCGACGGCGGTGAGTATCGCCACGGCCAGGGCGGGTCCGGCGAGTGCCCGCGCGGTGACGGACCAGCGGACGGTCAGGAGCAGCAGAAGCGCGCCGGCCATGCCGCCGAGCAGCAGGATCCGGTCGTAGTAGAGCCATGACCGCAGGACGCCGTGCGAGCCGGATCCCGTGTCGAGGACGAAGCCGGAGCCGGGCCTGCTCATCTGGTACGTGACGCCGTCCCACAGCGACACATGGCCGTCGCCGGGCAGCAACTCGCCCTTGAGCAGGGCGAAGAGAGGATACGAGAGGCCGATGAGCGCGCAGGCCGTGATGGCTCCGGTGACCGCGAACTTACGGGTGTCGGGGTGACCGTTGCGCCACATCGTGACCAGCACGGCGGGCAGCACGATGAGCATCGTCTCTTTGGTGAGCACCCCGACGGCGGCGGCGATTCCGGCGGCGAAGTGGTGCCACAGATGCCGGTTGGGCGACGCCGCCAGACAGAAGGCGAGGAGCATCCACATGACGGCGATGTTGTCGAGGAAGATCTCCCGTTGCAGCACGACCGAGAGCGGGGAGAGTCCGAACAGCCCCATCGCGAGTGCGGCGGCCCAGCGCGGCAGCCACAGACGCCGGGCCAGTATGTAGAGCAGTACCGCGCTTGCCGCGCTGACCAGCAGCATCGCGAAGCGCATGGCGCCGACGGTCATCGATTCGGGCGCGATGAGCGAGGGCAGCCAGGTGAGCGCTGCTATCTGGATCCAGCCGAGCGGCGGGTGGTCGTACCAGTAGGTGTAGTGGGCGAGTCCGTCGCCCTGCTGGACGGCCCAGGCCTGGGCGAGATAGGTGCCCTCGTCGTCGCTGAGGGTCGGGTAGTGCTGGATGTTCCAGCCCTGGACGGCCATGATCACCAGGAGCAGGGCCGCGCAGAGGACCAGATCGGCGCGCGAGGTACGGAAGCGTACGACGGGCCGTATGAGTAACCGCCGCTTGTCGTGCGGCCGTTGGTCGAGCTGGTGCTGGTCGGGTCGCTGTTGGTCGAGTTGGTGCTGGTCGCCCGTCCCGGCCTGGCCCGGTGCGGGCCTCGTGCCGGGGGCGGTCGTCCTGCCCGGGGCAGGGGGGATCTTCGCGGGGACGACTTCGGTGGTCCGGCCGGTGGCCGTCTCCGTCGCCTCCGCGGGGAGGGTCGAGGTCACGCGTGGATGTCCTCTCGGGTGAGATGCGCGCCGACATGGCTGGTCAGCTCCCAGTCACGACGGCCACGCTGCTCGCGCCACACGGCGCGGACGGCCGCGCCGGCCAGCAGCACCTGGTAGAAGGGGCCGCCGACGACGAGCTTGAGATAGTGCGCGAGCCGGACCTTGAGTCCGTACTGCTTGCCGAAGTCGTGGAGCCCTACGAGCTCGAACACGAATGTCACCAGCGCGGTGACGGCCGGCAGGAAGGTGACGAAGGCGATCCCGACAGGTACGTCGAGGAAGAGCGCGATGGCCACGTTGAGCGGGATGACGACGCCGGTGGTCGCCTGGAAGAAAGGTGTCATCAGTGTGTAGCGGGCAAGCAACCGCTGTCCGGGCGTGGGCAGTTGGCGCCAGTCGTTCTTCCGGTAGACCTGGAGGAAGCCCTGGTTCCAGCGGGTGCGCTGCTTGAGCAGCGACACCAGCGAGTCGGGCGTCTCCTCGCGGGTGACCATGTCGGAGTCGTAGGCGACGACGACCTTCTTGCCGATGCTGGAGAGCCTCACGCCCAGGTCGCAGTCCTCGGCGAGGCAGTCGGGGTCCCAGCCGCCTGCGGCGCGCAGCACGTCGGTGCGGACGAAGACGGTGTTGCCGCCCAGCGGGATGAAGCCCTTCTGCGCGTGCAGGTGGAGCCGGCTGCGGAACCAGAAGAAGTACTCCAGGCAGTTGCGCAGGCTGTACCAGCTGGAGTGGAAGTTGATCAGCTGGACGCCGCCCTGGACGACATCGGCGCCGGTGGAGCGGAAGGCGTGGTCGACATGGGTGAGCAGCTCCGGGTGGACCTGGTCCTCGGCGTCGAAGACCCCGACCACCTCGCCGGTGCAGTGCGGCAGCGCCGTGTTCAGCGCCTTGGGCTTGTTCTTCGCGAGATGGGTGTCGACGACGACCCGGACCCGGGCGGGATCGCGGGCGGCGGCCCGCTCGGCGACCTCCGCGGTCTCGGGGTCGTCGTGCCCCACGATGACGATGATCTCGAAACTGGAGTGGCTGGATTCCAGCAGCCGCTCGATGGTGTGTTCAAGGACCGCCTGTTCATGACGGGCGGGCAGGAGCAGCGAGAACGAGCGTGCCGGCCCCCCGTCGGGCCGGTCGAATCGTGTCGCCGCCAGCGTCTCCGGCGTACGCCAGGCGTGCATCTGCCACCACAACGTGAACGCCGCCATCCAGAACAGCGCCAGCGAAATGGCAGCGATGAATACGGACGTGACCACATGGCCCCCCTCGGCCAAGGGTGAACCGCGGCAAGGCCCCCCTGGCCGCCGGTCCCCCCGGTATCACCCTGTACGCATGCCCCCCATGCGCACTTACTGCGTGCCCTTCGTGATGAAGATAGGGGGGAAGTGTGACGACAGAGGGGCCAATTCGATGAACTCTGTGATTACGTCCGATTTTGCATGCTTCACAACCGGCCCGAACTGTGCGTGCGGAGCGGTCGTTGCTACACGCGTACGGTCAACTGCTCCGCGAGGACGTCCACTTCGGTGGTCGGCATCGAGCAGACGAAGCCCCGGCACACATACGCGGCGGCCCGTCCGTCGACCAGCGGCCGGTCCGCCAGCAGCGGGAACTCCGCCTCACCGGGCGCCTCTTGGCCCGACGGTTCACCGACCGCGACGACGGCTCCCGGCGCCGTCCCGAGCAGCGCCGTACGGTGCAGCTCGGCCGTCGCGGCGTCACCGCGCGGACCCACCACGGCGACTTCGCGCGGTCCGTCGAGCAGCGCCTCGGCGACGGCGAGACCCCAGCCGATGAAGCGCGGAGCGCGCGGTCCGAGCGCCTTGACGACGCCGAGGGCCCCTTCGGCGGCGGTGCGGTGGGCCTCCGAGCCGGTGTGGGCGGCGTACGAGAGCAGGGCTCCGGCGGCCGAGGTCCAGCCGGACGGGGTGGCGTTGTCCGTCGGGTCCTGGGGCCTGCGGATCAGCGGCTCGGCGTCGTGCGCCGTGTCGTACAGGGCGCCGCCCTCGCCGGTGAACCGCTCGATGACGGTGTCGAGGAGGAATCCCGCGAAGTCCAGCCAGACGCCTTCGCCGGTCACCCCGGCGAGCGCGAGGAAGCCCTCGGCGACATCGCCGTAGTCCTCCAGCACACCGGCGTTGGAGCCGACATGGCCGTCCTTGGAGGTACGGGCCAGCCGCGTCGTCTCGTCCATGTGCACCCGCACGAGGAGATCCGCGGCTTCGGTCGCCCGTTCGACGAGATCCGGCCGTCCGAAGTACGCGCCGGTCTCGGCGAGCGCGGCGATCGCGAGGCCGTTCCAGGCGGCGACGATTTTGTCGTCCCGCTCCGGGCGGGGCCGGGTGTCACGGGCCGCAAGGAGCCGCTGCCGTACGGAATCGACCCGCGCCGCGTCCACGACCCCTTCACCCTGCGGGAGTTGGAGGACCGAGGCGCCTTCCTCGAAGGTGCCTTCCTCGGTCACGCCGTAGTAGCGGGCGGCGAACTCCGCATCGTCCTCGCCGAGTACGTCCGTCAGCTGTCCGGGTGTCCAGGCGTAGTAGGCACCCTCGGCGCGCTTCCCGGTACCGTCGTCGCTGTCCGCGTCCAGCGCGGAGGCGAACCCGCCCTCGGCGGTGCGCAGTTCACGCACCATGAAGTCGGCGGTCTCCAGCGCGACCCGCCGCGCGAGATCGGACCCGGTGGCCCGCCACAGCCGCGCGTAGGTGCGGCAGAGCAGGGCGTTGTCGTAGAGCATCTTCTCGAAGTGCGGAACCACCCACTCGCGGTCGACCGAGTAACGGGCGAACCCGCCGCCGAGCTGGTCGTAGATCCCGCCGCGGGCCATCGCCTCGCAGGTGTCGGAAGCCATCTGGAGCGCGCCCTCGGCCCCGGTACGGGCGTGGTGACGGAGCAGGAACTCCACCACCATGCTCGCCGGGAACTTGGGCGCGCCGCCGAAGCCGCCGTGCTTCTCGTCGTAGTCCCGCGTCAGCGCGAGCAGCGCCTGCGCCAGTTCCTCCTCGCCGGGCACGCCCTCGCCCCCGTGTGCGAGGGAGCGCCCTGCGAGTTCTCCTACGATCCGGCCGGCGACCTCGCCGACCTCCGCACGCCGGTCGGTCCAGGCGGAGTTGACGCCTTCGAGGACCTGCCGGAAGGACGGCATGCCGTGCCGGGGCGCGGGCGGGAAGTACGTACCGAAGTAGAACGGCTCCGCCTCCGCGTTGAGGAAGACGGTCATCGGCCACCCGCCCTGCCCCGTCGCCGCCTGCACCGCCTCCATATAGACGGCATCGACGTCGGGCCGCTCCTCGCGGTCGACCTTGACGCTGACGAAGTGCGCGTTGAGGTACTCCGCCGTGGCCTCGTTCTCGAAGGACTCGTGGGCCATGACATGGCACCAGTGGCACGCGGAGTAGCCAACGGACAGCAGCACGGGCACATCGCGCCGCCGGGCTTCCTCGAAAGCCTCCGGCGCCCAGGGCCACCAGTCGACCGGATTATCGGCGTGCTGAAGCAGATACGGGGACGTGGCTTTTGCAAGGCGGTTCGGCATACGACCATCCTCGCTCACGGCGCCGACGAAAACGGTCGGCGGCTCAGCCACGCGGCCCCGGCGCGGCTCAGAGCGGGCCGCGCCCAATCCTCGAAGGAGATCGCCGTGGCCTCCGAGACGGTGGCGCCCGCGTGGATCAATGCGCGGATCAGCGCGGAGCAGTACGACTCCTGGTCCGAGGAGCAGTGCGCCGGCATCGAGATCGTCGACGGCCGCGGCGCCCTTCTCCGTCACCGTCGATCTGGGAACCGTCTGACAGCGCCGGAAGATCATCCCCTGGTGACCGAGCACAGGGGAAAGCAACAGAAGGGTGCGCCCTCGCCCCCGTGTGCGAGGGAGCACCCTTCTGGTTCTGCGCAGGTCAGGTGTGGGGCTGGTCAGCAGCCGCCGCAGTTGTAGAAGGTCACGTCCCAGTGGTTGACCTCGTTGTAGTAGATGTTGCCGGCGCCCGACTGCCACTTGCTGCCGCCGATGGAGGTGAACGTGCCGGTGACGTAGTTGGTCAGGCAGCTCGACATGGCGAAGTCGAGCTTGTAGCCGTTCCAGTGGCTGTAGGTGCCCGACGCGTGGCCGGTCTCCGTGCCGCCGGTGACGGTCAGGCCGCAGCCGCTGGCGTTCTTCAGGGTGATCGCGCCCTGGATGGAGGCGGAGTTGACCTGGTCGAGGGAGGTACAGGTCGGGTTGTTGCGGTTCGAACAGCCGCCGCTGGAGCGGATGCCGATTCCGGCGTTGCTGAGCTGGGCTGCGGCGGTGGCGTGGCTGAGCTTGGCCAGCGCGCCCGCGGGAGCCTTGGTGTCGGCGGGGGCGGCCTGGGCCGCCGCGGGGAACGAGAACGCGAGGGCGAGAGCGGAGATGCCGATCGCGGCGCTTCTGATGACCTTGTTCACGGTTTTTCCTCTTCGGTGGGGGACGGGGAGGTTCAACTACGCGCGTAGCATGCCGAACCGCACCGATCCCCCGCGAAATCCCAACTCGCCCTGACAGAGCGTCAGTTGAGCCTCACGTGGGTGGCGCCGCCGGTCATGCACAACAAGATTGCACATCTACGCGCGATGCGTAAGACGGTGCAGCAACTTGCCGGTTGGCCCTTCAATCCGGCGCGCCGCTCTGCCGAGAGGAGATCTCCGCACGGCAGAATCGCTCGCCTCCGCCGGAGCCGCGTCCGCAGGGTGGAGTGGACCGGCCGAGGTGGGTGAGCGCCCGCCGTCGGGGGCCGGGTCATGGAGGAAGACATGCTCTCGACCGTTCCACGGCTCGCGGCGGCGGAGACCGCCCCGGCGCCGTTCGACGACCAGATCGCCGGCCGCCTTCAGCACGGCAGGATCGTGGTGCTCGGCGAACAGGTGGACGACGCGATCGCCAACCGGATCTGCGCCCAGCTCCTGCTCCTGTCGCAGGAGGACCCCAAGCGCGACATCGTCCTGTTCGTGAACAGCCCGGGTGGCTCCGTCCACGCCGGGATGGCCATCTACGACACCATGCGGTTCATCCCGAACGACGTCGCCACACTGGCGATGGGCTTCGCGGCGAGCATGGGCCAGTTCCTGCTCTGCGCGGGGACACCGGGCAAGCGCTACGCCCTGCCGAACGCGCGGATCATGATGCACCAGCCGTCCGGCGGGCTCGGCGGGACGGCGGCCGACATCGCCGTACAGGCCGAGAATCTCGCGTACACCAAGCTGACCATGCAGAAGCTGATCGCGGAGCACTGCGGGCAGAGCCTGGAGACGATCGCGGCCGACCAGCGCCGGGACCGGTGGTTCACGGCGGAGCAGGCGAAGGAGTACGGCTTCGTCGACCGCGTCGTACGGAGCGTGGCGGAGCTGGGCGGTGACGCGGCGAGCGGGTTCGGCTTCGAGCCCGCGGCCGCCACCGGCGGTACGGGCGCCACCGGCAAGGGGGCGGCGGCATGAGCGGGCAGTACACCGTCCCCGTCGTCGTCGAGCGGACACCGAACGGCGAGCGCTCCTACGACGTCTTCAGCCGGCTGCTCTCCGAGCGGATCATCTTCCTCGGCACGTCGATCGACGATGGCGTCGCGAACGTGATCATGGCGCAGATGCTCCATCTCGACCACGAGAGCCACGACATGGACATCAACCTCTACATCAACTCCCCCGGCGGCTCGGCCACCGGACTGACCGCGATCTACGACACGATGCAGTTCGTACGGGCCGACGTCGCGACCGTCTGTCTCGGCCAGGCGGGCTCCGGCGCCGCCGTACTCCTCGCGGCGGGCGCGCCCGGCAAGCGGACGGCGCTCCAGCACTCGCGGGTACTGCTGCACCAGCCGTCGACCCAGGGGCAGGGTGAGGCGGCGGACCTGGAGATCCAGGCGGCGGAGGTGCTGCGCACGAGGGCCGAGATCGAGGACATCCTGTCGCACCACACGGGTCAGAGCGTGGAGCGGCTGCGGGAGGACACCGACCGGGACAAGTACTTCACGGCGGCGCAGGCCAAGGAGTACGGGCTGGTGGACGGAGTGATCACGACCCGCGAACTGGCGGAACGCGGGCAGTAGGGGATGCGGTGGGGCGGGCCGGTGGGCGGGCCGCCCTCGGTCGCCGGACGGGCGTGACCCGCCCGTCCGGCGGTCACGCCGCGAGCAGCAGGGCCTCGGTCCGGCCGCTCCGGCCGCCCCGCCCGGTGGACCGGTGCGCGGTGGCCCACGGCGTGGACAGATCGGAGTGCAGCGCGCCCACCAGGTCGACCAGATGCAGGCCGAGCGCGCGGCAGACCGCCGCCAGCACCTCGGACGACGGCTCCTTGCGCCCGCGCTCGATCTCCGAGAGATACGGCAGCGACACCTGCGCCCGGTCGGCGACGTCCTTCAGCGTGCGGCCCTGGCGCAGCCGGGCCCGGCGCAGCGCGGCCCCCACGAGGTCCCGCATCAGGGGCTCGTCGGGCCTGTCGCCCCGGCCGGGAACGGGAACGGCACGCAGGACGCCTTCACCCATGGTTTCCTCCGTCAGCTGTGGACCGGCACGACACCCGCCGTCCCGAGCGTAAGCCGGGCCCCTCCCCCGGACCACGCACCGGCGCCCCCGACCGGGCTCTTTCCGCCGCGGGCGTAACACGGGCGCCGCGCGGGCAAGACGTACAGGCACCCGTACGCCGAAGTACGGGCACACGTACGCACGGGATACGCGCGCAGGCACCCGGCTCCGGACCGGCGACATTGGCCGCCGCGGGCCCGGCAGGCCGCCTCGCGCTCGCGCGTCTCGCGCAGGACACTGGCGCGGGGCTCGGTCGCAGGACGGGCCCGGGGCAGGCCAATGCACCGGATGCTCTCGGAGGGGGATGCATATGCGGGACAGCCATCGGACCGAGGCGGAGAGGCTGTTGGTACGCGCCGTCGAGGAAGAGGTGCGGCGCTCCGGCGGACGGATCGACGGCAACGTCCTACTGGCGCGCGGACGGGGCGCGCTGGAGGCCATCGCGGAGTCCGCCGCCGACGAGTACGAGTTGTACGTGGCCGCGTCGGACGAGGCGGCGGCCGCGCGGCGGCCGATGTCGGAGCGGTTCGGCAGGGGCGCGCTCGGAACTCCCGCTCTGGTGGCGGTCGTCGCCGCCGCGTCGGCGGTCGTCGCGGACGTCGCTCTGGGTACGGGCGCGGAGACAGCTGTCGGCACGGGGGTGATCGTCGGGGTCGTCGGCGGGGCGACGGCCGTGGCGAAGGTGGCTTCCAACGGCCGCCCGGCTGGCCGCGCGGGACGGGGCGGCGCCGCCGGACAGCCGGGCGACGTCGAGCAGTTGAGGCTTCAGTGGCTGACGGCGCTGGAGGTACGGGGCATACGCCCGTACCTGGACCAGCAGCGGGTACTGACCCAGGCGACGCGGCGTACGACCAAGAAGCCCACCGTCGTCCCGCAGTTGCGCGGCGCCGACCGCAGCGCCGCCGCCCGAAGGCGCAGTGTGCTGGAGCAGTCCTTCGGTCATCTCCCGCAGTCCGAGGGCCCGTTCGCGGGCAGGCGCGAGGCGATCGGGCAGATCGCGCGCTGGGTGCACGCGGCGCGCGCGTCGACGGAGACGAAGCCGACGGTCGTCGTGCTGTACGGCGCGCCGGGGTCCGGCCGGACCACACTCGCCGTGCGGGCGACACACCAGTTGCGGGACCAGTTCCGCGGGGCGTGCGTGGTGGACCTGCGGGGCGGCGACGCGGGCGAGGCGCCGCTGTCGACGCGGGACGCGCTGCTTCATCTGCTGAACCGGCTGGGCGCGCCCCGCGAACAACTGCTGTTCCGTGAGCGGTCGTCGCCCGAGCAGCAGGTGCGGCGGCTGAGCGAGCTGTACCACCAGCATCTGACCGGTCTGCCGGTGACGATCGTGCTGGACGACGCCTCCGACGCGGAGCAGATCCGCACGCTGGTACCCGAACGCTCGGACAGTCTGGTGCTGGTGACGGCCCGTCAGCCGGTCGAGCTGCCGGCGGACACCCCGGCGTGGGTGCACCAGCTGCCGGTGGAGGCTCTGGACGGCGCGGGCTGCGAGGAGTTGCTGCGCGCCGCCGGCGAGGAGCCGGTGGGCGGGCCGTACGACGCCCAGGCCGTCGACAGGATCGGGGAGTTGTGCGGCGGTCTGCCGCTGGCGCTGCGTGTCGCGGGGTCGTCGCTCGGTTCGCGTACGTCGCACCAGCTGGCCACGGATCTTCAGGCGTACGGCCCGGTCGACCCGGCCGAGCGGGCGCTGTGGCTGCGCTACACCGACCAGAGCGACCAGGGGCGCAGGCTGCTGCGGCGGCTCGCGCTGGCGGGGCGGGCGTCGCTCGGCGCCGCTGCCGCCGCCGCGCTGCTGGCCACCGACGAGCAGGAGGCCGAGCGGCTGCTGACGGTGCTCTCGCGCGCGGGCCTGATCGACCACGTACGCGCCAGCCGCTACCGGCTCCACGACGTCGTGAGGAACTTCGCCCTCGCCCGGCTGCTGGACGAGGAGGAGGCGGCGGACCGTACGGCCGCGCAGGAGCGGCTCATCAAGAACTACTCGGAGCTCGCCGACTCGGTGATCCGGCTGGTCGACGGCAAGACGTCCACGCGCGCCGACCAGTTCGGCGGCCACGGCTTCTCCTCGCTCGACGCGGCGCTGCGCTGGCTGGACGACGAGTCGAGCTTCATCACCGCCGCGCTGCGGCACGCGGAGGGTGTCGACCAGGCGGCCGTACTGGCTCTGCTGGGCGCGCTCTGCGACTACTGCCTGCTGCGCGGGGATCTCTACCGGCTCGGTGAGATCAGCGAGTTGACACAGGCCGTCGACCAGGGGCTGCTGGCCCGTTCCGTGCAGTGGCGTACGGGCATCGCGGCCCGGCAGCTCGGTGAGCTGGACAAGGCCCGCACGACCCTGACGTCGGTGGTCGACCTGTACCGGGAGGCGCATCACGACGCGGGGGTGGCCCGCGCGCTCTGTTCGCTCGGCATCACGCTGCACCACCAGGGCAATCTGACGGAGGCGTCGGCGAAGCTGCGCGAGGCGCTCGACCTTCAGGCCCCGGCCGAGCTGGGGACCGACCGCGCCTGGACGCTGCACGCGCTGGCGGCGGTGGAGCGCGACCGGGCGAATCTCAACGAGGCGGTCGCGCTGCTGTCGACGGCGCTGGTCCTGCACCGCGAGGGCGAGTCGCTGCACGGCGAGGCGTGGACGCATTTCCAGCTCGGGCAGGTGTGTCTGCGGCTGGGCGATGTCCCGCGCGCCGAGGCGGAGTTGGGCCAGGCGCTGGACCTGTACGGCCGTACCCGCGACGGCCGCGGCGAGGCCTGGGCGCTGACCCAGCTGGCACGCGCCCGGCTGGTGGACAACGAACCGGAGTCGGCGGCGGACCAGTTCCGCCAGGCGCTGGCCAGGCACCGGGACAACGAGGACGCGCGCGGCGAGGCGTGGACGCTGTACTACCTGGGCCAGGCGCTGGAGGAGTGCGGCGACGCGGCGCAGGCGGTACGGGAACTGGAGCGGGCGCGCTCGATGTTCTCCCGGATGCGCGACGTGTACGGGCTGGCCTGCGCCCGGCACCACTCGGGCCGGGTCACCCGCGACCAGCGGGCCGCCCAGACCGGCAATCTCCGTAACTCCGGCTTCGCCCGGCAGCTGCTGGTCGACGCGCGCGCGGACTTCCGCCGGATCGGTGTGGCGCACGGCGAGGCCTGGACGTGTCTGGAGCTGGCGATCGTGGACGCGGGCAACAGCAAGGCGGTCCAGGCGCTGGCGCTGTGCGACGAGGCGACGGCGCTGTTCACCTCCTACGGCGACCATCGCGGCGCCGACTGGGCCCGCTTCCTGCGCTGCACGCTGCTGCCGTACGGCTCGGCGGGCGGCGTCGAGGTGGGGTCCGTGGTGGCGGAGCAGGAACTGGCCGACCTGACGGCGGCACGGCACGCGACGCGCGACGGCAAGCTGGAGGAGTGCGCGGAGACGTTCGCGGTGATGCTGGAGCGCGGCGTCACGCTGGAGGACGGCTGGCAGGCATGGCGCCTCGGCATGGTCCCGAACCGCCACGCCCGCGAGGTGATGGGCGTCCCGGTGGAACAGGTGGGCGCCTGACCGGCCACCGCCGACCGGAGGCGATCACCGCCACCGCGACGGACGTGCTCACGCACCGCCCCAGCGGCGAGCACTGCGCCGCGATGGCCGGCGGCCCCGCCCGGACACCCCGTGTCGGGAAAGGCGGACACTCCCGCTGACCGCGCGCCCCGGAGGGGTGGTCGGCGGGAGTGGGTGGGGCGGGAGGCGGGGGTGGGCCCTAAGCCGTCCGGTCGCCCACCGGCGCCGCGGGCGCCTTCGTGGACTCCGTACCGTCCGCCGGCGTCTCCTTGAAGTCGACCTTGCCCATGTGGCGGTTCATCGACTTCATCAAGAGCCACACCGCGCACGCCATCACGGCGAAGACGATGAAGCCGAGGACGCCGGGCGTCACCTTGTTCTCGTCCAGCTCCTTCGCGAGCGGGACGAGCTGCGTCACTGCCTGGGTCGCATACATATCAGGCATTGTCGCGGATGCCCGCGAAGAGGTCGCTCTCGGGGAGGGAGGTGTCGACGAACGACTTCGCCAGCTCGTACTCCTCGGTCGGCCAGACCTCCCGCTGGATGTCCATCGGAACGCGGAACCAGCCGCCGTCGGGGTCGATCTGCGTGGCGTGCGCGACGAGCGCCTTGTCGCGGATCTCGTAGAAGTCGGCGCACGGCACGTGCGTGGTCAGCGTCCGCTCCACGCGCGCGAACTCCTTCCACCGCTCCAGCCAGTCGCCGTAGGGGGATTCGAGCCCGCGTGCCAGCAGGGCCTCGTGCAGCGCGACCGTACGGGGACGGTTGAAGCCCTGGTTGAAGTAGAGCTTCTGCGGCTGCCAGACCGGTCCGAACTCGGCCTCGGGGTACTTCTCGGCGTCGGCCGCCGACTCGAAGGCCACCATCGAGATCTTGTGGGTCATGATGTGGTCGGGGTGCGGGTAGCCGCCGTTCTCGTCGTACGTCGTGACGACGTGCGGCTTCTGCTCGCGGATCATCCGCACGAGCCGGCCGGCCGCCTCGTCGACGTCCTCCAGTGCGAAGCAGCCCTCGGGGAGCGGCGGCAGCGGGTCGCCCTCGGGCAGGCCCGAGTCCACGTAACCGAGCCAGGACTGTCTGACGCCGAGGATCTCCCGGGCCTCGTCCATCTCCTTCTTGCGCACCTCGTGGATGTGCTCCTCGATGTACGAGTCACCCTGGAGCTTGGGGTTGAGGATGGAGCCGCGCTCGCCACCGGTGCAGGTCACGACCAGCACGTCCACCCCCTCGGATACGTACTTGGCCATGGTGGCCGCGCCCTTGCTCGACTCGTCGTCGGGGTGGGCGTGCACGGCCATCAATCGCAGCTGGTCAGTCAAGACTCGGTCCTCAGTGATATGTCGCATCGGGCGGCTTCTATAGTGACGGAATCGAGGCACGGAAAATTCCGGAGGGGAACGATCATGACCGCGGTACGCACACCGGTTCTTCCCGAGGACCGTTACGGCCGCTCGTCGGACGAGCGCGCGGACCGCAAGCTCAAGATCGTCGGCTCGGTGCTCGGCGTCGGCCTGCTCGCGCTCGTCGGGTGGTTCGGTTACGACTATGTGGCAGGCCAGAGTGTCTCGGGCGAGCTCATCAAATTCAAGCGGGTATCGGACACCTCCGTCGAGGTGCATCTCGAAGTCCGCAAGGACCGGGACGTGGCCGGCACGTGCACGCTGCGTTCGCGCGCGGAGGACGGCGCCGAGGTGGGCCGCAAGGACGTCCGTTTCGAGGGTCCCGAGACGCGGATCGACCGGGTCGTGACTGTCCGTACGACCTTGAGCGCGACGAGCGCGGAGCTCGTCGGGTGTACGGCGGACGCCGCCTGACAAGCGTGGTCCACGTCCCGGCACGCCGGGTCGTGGTCTGACCCTCCCCGGCATTCCTCCAGGTTCACGCCGCTGACCTGCGTTGATGTGATTCTGATGCCTTTCGTCCTGCTCTCGCGCCGCGGAATTGTTAGGCTCGTGGTTTCGCCCACCCGAGAAGGTCCAATCCTTCTGGGTAGGGCGTTGCTTTGTATTCCCAGTACCTACGAGGAGCAGCTGTGACCCAGACCAGCGAGAACGTCACCTGGCTCACCCAGGCGTCGTACAACCAGCTCAAGGCCGAGCTGGAATACCTGTCTGGTCCCGCGCGCGTCGAGATCGCCCAGAAGATCGAGGCTGCCCGCGAGGAGGGGGACCTGAAGGAGAACGGCGGGTACCACGCGGCCAAGGAGGAGCAGGGCAAGCAGGAGCTGCGGGTACGCCAGCTGACCCAGCTCCTGCAGAACGCCAAGGTGGGAGAGGCTCCGGCGGACAACGGGATCGTGGAGCCGGGCATGGTCGTGACGATCGCGTTCGACGGCGACGAGGACGACACCCTGACGTTCCTGATGGCTTCGCGTGAATACGCGAGCACCGACATCGAGACGTACTCGCCGCAGTCGCCGCTCGGCGTCGGCGTGAACGGCAAGAAGGTCGGCGAGGAAGCGGAGTACGAGCTGCCGAACGGCAACAAGGCCTCGGTGAAGATCCTGGCCGCGAAGCCCTACCAGGGCTGAGCGAAAGCGCCGGACGGGCTTGAGGCCCGTCCGGCGCTCGAGGACGGAAGTACTACACCGTGGCGGAGCGGTAGCGCCGTACGGCCAGGGTGCGGAACACCACGATGATCAGGATCGACCAGATCAGCGAGGCCCAGATCGGGTGCTCCATCGGCCACGCGCCTGTCACCGACGCCTCCCGGCCCGGAATCGTGTTGCCGAACAGCTCGCGCGCCGCCTGCACGGTCGCGCTGAAGGGGTTCCACTCCGCGACGTGCTGAAGGAACGCGGGCATGCCGTTGACCGGTACGAAGGCGTTGGAGATGAACGTCAGCGGGAAGAGCCAGATCAGCCCGCCGGACGTCGCGGCCTCCGGTGTACGGACGATGAGCCCGATCAGCGCGCCGATCCAGGAGAACGCGTACCCGAGGAAGAGCAGCAGCGCGAAGCCAGCGAGCACACTGCCGATGTTCTCGTGCGTGCGCCAGCCGATGAGCAGCGCGACGACCGCGAGGACGACGAGCGTCAGCGCGGTCTGTACGAGGTCCGCGAGCGTACGTCCGGTGAGGACCGCCCCGCGTGCCATGGGCAGTGAGCGGAACCGGTCGATGAGGCCCTTGTGCATGTCGTCGGCGATTCCGGCGCCCGCGCCCGCCGTGGCGAAGGTGACGGTCTGCGCGAAGATGCCCGCCATCAGGAACTCGCGGTAGGCCTGGGCGCTGCCGGCGGGGGCGCCGGGGATGTTGATGGAGCCGCCGAAGACATAGGTGAAGAGCACCACGAACATGATGGGCTGGATCAGCCCGAAGACGATCATCTCCGGGATGCGGAGCATCCGGATCAGATTGCGCTTGGCGACCACGAGTGAGTCGCGCACGGACTGGACGACGCCGCCGCGCGGACGTGGGGCGAGGGCCTTCGGCGAGGCCTCGGTTACGGCGCTCACTTGGCGCTCTCCTTCGGTTCCGTGGTCGTACTCGTGCTCGTGCTCGTCCTGGCCGGAGAGACGCCGGGTGCGGCGCCCGGCGCCGGGCCGTCGCCGTTCTCCTGGCCCTCCTCGGCCGCGTGGCCGGTGAGGGAGATGAAGACGTCGTCGAGGGTGGGGCGGCGCAGCCCGATGTCGTCGATCTCGACGCCCCGGGCGTCGAGTTCCCTGATGATCTCGGCGAGCAGCTTCGCTCCGCCGGTGACCGGGACGGTGAGCTTGCGGGTGTGCTGGGCGACCATCACGTCGCCCTTTCCGAAGCCGGCCAGCACGTCGTGGGTCGGGGTGATCTGGTCGCGTTCGTGGACGACGACCTCGACGCGCTCGCCGCCCGTGCGGGCCTTGAGTTCGTCGGCGGTGCCGCGCGCGATGACCTGGCCGTGGTCGATGACGCAGATGTCGTGGGCGAGGTGGTCGGCCTCTTCCAGATACTGGGTGGTGAGCAGCAGTGTCGTACCGCCCGCGACCAACTCCTCGATGATTCCCCACAGTTGCTGGCGGTTGCGCGGGTCGAGACCGGTCGTCGGCTCGTCCATGAACATCACGGGCGGGGAGACGACGAGCGCCGCCGCGAGGTCCAGGCGCCTGCGCATACCGCCGGAGTAGGTCTTGGCGGTGCGGTCGGCGGCGTCGCTGAGGTTGAAGCGCTCCAGCAGTTCGACGGCCCTGGCCTTCGCGGCGCGGGCGCTCTGCTGGTAGAGCTGGCCGACCATCTGAAGGTTCTCGCGGCCCGTCAGATACTCGTCGACCGCGGCGAACTGGCCGGAGAGTCCGATGTTCCTGCGCACCTCGTTGGGGTGCTTGAGCACGTCGATGCCCGCGACGACGGCCTTGCCGCTGTCGGGCTGGAGCAGGGTCGTCAGCACACGGACCGCGGTGGTCTTGCCCGCACCGTTGGGGCCGAGCAGCCCCAGGACCGTTCCTTCGGGGACATCGAGATCGACGCCGTCCAGTGCTCGTACGTCGCCGAACGTCTTGACCAGGCCTTCGGCGTAGATGGCGCCTGGCATAGGGGTACTCCCAGAGTTGTGTCAGATTCGTACAAATGGTGCGATCCATGCCAACGACAGCTTAAGCCGACCGGCAACAGACCCTGACGCTAACGCGATACATCGCGACAGGCAAGAGAAATAAGTAAGCTCTACGTAAAGCTGACTAGGCACCGCTCAGGCGCTTCGGTGCTCGGGTCGGTCACTCGGGCGCGGGCGCTCAGCCTGGGCGCTCAGCCGAGGATCGTGTAGCCCGCCTCGCGCAGCGCCGCCTCCACGTCCGCGCAGTGCTCGGGCCCCTTCGTCTCCAGACGCAGTTCCACATCCGCCTCCGTCAGCCCGAGCCGCGGATCGGTCCGCACATGCCCCACGTCCAGGACGTTGGCGTCGGCCACCGACAGCACCCCGAGCAGCGTCGCGAGCGCCCCCGGCCGGTCGGTGATCCGCAGCCGCAGCCCCAGATAGCGCCCGGCCGCCGCCATCCCGTGCCGCAGGATCCGCTGCATCAGCAAGGGGTCCACGTTGCCGCCCGACAGCACGGCGACCACCGGCCCGCGGAACGCCTTCGGAGTGCTCAGCAGCGCGGCGACCGTGCTCGCCCCGGCCGGCTCCACCACCAGCTTCGCCCGCTCCAGACAGAGCAGGAGCGCGCTGGACAGCTCGTCCTCCGACACCGTACGCACCTCGTCGACCAGGTCCCTGATCATCGGGAACGTGATCTCGCCCGGCCGGCCCACCTTGATGCCGTCCGCCATCGTCTGCTGCTCGTCGATCGACATCGGCCGCCCGGCCCTGAGCGAGGGCGGGTACGCGGCGGCGCCCTCCGCCTGCACGCCGATCACCGCGACGTCGGGCCGCACCGCCTTCACCGCCAGCGCGATGCCCGCGGCGAGGCCGCCGCCGCCGAGACCGACGAGGATCGTCCGTACCTCGGGGCACTGCTCCAGGATCTCCAGGCCCACCGTGCCCTGCCCGGCGATGATGTCCGGGTGGTCGAAGGGGTGGATGAAGACCGCGCCGGTCTCCCTCGCGTACTCCTGCGCGGCGGCCAGGGTCTCGTCGACGACCTGGCCGTGCAGCCGTACCTCGGCGCCGTACTCACGGGTCGCGGCCACCTTGGGCAGCGGCGCCGCGAGCGGCATGAACACGGTGGAGCGCACGCCGAGCAGGGTCGACGCGAGCGCGACGCCCTGCGCGTGGTTGCCCGCGCTGGCGGCGACGACCCCGGCCGCGCGCTCCTCGGGCGAGAGACCGGCGATCCGCACGTAGGCGCCGCGCAGCTTGAACGACCCGGTGCGCTGGAGGTTCTCGCACTTCAGATGGACCGGTGCGCCGACCAGGTGGGTCAGATGCCTGCTGCCCTCCATCGCGGTCATCCGTGCCACACCGTTGAGCATCTTCTGCGCCCCGCGGATGTCGTCGAGGATCAGCGCGGGCGCGGAGCCACGCGAGGAAGCGGAAGTGAATGATCCGGAGGGACGCGACGTACCGAAGGTCATGACCGCCAGTCTCGCAGCTCATCCGCCGGTCGGCCGCCCGGAACCAGGGCCCGTCGACAGGTTTACGCGGGGCCAGTACGGCCAAGGGCGGGGCCGCGTACTCTGTCCCCCACCAACCGACCACCGCACGAGAGAGCCCCAGCCATGCCCCCTACTCAGGACATGACTTCCGCTGTGTCGGCCTCCCCGGGCTCCGGCTCCGAATCCTCCGGTTCCGACCCCTCCGGCTCCGCACCTTTAGAGTCCGCACCGGCACCTTCCGTCGGTACCGAATCCGTCGCCACCGGCGATGCCCCCACCGGCAGCGCCCGCACTGACGACGCCCCACTCCTCGACGCACTTCAGCACCAGGTGGCCGTATTCGCCCGACGGGCGGAACAGACCCGTCTCGGCGGCGTCGGCCAGGTGCGCAACTCCATGGACCGCGCCGCCTACCTCCTGCTCAACCGGCTTGATCTGGAAGGCCCGATGGGCGTAAAGGCACTGGCCGCGGGGATGGGGATCGACTCCTCCACCGTCACCCGCCAGGTCGCGCCTCTCGTCGACACCGGCCTGGTCAAGCGCACGTCCCACCCGGAGGACGGCCGCGCCGTCGTCCTGGAACTCTCGGTGCGCGGGCTGAACCGCCTCGAAGAGGTCCGCTCCTCACGCCGCGAGCTGATGTCGCAGGTCACGGACGGCTGGACGGAGGAGGAACGCGAATCGTTCTGCACCCTCCTCACCCGGTTCAACTCCGCCCTGTCCGCACGGCAGTCGGGCCCCGCGCCGGCCGAACCGGCCGCGAACCGGGCCCCGGCCGACGAACCCGCCGGCACGGAGCCACCGCCGGCCTCTTGACCTGGGCCGGGGTCTGTCCTCATATGAGGTGTGCGACAGCGACAGCAGACGGGTACGGATCGTCGTCGCGCCCGGGAGTTCGAGGCGTTCGTCGCGGGCGCGGCAGGCCGACTGCTGCATGCCGCCACACTGCTGACGGGTGAGCCCGCCGACACCAAGCCCCGCGCCGAGCGCCTGCTGACGGCCGCCCTGGCCCGTACGTACGCGGACTGGGACCGGCTGCGCGGCGACGACCCGTACGACCGCGCGCGCCAGGAGATCGCCACCCGCTACGCGCGCGGCGCCTGGCGGCACCACCACCGCACGGGTGAGGGCCTGCTCGGCCGGCTCACCCCGCAGGAACGGCTCATTCTCGTGCTGCGGCTGTACGAGGGGGTCGCCGAGGAGCAGACGGCGGCGCTGATCGGGTTGCCGGCCGACCGGGTGCGCGCGATCTGCGCGCGGGCGATCGTCGCGATGCGGCAGCCCGAGCCGGCCCGCCGTCCGCCGTCGCACTGGCCGCTGTCGCTGCTCCACCGGCAGGTGACGCGATGAGCGGCCACAGCCGTAAGGAGGACGAGGTCCGCCGGATGCTCGACCTGCCGCATCCGCCGGTCCCCGCCGACCTGACGGCCCGCGCGACCGCCCTCGGGACCCGCCTCCTGAACCGCAGGCGCACCTGGCGCCTGCTGTTCTGGCTGCTCGTCACGGTGACCGTGATCGCCTTCACGGTCTGGGCATCGGTCGTGGAGCCGTGGTCGCTCCCGCCGTCCCAGAAGACGCCGCCGCTGGAGGGCTGGTAGAGAGCTGAGCGAAACCGCCCAACTCCCGTCAGGCGAGCGCCTGCTGAAGATCCGTCAGCAGATCGTCGGCGGACTCGATGCCGACCGACAGCCGGATCAGGTCGTCCGGGACCTCCAGCGGTGAGCCCGCCGCCGAGGCGTGCGTCATCCGTCCCGGGTGCTCGATCAGCGACTCGACACCGCCGAGGGACTCCCCCAGCGTGAAGACCTTCGCCCGGCCGCAGACCTCGATGGCCGCCTGCTCGCCGCCGGCGACCTGGAAGGACACCATGCCGCCGAAGGACTTCATCTGCTTGGCGGCGATCTCGTGACCGGGGTGCTCGGGCAGGCCCGGGTAGTAGACCTTCGCGACCTTCGGGTGCCGGGTCAGCATCTCGGCGACGCGTGTCGCGTTCTCGCTGTGCCGGTCCATCCGGACGGCGAGGGTCTTCACGCCGCGCAGCACCAGCCACGCGTCGAACGGGCCGGAGATCGCGCCCATCGCGTTCTGGTGGTAGGCGAGTTCGTCGGCGAGCGTGTTGTCGGCGGTGACCAGGGCGCCGCCGATGACGTCCGAGTGACCGCCCATGTACTTGGTCGTCGAGTGCACGACGACATCGGCGCCGAGGGCGAGCGGCTGCTGGAGGTAGGGGCTCGCGAAGGTGTTGTCGACGACGAGCTTGGCGCCGGCCGTGCGGGCGACCTCGGCGAGGGCCGCGATGTCGCTGATGCCCAGGAGCGGGTTCGACGGGGTCTCGACCCAGATCGCCTTCGTACGGGGCCGCAGGGCCGCCCGTACCGACGCCGCGTCGGAGGTGTCGGCCACCGACCACTCCACGCCCCAGCGCGAGACGACCTTCGCGAAGAGGCGGAAGGTGCCGCCGTACGCGTCGTTGGGGATCACGACGTGATCGCCCGGCGACAGCAGGGTACGCAGGAGGCAGTCCTCGGCGGCGAGGCCGGACGCGAAGGCGAGCCCGCGCCGGCCGCCCTCCAGGGCCGCCAGATTCTCCTCCAGCGCGGAACGCGTGGGGTTGGCGCTGCGGCTGTACTCGTAGCCGCCGCGCAGTCCGCCCACGCCGTCCTGCTTGTACGTGGACACCTGATAGATGGGGGGAACGACCGCGCCGGTGAGGGGATCAGCAGTGTTCCCCGCGTGGATCGCGATCGTCTCGAAGCTGTGCTCGTCGGTCATGAGGCCCGAGGGTAGCCGGATCGGACCCGGCTCAGAGAGCTGTCCACGTCCGGGACAATGGAGAACATGGAGATTCTCTGGTTCCTGATCGCGATGGGCATGGTCGCGGCCGTCATCGGGCCGTATGTACGGCGCCGCCGCGGTGGCATCCGTATGGTCGAGCCCGGCGCGCCCGATGCCGCCGACCCGGATTCGTACGAGTTCGTACGGCAGGAGGAGCTGGACATCCGGCTCCCGGGGCCGGACCAGGATCTCCTCGACGTACTCGACGTCGTCCAGCGCACCCAGGACTGGCGGGCGGCGGCGCAGCTGCTGGCCGGGACGGCCAAGGAGGGCGAGGTGCGCTGGCAGCGCGTCCAGGCCTTCGCGGGCGCGGCGGCGCTGGAACTTCAGGAGAAGCCCGGTGTCGGCGGCGCGTGGCTGCGGGCGTGGCGGTCGGAGTCACCGAAGGACGCGGGCGGCGCGCAGGTGCACGCGGAGTTCCTCGTGCAGCAGGCGTGGCGCTCGTCGGCGGCCGGCACGGACGACTTCCGGATCATCCTGGAGGAGGCCCGCTCGGTCTGCGGCGACGCGGCGCTGCTGGCGCCGGGCGACCCCGTGCCGTACATCGTCGAGCTGGCCGTGGCCCGTGGGCTCGGCTATCCGCACGAGCGGTTCGACCAGCTGTGGGCGAAGGTCATCGACCGGGCGCCGGACCACATGGGCGCGCATCTCGCGGCGTTGCACTACTGGTGCGAGAAGTGGCACGGCTCACGCGAGGACGCGGACCGGTTCGCGACGGCGTCGGCGGCGCGGGCCCCGCAGGGCTCGCTGCTGGCCGCGCTGCCGCTGTTCGCGGTGTACGAACATCTGCCGGAGATCGCGCTGGTGCGGGACTTCTACCGCAGCGCGGTGGTGTCGAAGGCGATGGAGGGCGCCATGTTCGCGGTGCACGCGGCGCGCCCCGACGACCCGATGCTGGCGCACGTACGGCATCTGCTGATCGTCTTCCTGGTGCGGGCGGAGCGGTGGTCGGAGGCGATGAACCAGTTCGTGCTGGTGGACGGCCACGTCGGCGCGATGCCGTGGACGCACAGCGAGGACCCGGCGGGGATGTACGCGCTGTACCGCGCGCTGGCGGTGGCGGGCTACGAGGCGAACGGCGGCAGCCCGGCGACGCTGCCGAGGTAGTGGTTGGTGTCCTCAATCGCCGGACGGGCTCATTTTGAGCCCGTCCGGCGATTGAGGACAGGGCGCGCCCACGAGCCGGGCGACCTCGTCAGCGCTCTCCGGCCAAGGCCCCGGAGCCGGTCGTGAGGTGCCGTCCCCGCGGGAGGCGCCATTGCCGCGCTGACCTGGGGTGGTGCATACTCCGCAGATCCCCCACACCATCTCTTCACCTGTTCTCCGTAACCCTGGGGGCCATTCGATGGCACGCGTTCTGCCCTTCGTCCTCTTCGCGTTCGGTATCTGGTTCTGGCTGAAGGCCCGCCGGAGCGTGTCCTCACTGGTCGGTACTGAAGCGGAGCTCGGGCTGCTCCCCAGGGACCGGCAGAACGCGGAGCTGGCCGGCCCGGACGCTGCCCTGGAGCGTGCCCTGGACGAGGCGCGGGCGGGCCGCTGGGAGGCGGCGGCGGAGCTGCTGGCGTCGACGGGCAAGGAACGGGACTGGGAGCGCCGTGCGCTCTACGCGCGTGTACTGGGCGAGGCGGCGGCCCGGCAGGACGCCTGGCTGCGGTCGTGGCGCGCGACCCGGCCCGACGCGGACGCGGAGCTGGTCCGGGCGTCGGCGACGGTCGCGCGCGCGTGGCGGCTGCGGGGCTCGCCGTACGCCGAGCACACCACGCCCGAGCAGGCGGACAGCTTCCACGAGCTGCTGCCGGAGGTGCGCGCCGACACGGCCCGCGCGGCGGAGCTCGGCCCGGACGACCCGACGCCGTACATCGTCGAGATCCGTACGGCGCTGGGCGTCGGCTACGGCCCGGACCGGATGCGTGAACTGTGGGCGGAGATCACGGCCCGCACGCCGAACCCCACGTCGGCGCCGCTGTACGGGGCGCACGAGGCCGCGATCCAGTACTGGAGCGCGCGGTGGCACGGCTCGGCCGAGCTGTCCCGCGAATTCGCCGCCCAGGCCACGGCGGACGCGCCGCCGGGCACATTGATGACGGCCCTCCCGCTGATCGCCTGGTTCGACCACCACGACGCCGCGGCGACCACCCGTGACTACACGGGCCCGCATCTGACGGCGCTGGTCGACGCGGCCCTCGCGGACACGGCCCGGGCGCCCACGGACCACCCCCGGCTCCCGGAGGTGCGGCATCTGCTGGCGTACTTCCTGACGCGGCAGACCAGGCACGACGAGGCCCTGGACCAGTTCCGCCTGGTCGACGGCTATGTGAACGCCCTGCCCTGGCGCACCCGCCGCGACCCGGCGGCCTTCTTCACGGCGACCCGCGCGAAGGCGATCCGCGGCACGGAGGCCCGCGCCCGTATCAGCCGGGGCGTGTGACGCGCCGGGGGCCTGGCATCGTGGGGGGTATGGACGAGACTCCTCTGCCGGGCGGGTTCATCAATCAGGTCGTACGTGTCGGTGACACCGTGCGGCGCTCCGGGCCGCCGGCTCGACGGGCGGCGTACACAAGGGAGTTGCTGGAGCTGTTCGAGGCGCGGGGCTGGGGCGGGGCGCCCCGGTACCGGGGTGTGGACGAGCAGGGGCGCGAGGTACTGGAGTACGTCGAGGGGCAGGTGTCCCTGCCGTTGTCGGACGCGCGGCTGGCGCGGGTCGCGGAGCTCGTACGGGAGTTCCATGACCTGACGGCCGGATCGTCGCTCGCCGAGGGGCGCGAAGTCGTGTGCCACAACGACCTGTCGCCGAAGAACACGGTCTACGCCGACGGGCTGCCCGTGGCCCTCATCGACTGGGACCTCGCCGCCCCGGGCGACCGTATCCACGATGTCGCCCACGTCTGCTGGCAGTATCTGGACCTCGGCCCCCGTGTGCCGGACGTCGCCGAGGCGGCCCGCCGGATCACCCTGGTCTGCGACTCCTACGGCCTGGACGACCGGGACGGCATCGTCCGCACGATCCTCTGGTGGCAGGACCGCTGCTGGCGCGGCATCGACGAGGCCGCCGACCACGGCGATCCGGCGATGGCAGCGCTGCGCGAGCGGGGCGTGGTGGACGACGTACGGGCCGCGTACACCTGGGTGTCGGCCCACGCCTTCGAACTGGCGGCGAAGCTCTAGGCCGTGTCCGGCGGATCTTCGGGGGCCCGGGACGCCCGGCGGCGGGTAATTCGCGGGCGCCCTCCGGTGGCCCTCGTTAGACTCGGCGCCATGGGTATGTACTCGTACTACTTCTTTCTCTGATTCCGGGCGCGGACGCCCCGGCGTGGGTCCTCGTCAGGACCGCCGGCGTCCCCATGTCTCCGCCCGACGCAGGTAACTCGTACCCCAGGGAAAGAACATGCGCGAACGCGCCCAATTGTCGATGAGAGACGTCTCGAAGTCGTACGGCGACCGGACCGTCCTCGATCAGGTGTCACTGTCCGTACGGCCCGGTGACAGGGCCGGTGTCATCGGGGAGAACGGCTCCGGGAAGTCCACCCTGCTGCGGCTGCTCGCCGGGGCCGAGCGGCCGGACGGCGGTGAGGTCACCGTCCTGTTCCCCGGCGGGGTCGGGTATCTCTCCCAGACCCTCGGGCTCGACCCCGGCCGATCCGTCCAGGCCGCCGTCGACGCGGCCCTCGCGGATCTGCGGGAGCTCGAACGCCGGATCGGCGCCGCCGAGGCGACGCTCGCCGATGCCACGGAAGCCGAACTGGCCGCTTACGGCGATCTGTTGACCGCCTACGAGGACCGCGACGGGTACGCGGCGGACGCCCGCGTCGACGCCGCCATGCACGGGCTCGGACTCGCCCACGTCGGACGGGAACGCCCGCTCGGATCGCTCTCCGGCGGCGAGCAGTCCAGGGTGGCGCTGGCCTGCGTCCTGGCTTCGGCGCCCGAGTTGCTGCTGCTGGACGAGCCGACCAACCATCTCGATCTCCGGGCCACCACGTATCTGGAGGACCAACTCAGGGCGCACCGCGGCACGGTGGTCGCCGTCACCCACGACCGCGCGTTCCTGGAGCGCGTCGCGACGACGATCCTGGAGGTCGACCGGGACACCCGCGCGGTGACGCGGTACGGCGACGGCTGGACCGGCTACCGCACGGCCAAGGCCGCGGCCCGGCACCGCTGGGAGCAGGACCACCAGGAGTATCTGGCGGACCTGGCCCGTACGAAGGAGCAGGTCGCCGCCGCCGGGCAGCGGCTCGCGGCCACCGGGAAGGATCCTGGGCAGGGCTTCGGAAAGCACCGCCGTTCGCACGAAGCGAAGCTGTCCGGGCAGGTCAGGGCGGCGCGGGTGCGGCTGGAACGGCTGGAGCGGGAGCCGGTGCCCGCGCCGCCGGAGCCGCTCACGTTCGCGGCCGACCCGGCCACCGCCGGGGCGGAGGGCGTTCTGGCGGAGCTGTCCGGCGTCGTGGTCGGGGACCGGCTGCGGGTGGACGCGCTCCAGGTGAAGGCGGGGGCCCGGCTGCTGGTCGACGGGCCCAACGGCGCGGGCAAGACCACGCTGCTGCGGGTGCTGGCCGGGGATCTGCGGCCGGACGCGGGCAGCGCCCACCGTACGGCCGAAGTCGGCTATCTGGCACAGGAGTTGGTGACCGCGACGACAGCCTCGCGGCTCTCGTTGCTGGGGGCGTTCGCGGTGGGCCGCCGGGGGCTGCCCGAGGAGCACACGGACGAGCTGCTGGCTCTCGGGCTGTTCCGGGAGGAGGATCTGTCGGTGCCCGTGGCCGGGCTCTCGGTGGGGCAGCGGCGCCGGCTCGAACTGGCGAGGCTGCTGACGGTCCCCGCCGATCTGCTGATCCTGGACGAGCCGACGAACCATGTGGCGCTGAGTCTGGTGGAGGATCTGGAGCGGGCGCTCGCCTCGTACGGGGGCGCCGTGGTCGTGGTCTCGCACGACCGCCGCTTCCGGAGCGAATTCGTTGGCGAGCGGCTGGAGTTGCGCGCGGGAAGGGTGGTGCCGGAAGGCTGAGTCGGGCCCAACGCCTGCCGCGTGACTAGAGCTTGGCCTGGAAGATCCCCGCCGGCCTCTCGCGCCGGTAGCCGAGCGCCGCGTTCACGGCCAGCATCGGCGCGTTGTCGTCGGCGACGCTGGTGCTGATCTCCCGTACTCCGGGGTGGTGTTCGGCGAGCGTGCTCAGCAGATGGCGCTTGACCGCCCGGCCGAGTCCGCGCCCGCGGTGCTCCGGGACGACCACCGTGTCGTACTGGAGCGCCCGGGTGTGGGACGGGTCACGCAGGACGAGTTCGCTGTACGCGGCGATGCTCTCGGCGCCCGTGCCGTCGGCCTCCGCCAGCACCACCGAGGTCAGGAGGATGCCGCCCCGGTCGTCGACGAGCCGGGCGGCGCCCCGTACCCGTTCCGCGTCCCATCTCGGCGTCCGCTCGTCCACACCGCCGGCGGGGGCGTCGCGCATCACGTCGTGCGCCCGCGCGAACTCGTCCGCCAGCGCGTCCGGTACGACGCCGTCCCAGTCCGCGAAGCGGTAGCCGTCGGGCAGTCGCGGCTCGGGCAGTTCGGCGTCCGCCTCCCGGACCCGCTGGACGTACCAGGCCAGCGGAAGCACCTTGGCGAAGCCCAGCCCGTCCACGAACGCCTCACCGGCGCCGCCCACTTCGAGCATGGTGGAGACCGAACTGCGCCCGTCGGCGGTCAGTTCGGCCCGTATCGCGCCCCACAACGCGGCGCCGACGCCCCGTCGCCTGGCCTCGGGACGGACGACCAGGGCGTCGAGGAAGGCGGTGTGCCGGTTGCTCTCCTCGGTGAACAGCAGCAGCGTGGCGACGCCGTCGTACGACCCGTCGGGAGCGGCCGACACCAGATGGAGCATCCGCGCGTTGGGCGACTGCACGCGCAGCTTCCCGGCGGTCTCGGTACGGCCGGGTTCCGGGACGGAGGCGGGCACGTCCTGGAGATGGGCAGCCGCGATCACGTCATGCCAGGCGTCTGTCTCCGCCTCCGACGGCGGGGTTCCCAGAGTCATCAGCATGATCCGAACCTACGCTCACTACCGGGTCCGTGCCCCCGAGTTGTCAGCGCTTCCCGGACAGTGAGACCGCCTTTCCGCGCCGTTGGTTGCGCGGAGGGGCACACAATCGTCATAAGTCCTACCCACGCAAACCGCGGCGGCACCCGGATCGGGTGCCGCCGCGGTGCGGGACGGGACGAAAGAGGGACGGGATCAGGCGGCGGAGCCGGCCTGCCAGTCCGCCCAGCTCAGGTTCCAGCCGTTGAGGCCGTTGTCGGGCTGGATGGTCTTGTCCGGGGAGTTCTTGACGACGACCACGTCACCGACGATGGAGTTGTCGAAGAACCAGGCACCCGGCTGGTTGGGGTCGTTCGCGCCCTTCGCGTCGTTCAGACCGACACAGCCGTGGCTCGTGTTGGTCGAACCGAAGATCGAGTCGTCGCCCCAGTAGTTGCCGTGGATGAAGGTGCCCGACGTGGAGAGCCGCATCGCGTGCGGGACGTCCTTGATGTCGTACTCACCCTTGCCGTCGTCGTCCGTGAAGCCGACCGTCGCACCGTTCATCCGGGTCTCCTTGAACTTCTCGGAGATCACCATCTGACCGTTGTACGTCGGGTTGTCGGGGGAGCCGGCGGAGATCGGGATGGTCTTGATCGTCTTGCCGTCCTGCTGAATGGTCATCGTCTTGGCCTTGGTGTCGACCGTGGAGACCTGGTTGCGGCCGACCTTGAAGGTGACCGTCTTCTGCTGGACGCCGAAGACACCGTTCGCACCCTCGACGCCGTCGAGAGCCAGCTTCAGGGTGACGGTGGAGCCGCCCTGCCAGTACTGCTCGGGGCGGAAGTCCAGGCGCTGCGAGTTGAACCAGTGACCGACGACTTCCTGGCCACTGCTCGACGTGACGGTGATCCCGCCCTGCACGGCGGCCTTGTTGGTGATCCCCTTGTCGAAGTTGAGCGAGACCGGCATTCCGACGCCGACGGTCGAACCGTCCTCGGGCGTGAAATTGCCGATGAAGCTGTTGTTCGGCGAGACGGTGGTGAAGGAGGAGTTCTCGTGGGCCTCGCGGTCCTTGGAGTCCTTCGCCGTGGCGACGATCTTGTACGTCGTCGAGCGCTCCAGCTGGCCGTCCGGCTTCCAGCTCTTGGCGTCGGCGGCCAGGGTGCCCTTGACGGCGGCCCCCTCCGCGGTGGTCATCTCGACCTTGGTGAGCGTGCCCTTGGTGACGGTGACCTTCGCGTCGTTGTTGATGCCCGCGTTGTCGGCGCCGTTCTTGGGCGAGATGGCTATCTGGGCCTCGGACGTGTCCTTCGCCGCGGCCTCGTCCACCTGCGCCTGCGAATCCTTCGAACGCTCGGCTCCGGAGTCCTTCTCACCGTCGCCACTGCTACAGGCCGAGAGCACCAGAACCCCGCCGAGCAGTGCGGACGCGGCCGTCAGGCCCTTGCGCCGCTTGCCGTTCGTCATCACACGCTTCTCCATCGTCGCCGATTCCCTGCCCATGACCTTTAAGAACACCCATACCGGTTCGTCCGGTTCCACATCGGACGTAGATGTGTGCAACGCCACTCGCGCTCCGGGATGTACACGAGCTGCGCTTCTGTCAGCCCCGGGGCGCACATCACACGGCGCCCCGGGAACAAGGGTGTCACGCCCGCGGACCGAATCCCGCCGGGGCGTCCGATCTCCCCACCGCCGACACCATCGACACGTTACCGACCGGCGTCCACGTCACCATTGTCACCTTCCGCCTCGTCGTACTCGTCCAGATCCCATTCCACGGCTTCCGGGTCGTAGTCGATCCGCTCACTGCTCCACGACGCCTGGGCGAGCTCCACCCCGGGCACCTCGCCGGCCAGCTCCGACGGCTCCACGAGATACGCGAGGGCCTCCGCCGCGTCTTCCCGCACCGCCGACCTGGCATGCTCGCGTTCCTCGTCCGGCATGGAATCGTCCGTCGCGATACGGCTCAGCGCGGCGGCGGTCAGCGCCTCCGGATCATCGATCTCCAGCACCAATTCAACGTGCAGACGGACAAAACGGGATGTCTCAGGAGTGCTCATATCCGGAGAGTAGGCCCCCCGCCCCTCGCGACTTTCCCGCGACCCGCTGCTTTCACTAGCATCAGCGCACCCCCAATTCGGCGTTTTCCCAAGGGAGATCGATTACGTGTACGTGTCCGTACGCCGACCGCTGCTCACAGCCATAACCGCCGGAATCCTGCTCTGCGCCATGTGGTTCGTCCCCTCGGCGAACGCCACCAGCGAGCAGGGCGCGGGTCGGCAGCAGTCCACCGCAGCCGACCGGGAGAGCTCGGCCGGGCTCACCCTCGCCGAGACGGGAGCGGGCGTGGACACCACGCCCTACCTGATCACCGGCATGGCGTTCCTGTGTGTGGGAGCGGCTTTCGTCGCGCACTCACGCAGAGGCGCGTCCGCGCTCTGACGCGGCGGTGAATACGTGAAGGGGCCGCCCGGCAGCCGGGCGGCCCCTTCACGTATTCCGGGACTCAGGCGAGCGGGCCGGTGACCGGCTCCACCGCCGCCACCAGCAGGCCCTCGCGCACGAACGCGTCGGCCGCCGCGAGATCCGGGGCCAGGTACCGGTCGGGGCCCGGACCCTCTATCCCCGCCGCACGCAGCGCCTCGATGACGGCGAGCGTGGCGGGCGCGGGCATCAGGCCCGTACGCAGCTCGATCGCGCGGGTCGCCGCGTACAGCTCGACGGCGACGACGCGCGTCAGATTCCCGACGGCCGTACGGAGCTTGCGCGCCGCCGACCAGCCCATGGACACGTGGTCCTCCTGCATCGCCGACGAGGGGATGGAGTCGACGGACGCCGGGACGGCCAGCCGCTTCATCTCGCTGACCAGCGCGGCCTGTGTGTACTGGGCGATCATCAGACCCGAGTCGACACCGGGGTCGTCCGCGAGGAAGGCGGGCAGACCGTGCGAACGGTTCTTGTCGAGCAGCCGGTCCGTGCGGCGCTCGGCGATGGAGCCGAGGTCGGCGGCGACGATCGCGAGGAAGTCCAGGACGTACGCGACGGGGGCGCCGTGGAAGTTGCCGTTGGACTCCACCCGGCCGTCCGGCAGCACCACCGGGTTGTCGACGGAGGAGGCCAGCTCGCGGTCCGCGACGGTCCGGGCGTAGGCGAGGGTGTCCCGGCCCGCGCCGGCGACCTGCGGGGCGCAGCGCACGGAGTACGCGTCCTGCACCCGGGGAGCCGCGTCCTCCTGGAAGTGCCCGGTCAGCCCGGACCCGGCGAGCACCCGCAGCATGTTGTCGGCGCTGGCGCCCTGGCCGGGGTGCGGGCGGATGGCGTGCAGCTCGGGGGCGAGGACCTTGTCCGTACCGAGCAGGGCCTCCAGGGTCAGCGCGGCGGTGATGTCGGCGGAGGTGTAGAGCCGCTGGAGATCGGCGAGCGCCATGACCAGCATGCCGAGCATTCCGTCGGTGCCGTTGAGGAGCGCGAGCCCCTCCTTCTCCCGCAGCTCCAACGGCTTGATGCCGTGCGCGGCCAGCAGCTCGCCCGCGGGCTTCAGGACGCCGTCCGGTCCTTCGGCGTCGCCCTCGCCCATCAGCGTCAGCGCGCAGTGGGAGAGCGGCGCGAGGTCGCCGGAGCAGCCGAGGGAGCCGTACTCGTGGACGACGGGCGTGATCCCGGCGTTCAGTACGTCCGCCATGGTCTGCGCGACCAGCGGGCGTACGCCGGTGTGCCCGGACGCGACGGTCTTGAGCCGCAGGAACATCAGCGCCCGCACGACCTCGCGCTCGACGCGGGGGCCCATCCCGGCGGCGTGCGACCGCACGATGTTGCGCTGGAGCCGCCCGCGCAGGTCCGGCCCGATGGCGCGGCTGGCGAGCGCGCCGAAGCCGGTGGAGACGCCGTACACGGGCTCGGGCTTGGCGGCGAGCGCGTCGACGATCTCGCGGGCGGCGGCGAGGGCGGAGAGGGCGTCGGCGGAGAGCTCGACGCGGGCGTTGCCGCGGGCGACGGCGACGACGTCCTCGGCGGTGGTGCCGGCCGGCCCCACGACGACAGTGTGCATATCCATATTCAGGAGCGTACGGATTGAAACTCAACGTGTCACTAGTAAGGCGGCGGGGGTGACGCGGCCCGGGGGGGCGGTTGACCGGTTCCGCCCGGTGGTCGGGTTGTCCTCAATCGCCGGACGGGCTTCAAATGCGCCCGCACGGCGACGGGACGGGCGCCTGTGGCGCCGGGCTTGGTTGGTGCGGGTCGGGGACCGTGGGCCGCTCCGGGGTCATGCCCGGACGGCGTGATTTACGGCGCGTGCGAGGTTCGTTGGCCTCAGGGGAACCGGGCTGTTCACGCGCCACAAATCAGCCTGAGTGTCCGGCCACGACCCCTGCGCGTCCCCCTTTCCATCCCGCGGGAGGGGTGTCGGGGTGGCTCGTGCCGGTGTCGTGACGGTGTGAGGGGGGCGGGGGCGCAGGAGGGGTGTGTTCGGACACTTGGGCTGATTTGTGGCGCGTGAACAAGGTGGGTCAGCGGGTCCAACGAGCCCTGCACGCGCCGTAAATCACGCCGTCCGGACATACCCGTCCGGAGGCCCCGAACCCCGACCATGACCGACAACAGCAACCCACCCCCGGAGGGACCCGTCACCCCGACCCCCGCGTCATCCCCCGGAACCGCCTCCGCTCCCCCGACGGCACCCCCGACGGCGCCCGCGGCGGCTCGTCCGCCAGGCGGACCACTCCGCCGTCCCGACCCGCCACCACCGGCCCCACCGACCTCGCCGCCTTCGCGCGGTACTGCGCCGCGTCCGCGAGCCGGAACAGCCGGCGCGCCGACGGCAGCGGCCCGATCGGGTCCCCCGTCGACGCGACCCCGCAAGCCACCCCCTCACCCAGCTCCAACTCCGCGGCCCGGCGGCAGAGTTCGTCGGCGACCTCCACCACGGCGTCCGACGGCGGCCCCACCGTCAGCAGGCAGAACTCGTCGCCGCCCAGCCGCGCGGCCAGCGCCCCCGGCAGCCTCGCCCCGCAGACGGACAGCAGCGAGCCGAATCGTTCCAGCAGCCGGTCACCCACCGCGTGCCCGTGCGTGTCGTTCACCCGCTTGAGCCCGTTGAGGTCGCAGACGACCAGGCTGACGACCGCCCCGTCCGTACGGTGCCGGGCGACCGCCTCGTCGAGGCGCGTGTCCACCGCGCGGCGGTTCGCCAGCCCCGTCAGCGGGTCCGTGAAGGCCAGCCGGCGAACCTCTTCCAGCCGCTCCGTCTGCGCGATCCCCGACGCCACGACCGACGCGATGACGGTCGCGAAATCCGCGTCGTCGCGCCCGAAGACCGGCTCCCCGAGCCGCCTCGCCACGTACAGCTCCCCCCACGCCCGCCCGTGCAGCACGATCGGCGCGACGACGCAGCACCCCCGGCCGCGCCGGCGCAGCGCGGCGACCCGCTGGTGGCAGTAGCCGGGCTCACCGGTCGCGGTGGCCGGGCCGTCGACCGTCTCGACCCACGCGTTCGGCTCGCCGCCGCCCGCCCACCGCTCGTGCAGGAACTCCGCGATCTCGGGGAACCGGTGCACGGGATACGACTCGTCCTCGGGGAACTCCTCCTCCCCCTCCGCCAGGTCCCCCGCGTTCACCAGGACCTTGAGCTGCCCCAGGTCCCGCTCCCACACGGACAGCGCGGCGAAGCTGCCGGCCAGCGCGTCACGCGCGCCGAGCGCGGCGGCCCGCCAGGACTCGTTCGAGGTCTGCGCCGAGGCCATGGCCTGGGCAAGCTCCACCACGGCGCGTAGCCGCGCGTCCTCTCCCATCACTCCAGCTTAGGGTGCTTTGGGGTGATTCGATCACTCGGAGCGAGGGGTCATCACACTCCGTACACACAACCTGCGGACTACTCGCCCGGCCACTGCGGCTTCCGCTTCTCGTTGAACGCGGCGACACCTTCCGTACGGTCCCCGGAGAAGGCCACCGAACGCCACGCCGCGTCCTCGACCTCCAGACCGGCCCGCAGATCCAGCCCGTGCCCCAGCCGCAGCGCGCGCTTCGCCGCCCGGAGTCCGACCGGCGAGTTCCCGGCGATACGGGAGGCCAGCGCCAGCGCCTCGTCACGGTCGGCGCCCTCGGCCGCCAGTTGGTCGACGAGGCCCAGCTCGTGCGCCTCGCGCGCCTCCAACCGCCGTGCGGTGAAGATGAGTTCGGCGGCGCGGGCGGCTCCGACGCGGCGCGGCAGGAGTTGCGTACCGCCGCCGCCGGGGATCACGCCCACGGACACCTCGGGAAGCCCGACGACCGCCGTCGGGTCGGCGACGATCAGGTCGCAGGAGAGCGCCAGCTCGAACCCGCCGCCGAGGGCGAAGCCGTGCACGGCGGCGATGGTCGGCATGGGGAGCTCCAGGACGCCGGTGTACGCGGCGCGGGCGGTCGGCCGCTGCCGTACCAGCTCGGCGTCGCTCAGCGAGTTCCGCTCCTTGAGGTCCGCGCCGACGCAGAAGGCCCGCGCGTGTGTCGAGGTGAGGACGGTGACCCGTACGTCCCGGTCCGCGCCGAGCGCCGCGCAGGCCGCGCCGATGTAGCGGGCCATCTCCGTCGAGACCGCGTTCATGGCCTTGGGCCGGTCGAGCACCAGCTCGGCCACATGCCCGTGCCTGCGCACCGCGACGAATTCCCCGAACCGCTGATCACTCTCCGCGCCCACCGCACCCACCCGCTTCCCGGTTAACGATCGTTGACCGGGATCATAGGCGGCGCCCGTCAGGCGTTGGGCTTGGGCCGCCTCGTCAGGAGCCACGGCTCCACGACACCGAGCCCGCGCACCGGGCGCTGCCACATCGGCTGTATGGCGAAGCGGTACGACGGCGGCTCGTCGCCCGCCTTCTCGGCGGTCGCGGCCTCCTCCGCCGCCTCGGCCTCGGAGGCCGGGGTGTCACCCGTCCGGATCAGCTCCTCCGCGAGCGCGCCGTCGACCAGGACGGCGTCCTTGGGAGCTATCGAGGTGAGCCGGCTCGCCAGATTCACCGTGTTGCCGAACACGTCGCCCATCCGGGTGGTGACGGTGCCGAACGCGATGCCGACGCGCAGCGCGGGCATCGACTCGTCGTGCGTCATGGTCTCGATGAGCCGCAGCGCGATCTCCGCGGCGGTACCGGCGTCGTCGGCCGCGTACAGGACCTCGTCGCCGAGCGTCTTGATGAGCCGGCCGCCGTGCGCGGCCACCAGGTCGGCGCAGGTGGTCTCGAACGCCTCGACCAGTTCGCCGAGCTCCTCCTCCTCCAGCCGGCGGGTCAGCCGGGTGAAACCGACCAGGTCGGCGAAGCCGACGGCGAGACGGCGGTCCACCATCTCCTCGTCGTCGGCGGCCTGGACGACGCGTCCGGTGGCGGCGGCGAGCTGGCGCCGCCACACGTACACCAGGAACTCCTCCAGCTCCGGGAGCAACAGCTCGACCAGGGGATACGTGACCTCGGTCCGCGTCATACCGGGCTCGGGCGGCTCCGTGAGGCCGGCGAGGAAGGAATCGATCTGCCACTCCGCCAGGCGGGCGGTGGTCTGTCCGGTCGACCGTGCGACCTGGATCGCCATCGGCTCGCTCAGCAGACCGGCCTCGACGAGACCGGCGAGACGCCGCAACGCCAGGACGTCGGCCTCGGTGAGGGCCCGCGCCTGGCCGATGTCCGCGAACCCCATGGCACGCCAGAAGCGGGACGCCAGATCCATCGAGACGCCTGCGGTGCGGGCGGCCTGGAAGGGGGTGTAGCGGCGCTCGGCGCCGAGAATCAGCTGTTCGAGCCGGATGGCGAGAGGGTCGTCGGTGGGCTCGGCCGTGTGGTCGACGGCGTGGTGCGGAGTGGGGTGACCGGAGGAGTCCGACGGCGGCTTTTCGTCCCCACCACCGGAGGTCGTGTCGTCGACCGTCACCAGCCGCCTCCTGCCCGTTCCCTGCGCACTGCCCTGCCGATCTGTCGTGAGTCGCCTCAACGATACGGCAGGTCGGGGCTGTCGGGGTCGCCTTCGGACGCGGGCATTACGGGTGCTTGACCCGGGGTTCTCCGGGGTGCGTCCACCGCCTGTCCGCGAGGGCCGGGCGGCCCCGGTGAAACCGGCCCGGCCGGGGCACCGGGCGCCCTACGCCGCACGCAGGTGCACCACGTCCCCCGCGCCCACCGCCTCCTGCCCGCCGCCCTCCGTGGCGATAACCAGCCGTCCGTCACCGTCGATCGCCACCGCGTCCCCCACCAGTTGCCGCTCCCCCGGCAGCTCCGCCCGCACCGCGCGGCCCAGCGTCGCGCAGCCCGCCACGTACGCCTCCTGGAGTCCCGACGCCGCCGGGTCGCCCGCGGCGTCCCGCCACGCGCCGTACCAGCGCTCCACCCCGCGCAGCACCGCCCGCAGCAGCGGATCGCGGTCGACGGACACCGCGTTCGCGAGCGCGAGCGAGCCCGCGCCGGGGACGGGCAGCTCCGATTCGGTGAGGCTGACGTTCAGGCCGATGCCCACGACCACCGCGTCGTCGCCCGCGCGCTCCGCGAGGATCCCGCCCGCCTTGCGTTCCTCGCCGCCGACCGTCACCAGCAGGTCGTTGGGCCACTTCAGCGCCGTGTCCACGCCCGCCGCGCGCGCGACCGCCGTCGCGACCGCGACGCCGGTGAGCAGCGGCAGCCACCCCCAGCGCTCCACCGGGACGTCCGGCCCCGGCCGCAGGAGTACGGAGAGGAACACCCCGGACCGGGCGGGCGCCGACCACTTACGGTCCAGCCGCCCGCGCCCCCGGGTCTGCTCCTCGGCGACGAGCACCGCGCCCTCCGGGAGTTCGCCGGCGCGGGCGGCGAGGTCGGAGTTGGTGGATCCCGTCGCCGTGACGACGTCGAGCGAGGTCCACAGGCGGCCCGGCACGATCAGGCCGCGCCGCAGCGCGGTGGTGTTCAGCGGCGGGCGTTCGAGATCGGTCCAGCGGCTGCCCGCGGCATTGTGCTCCGTCATGCGCGCCACCCTAGGGTCTGCGGTGCGGCCGGGCGCGGTGCGACCGCATGCGGTGCGACCGGGCGTGCTCACGGCCGGGGACGGTGTGGCCAACGACGCACTGCCGATCGCCGGGCCCGCCGATACGCTACGGACCAGTAGCCACACGCCGAGCCGCAGTAGACAGATCCGCAGACCCGCAGGGAGCCGCATCCCCATGTCCGAGCCGGAAATCGCCCGCGGAACAGAGCACAGCCACACCACCGCGGGCAAGATCGCGGACCTTCAGCGCCGTATCGAGGAGGCCACGCACGCGGGCTCCGCGCGGGCGGTGGAGAAGCAGCACGCCAAGGGCAAGCTGACGGCCCGCGAGCGGGTCGAGCTGCTCCTCGACGAGGGGTCGTTCGTCGAGCTCGACGAGTTCGCCAGGCACCGTTCCACCAATTTCGGCATCGAGAAGAACCGCCCGTACGGAGACGGTGTCGTCACCGGCTACGGCACGGTCGACGGCCGCCCGGTCTGCGTCTACTCGCAGGACTTCACGATCTTCGGCGGTTCGCTCGGCGAGGTCTACGGCGAGAAGATCGTCAAAGTCATGGACTTCGCGCTGAAGACCGGCTGCCCGGTCATCGGCATCAACGACGGCGGCGGCGCCCGTATCCAGGAGGGCGTGGTCGCGCTCGGCCTGTTCGCCGAGATCTTCCGCCGAAACGTGCACGCGTCGGGTGTCGTCCCGCAGATCAGTCTCATCGTGGGCCCGTGCGCGGGCGGCGCCGTCTACTCCCCGGCGATCACCGACTTCACGGTGATGGTGGACCAGACCTCGCACATGTTCATCACCGGGCCGGACGTCATCAAGACGGTCACCGGCGAGGACGTCGGCTTCGAGGAGCTGGGCGGGGCGCGTACGCACAACACGACGTCAGGCGTCGCGCACCATATGGCCGGTGACGAGAAGGACGCCGTCGAGTACGTGAAGTCGCTCCTGTCGTATCTGCCGTCGAACAACCTCTCCGAGCCGCCCGCCTTCCCGGAGGTGGCCGAACTGGAGGCCACGGCCGAGGACTTGGAGCTGGACACGCTCATCCCGGACTCGGCGAACCAGCCGTACGACATGCACACCGCCATCGAGCACGTGCTGGACGACGCCGAATTCCTGGAGACCCAGGCGCTGTTCGCGCCGAACATCATCACCGGCTTCGGCCGGGTCGAGGGCTATCCGGTCGGCATCGTCGCCAACCAGCCGATGCAGTTCGCGGGTTGTCTGGACATCGACGCGTCCGAGAAGGCGGCGCGGTTCGTCCGTACCTGCGACGCGTTCAACATCCCGGTCATCACGTTCGTGGACGTGCCGGGCTTCCTGCCGGGTGTCGACCAGGAGTACGGCGGCATCATCCGGCGCGGCGCCAAGCTGATCTACGCGTACGCGGAGGCGACGGTCCCGCTGATCACCGTGATCACCCGCAAGGCGTTCGGCGGCGCGTACGACGTGATGGGCTCCAAGCATCTGGGCGCCGACCTCAATCTGGCCTGGCCGACGGCACAGATCGCGGTGATGGGCGCGCAGGGCGCGGTCAACATCCTGCACCGGCGTACGATCGCCGCCGCCGAGGACCAGGACGCGACGCGGGCCGGTCTGATCGCGGAGTACGAGGACGCGCTGCTGAACCCGTACGTCGCGGCCGAACGCGGCTATGTCGACGCGATCATCATGCCGTCCGAGACGCGGGCGCATCTGGTGAAGGGGCTGCGGCAGTTGCGTACGAAACGGGAGAGCCTGCCCCCGAAGAAGCACGGCAACATCCCCCTGTAGGACGGTAGGAGGCCGGAATGATCAAGGTCGTACGAGGCAATCCGACCCCCGAGGAGCTGGCCGCCGCACTCGCGGTGGTGCGGGCGCGGGCGGCGGCAGGGGCCGACCCGGCGCCGGGCGCCGCGCCGCCCGCACCGAGCTGGTCGGACCCGGCCCGCATCGCCCGCCGCGAGACCCGCCGCCCGGGGCCACGGGCTTGGGCGCGTACGTACTGGCCGGGATAGCGGCGCTCGGGCGGGAGGCTCTGAGTACGGGTACTCAGGCGTCCCGCCCGCCACGCCCCCAGGATCGAAGGCATGCTCTGGTCCGATCCTGAGAACGAACCCCCCAAGGACATGCGGGACATGCAGGCGATGATGCGCCGCGCCGGCGTCATCCTCGCGCTGGCGATGGTCCTGGGGATGCTGGTAGCCGGCATCCGCTAGGTCATGTCTTCAAAGTAGCGCCGTCCGCCGGTAGGGCGGGGCCCGCGGCGGCTGGTGCGGTCAACGCGGCGAGGTGCCGTGCCAGGCGTCGCGGGCCAGGCGGGACTTTGAAGACACGACCTAGGGCCTGTCGTTCGGATCTTGCCGGGCTCGCGGTCCCTGGCACGCACGCCCGCCGCGTTGTCGTCGGTCGCCAACGCTCCGCGTTGTCTCCCTCCTCCGCCTTGCGACCGCACGCACCAGACCCCACTCCCTGATCCGGCCTGATCCAAACGACAGACCCTAGCCCCGGCGTGCTTTTCCAAGCCCGTCCGGCAAGCGTCTCAAGCCCGCCCGGCCGGCCGGCTTTTCCAAGCCCGTCCGGCGGGCCTTCCCCCCCGCCCGGCGGGTTTTTCAAGCCCGTCCGGGGGCTTCTCCGCCTCCGCCCGGCGGGCTCTTTTAAGCCCGTCCGGCGATTGAGGACACCACCCACCGGCCGGTGCGCGTCTCAACCCGCCCGGCGGGCTCTCTCAAGCCCGTCCGGCGATTGAGGACAACCACCCACCGGCCGGTGCACACCCCAGCACGCGTCCCGCCCCGCCCGGCGCACATCTCAGCCCGTCCGGCGACCGAGGACGGCCACCCTTCGCGGACGCTCCCCGGGAACCCCGCACCCCCGCCCGGTGGCTACCCTGCTCGTCATGACCGATCAGCGCCGCCGTCTCGTCCTCGCCTCCGCCTCCCCCGCCCGCCTCGGGCTGCTCAGGCAGGCGGGTCTCGCGCCCGAAGTGATCGTCAGCGGCGTCGACGAGGACGCGCTGACCGCCGCCACGCCCGCCGACCTGGCGCGGGTGCTCGCCGAGGCCAAGGCCGCCGCCGTGGCCGCCCGGCCGGACGCCGCGGGCGCGCTCGTCGTCGGCTGCGACTCGGTGCTGGAACTGGACGGCGAGGCCCACGGCAAGCCCGCCGACGCCGAGGCGGCGACCGCGCGCTGGAAGGTGATGCGCGGCCGGTCGGGCGTGCTTCGGAGCGGACACTGCGTGATCGACACGGTGACGGGGCGCGGTGTGTCCGAGACCGCCTCGACCACGGTCCGGTTCGGCGAGCCCACGGACGCGGAGATCGCCGCGTACGTCGCGACGGGTGAACCCCTGTACGTGGCGGGGGCGTTCACGCTGGACGGACTCTCGGCGCCGTTCGTCGACTCGATCGACGGCAATCACGGGAACGTACTCGGGCTGTCGATGCCGCTGCTGCGCAAGCTCCTGTCGGAGCACGGCGTCGCGATCACCGACCTCTGGGCGTGAGCCCTCAGGCCGCAGAGGGCCCGGCCCCGGCGGGCCCGGCCGCCCCGGCTCCGGCTCCGGCTCCGGGAGCGCGCCCGGCGTCCTTGGGGCGCTCGCCGTACGCGACCAGCGTCAGCACGATCAGCGCCAGTACGACCATCATGAACAGGAACGCCGTCCAGCCCACCAGTCCCACCGCCAGCGCCCCGAGCACCCCGTGCAGGACGGCGCAGCTGATCAGGACGGGCCGGGCGACGCGCCCGAACCCCCGGTCGGTGAACGCCGCGCGCACCAGCAGGGCCGCGCACACGACCAGGTAGAGACCGAGGGCAACGCCCGCCGCCCAGGCCCCGTTGGACATGGCGTCCGGGTCGAGTCCGGCGAGTGACATCTGCTGGTTGTCGACGACGGTGGCCATCAGACCGTTGACGAAGACGAAGCCGACGGCCTCCGCGAGCAGCACGATCGCGGCCACCCATGCCACCGGTCTGCGCACCACGGCACCCACCCTCTTCCCCTGTTACCCGAAGTACGTACGGCACCGGGAAGGCTACTTACCGGTAAACCCCCGGACAAGGGCCCGGACAGAGGCAAAGAATCCGGCAGGCGTTAGTTGGAACTCAACAAAGATTCGAGAGACGCGCCGGGGCGCCCTGACAGAGACCTTGGCCACATACGGCGATTACTGTGCGGCTAAGAGTCCGGGCGTACCCTGGCGTCACAAGGGATTTCGCGACTTGAGCGAGCCTCGGGTCACACTCCGTGTGGGCAAGCTCACCATTGGGGACGGGTCGATCGGTCGTGTCGGCAGTCCCTAAACTCAGCTTGTTTCCAGGAGGGAGCCATCGTGCGCAAGGTGCTCATCGCCAATCGTGGCGAAATCGCTGTCCGTGTTGCTCGTGCGTGCCGGGACGCCGGGATCGGTTCGGTGGCTGTGTACGCCGATCCGGACCGGGACGCGTCGCATGTGCGAGCGGCCGACGAGGCGTTCGCGTTGGGTGGTGACACTCCCGCGGCCAGCTATCTCGACATGGCCAAGGTCCTCCAGGCGGCCAAGGACTCCGACGCCGACGCGATCCACCCCGGCTACGGATTCCTGTCGGAGAACGCCGAGTTCGCCCAGGCGGTGCTCGACGCGGGACTGACCTGGATCGGGCCGCCGCCGCAGGCGATCCGCGATCTGGGTGACAAGGTCGCCGCGCGGCACATCGCCCAGCGCGCCGGCGCCCCGCTGGTCGCGGGCACCCCCGACCCGGTCTCCGGCGCGGAGGAAGTGGTCGCGTTCGCCCGCGAGCACGGTCTGCCCATCGCGATCAAGGCCGCCTTCGGCGGTGGCGGGCGCGGTCTGAAGGTCGCCCGCACCCTGGAGGAAGTCCCCGAGCTGTACGACTCCGCCGTCCGCGAGGCGGTGGCGGCGTTCGGCCGCGGCGAGTGCTTCGTCGAGCGTTACCTCGACAAGCCCCGCCATGTGGAGACGCAGTGCCTGGCCGACACCCACGGCAACGTGGTCGTCGTCTCCACCCGCGACTGCTCCCTCCAGCGCCGCCACCAGAAGCTGGTGGAGGAGGCCCCGGCGCCGTTCCTCTCCCAGGCGCAGAACGACGAGCTGTACGCCGCGTCGAAGGCGATCCTGAAGGAAGCCGGCTACGTCGGCGCCGGCACGGTCGAGTTCCTGGTCGGGACGGACGGCACGATCTCCTTCCTGGAGGTCAACACCCGCCTCCAGGTGGAGCACCCGGTCACCGAGGAAGTCACCGGCATCGACCTCGTACGGGAGATGTTCCGCATCGCCGACGGCGAGAAGCTGGGCTACGACGACCCGCCGGTCCGCGGCCACTCGATCGAGTTCCGTATCAACGGCGAGGACCCCGGCCGCGGCTTCCTGCCCGCCCCCGGCACCGTCACCCTCTTCCGGCCCCCGACCGGCCCCGGTGTGCGGCTGGACGCTGGCGTGGAGAGCGGCTCGGTCATCGGCCCCGCCTGGGACTCCCTCCTGGCCAAGCTGATCATCACGGGCGCCACCCGCGAGCAGGCCCTCCAGCGCGCCGCGCGTGCGCTGGGCGAGTTCCAGGTCGAGGGCATGGCCACCGCCATCCCGTTCCACCGTGCCGTCGTGACCGACCCGGCCTTCACAGCCGATCCGTTCACGATCCACACCCGCTGGATCGAGACCGAGTTCGTCAACACCATCCCGGCCTTCGCCGCCCCCGCCGACGGGGACACGGATGACGAGCCGGGCCGCGAGACGGTCGTCGTCGAGGTCGGCGGCAAGCGCCTGGAGGTCTCACTGCCCTCCAGCCTCGGTATGAGCCTGGCCCGCACGGGCCTGGCCGCCGGTGCCCGTCCCAAGCGCCGTGCCACGAAGAAGGCCGGTTCGGCGGCGACCGGCGACACCCTCGCCTCGCCGATGCAGGGCACGATCGTGAAGGTGGCGGTCGAGGAGGGCCAGCAGGTCAGCGAGGGCGACCTCGTCGTCGTCCTTGAGGCCATGAAGATGGAACAGCCTCTCAACGCGCACCGCTCGGGCACGATCAAGGGCCTCACCGCCGAGATCGGCGCGTCGCTCACCTCGGGCGCGACGATCTGCGAGATCAAGGACTGACCTTCGTCATCACCGACTGCCCCGCCGGGCGACAACCGGCGGGGCAGTCGGCGTATGCGGACGGGCCCGGCCCGCGGTGGCATCCTGGGACGCACACCGGACCGGGCCCGTATGGCCCCACCCGTAGCGACAGGAAGGACCGCGATGGCGAGCAGCAGTGGCGCGCCGCCGAGGCCCATGCGGGCCGACGCGCGGCGTAACTACGAGCGCGTGCTCCGCGAGGCCCGTTCCGCGTTCGCCGAGCACGGCACCGACGCCTCGCTGGAGGATGTCGCGCGCCGTGCCGGAGTCGGCATCGGCACGCTGTACCGGCACTTCCCCACCCGGCACGCCCTGATGAACGCGGTCTTCCAGGAGGCGCTCGCCGATCTGCTCGACCGCTCGCGCGAACTCGCCGAAGCCGACCGGCCCTGCCACGCGCTGGTGGCGTGGCTGCGCGCGCTGATCACTCACGCGGGTGAGTACCGCGGGCTGTCCCGCGCGCTCATGTCGGCCTCGCACGACGCGAGTTCGGCCCTGACGCAGTGCAGCGCGGGCCTACGTACAGCGGGCGAACTGCTGCTCGTACGGGCGCAGGTGAGCGGGGCCGTCCGGGCGGACACGTCGATCGACGACCTGATGCAGCTGACGAACGCCATCGCACTGGCCGCCGAACAGTCCCCGTCCGACCCGGAACTGGCCGACCGCCTGCTGACGCTGACACTGACGGGCCTGAAGGGCCCCGGCGAGCCCGCCCGGTAAGCGCGCACGGTCCGTCGGCAGACCATGTCGGGCGACGGGCGGGGTGCCCGTTCTGCTGTTGCGGACAGCGCCCCTGGGGCATGTCCACAGAGTTCAATCTGACCCGCAACGCCCGGCACGACAGGTACGCACCCGCACCAGGACCGTCCCGACGGGACGTCAGCGGTGGCGCAGGTCAGCGACCCGGGCGCGCTCGCCCGGTTGCTCGGCGAGCATCCCCGCCGACGCGGACGCCGACGCGCCGCGCCGCGTCTGCGGGCCCGGCCCGGTGCCGCCGTGCGTACGGCGCTGGCCCGGCAGCGGGGCGTCCCGTCGAGGCTGCCGCCCCGGCGGGGCACCTTCACCACCGGTCCCCGACCCCGCGGCCCCGCCCGCCACCGTGATCTGCACCCCCTGGTCGGCGAGGGCCTGGAGTTCGGTCGCGGCGCGGTCGTCGTGCGCGGGCGGGTCGTCGGTGACCAGCCGGGTGATCACATCCGTCGGCACCGTCTGGAACATCGTGTCGGTGCCCAGTTTGGTGTGATCGGCGAGCACGACGACCTCGGCCGCCGCCTGCACCAGCGCGCGGTCGACGCTGGCCGAGAGCATGTTGGAGGTGGACAGGCCGCGCTCCGCGGTCAGCCCGCTCCCGGACAGGAACGCGCGGGAGACCCGTAGCCCCTGGAGCGACTGCTCGGCACCACTGCCGACCAGCGCGTAGTTGGAGCCACGCAGGGTGCCCCCGGTCATGACGACTTCGACCCTGTTGGCATGGGCCAACGCCTGTGCGACCAGCAGGGAGTTGGTGACGACGGTCAGTCCGGGGATCCGCGCGAGCCGGCGGGCCAGCTCCTGCGTGGTCGTACCGGCGCCGACCACCACGGCTTCGCCTTCTTCGACGAGGCTCGCGGCGAGATCGGCGATGGCCGTCTTCTCCGCCGTGGCGAGATGGGATTTTTGCGGAAAGCCGGATTCTCGCGTGAATCCGCCCGGCAGTACCGCACCGCCGTGCCGACGGTCGAGGAGTCCTTCGGCCTCCAACGCCCGCACGTCCCGCCGTACGGTCACTTCGGAGGTCTGGACGACGCGGGCGAGCTCACGGAGCGACACGGCTCCGTTGGCGCGCACCATTTCGAGGATTAACTGGCGACGTTCTGCAGCGAACACGAAACTGACAGTAACCTGGACGGCCGTCTGCTTTCAGCGATTCGCCCCGAAATACGGAAGGTGAACATAGGGAGCGGCGCCAAGTGGTATGGGAGCGCGGGGCCGTGGCCCGCGCACGCCCATGACCTGCGTCAACCCTCTTCGTCGCTCTTACGGCTGTGCAACTGCCGTGCCACTTCGGCGATCGAGCCCGACAGAGAGGGGTACACAGTGAATGCGTTTGCGATCTGTTCGACGGTCATATTGTTGTCGACCGCGATCGAGATGGGGTGAATCAGCTCGCTGGCGCGCGGCGCGACGACGACGCCGCCGACGACGATGCCGGTGCCCGGCCGGCAGAGTATCTTGACGAAACCGTCCCTGATGCCCTGCATCTTGGCGCGCGGATTGCGCAGCAGCGGCAGCTTGACGACCCGCGCGTCGATCTTCCCGCTGTCGACGTCCGACTGGCTGTAGCCGACGGTCGCGATCTCCGGGTCGGTGAAGACGTTGGACGAGACGGTCTTGAGGTTGAGCGGGGCCACCGCGTCGCCGAGGAAGTGGTACATCGCGATGCGGCCCTGCATCGCGGCGACCGAGGCGAGCGCGAAGATGCCGGTCACGTCGCCCGCCGCGTAGACGCCGGGCGCGGACGTACGCGACACCCGGTCGGTCCAGATGTGGCCCGAGTCCTTGACGCGGACCCCGGCCTCCTCCAGGCCCATGCCCTCGGCGTTGGGGATCGCGCCGACGGCCATCAGACAGTGCGTGCCGGAGATGACCCGGCCGTCGGCGAGGGTCACCTCGACGCGGTCGCCGACGCGCTTGGCGGACGAGGCGCGGGAGCGCGACATCACGTTCATACCGCGGCGCCGGAAGACGTCCTCCAGTACGGCGGCGGCGTCCGGGTCCTCGCCGGGCAGCACCCGGTCGCGCGAGGAGACGAGCGTGACGCGGGAGCCGAGCGCCTGGTACGCGCCGGCGAACTCGGCGCCGGTGACGCCGGAGCCGACCACGATCAGCTCTTCGGGCAGCTCCGTGAGGTCGTAGACCTGCGTCCAGTTGAGGATGCGCTCGCCGTCGGGGAGCGCGTCGGGGATCTCTCGCGGGTGCGCGCCCGTCGCGATCAGCACGGCGTCGGCGGTCAGCGACTCCTCCGAGCCGTCGGCCGAGGTCACGATCACCTGGCGGGAGCCGTCGGTGGCCTGCCGGCCGTCGAGCCGGCCACGGCCGCGCAGCACGCGGGCGCCGGCCCGGGTGACGGAGGCGGTGATGTCGTGGGACTGGGCGAGCGCGAGGCGCTTCACACGCCGGTTGACCTTGCCGAGGTCCACGCCGACGACACGGGCGGCCTGTTCGAGCGGCGGGGTGTCGTCGGCGACGATGATGCCCAGCTCCTCGTAGGAGGAGTCGAAGGTGGTCATCACCTCGGCCGTCGCGATGAGGGTCTTGGACGGTACGCAGTCGGTGAGCACCGAGGCCCCGCCGAGGCCGTCGCAGTCCACGACGCTCACCTCGGCGCCGAGCTGTGCGGCCACCAGGGCCGCCTCGTATCCGCCGGGTCCGCCGCCGATGATCACGATCCGGGTCACGAAAAAGTCCGCCTCGCGTTGTCGACCCGACCCGTCTGCCGTCCCGGCCGGGAGTCCGGGGAGCCCCCGGAGTATGCAGTACGTACGCCATTGTCCCGCACTCTTCAAGGTGCTTCGCCCCGGGTCCCTCCCCGCGAGTAACGCCCGGCCCGCGCCCGTGTGATTCACCGTGCACGCGCGTCCCTCCCGTACCCTCGTCCCCATGTCGCTCTACGCCGCGTACGCCGGCAACCTCGACGCGCGGCTGATGTCCCGCCGCGCCCCGCACTCCCCGCTGCGCGGCACCGGCTGGCTCAACGGCTGGCGGCTCACCTTCGGTGGGGAGCAGATGGGCTGGGAGGGTGCGCTGGTCACCCTCGTGGAGGCGCCCCGCTCCCAGGTCTTCGTGGCGCTCTACGACATCGCTCCGATGGACGAGGACTCGATGGACCGCTGGGAGGGCGTCGGCCTCGACATATACCGGCGGATGCGGGTGCGCGTGGACACGCTGGACGGCAAGGAGCCGGCCTGGCTGTACGTACTGAACGGGTACGAGGGCGGGCTGCCCTCGGCGCGCTATCTCGGCGAGCTGGCGGAGGCGGCGGAATCGGCCGGTGCGCCGCACGACTATGTGATGGAACTGCGAAAGCGCGCGTGCTGAACGGGCACCCGACCCGCACGCGGCGGCTCTGAACGGCGGCTGACCCGCGCGTTTGTCGAAAACGACAACACAACGATCCGAAGACCGTATGCTCGATCATCTACGCGCGTAGGGCCGGAGCGGTTACCCTCTTCCGCGTGAACGCATCTGTTATCCCGGCCACGGCCGACGGATCTGCCGACCCCCACGCCGCCGCCTCCGCCGCCGCGGTGCGCCTGCGCGAGCTGACCGGCGCCGAGACCCATGACGTCGCCCTGGTGATGGGCTCCGGCTGGGCACCCGCCGTCGCCGCGCTGGGAGCACCCGAGGCCGAGTTCCCGGTGACCGAGCTGCCGGGCTTCCCCCCGCCGGTCGTCGCCGGCCACGGCGGGACGATCCGCTCCTACGCGATCGCCGAGAAGCGCGCGCTGGTCTTCCTGGGCCGTACGCACTACTACGAGGGCCGCGGCGTCGCGGCCGTCGCGCACGGTGTCCGTACGGCCGTCGCCGCCGGCTGCAAGACCGTCGTCCTGACGAACGGCTGCGGCGGACTGCGCGAGGGCATGCGCCCGGGGCAGCCGGTGCTGATCAGCGACCACATCAATCTGACGGCCGCGTCACCGATCGTCGGCGCGAACTTCGTGGACCTCACGGACCTGTACTCGCCCCGGCTGCGCGCGCTGTGCAAGGAGGTGGACCCCGCCCTGGAGGAGGGCGTGTACGTCCAGTTCCCCGGCCCGCACTACGAGACGCCCGCCGAGATCAACATGGTCCGGGTGCTGGGCGGCGACCTCGTCGGCATGTCCACCGTGCTGGAGGCCATCGCGGCGCGTGAGGCGGGCGCCGAGGTGCTGGGCATCTCGCTGGTGACGAACCTGGCGGCGGGTCTGTCGGGCGAGCCGCTGAACCACGAGGAGGTCCTCCAGGCGGGCCGCGACTCGGCCACGCAGATGGGCGCCCTGCTGGCGCGGGTGCTCGAGCGCATCTGAGAGCTTGTCGTGTGACCTCCGAGCGGGCCCAGGAAGGGAAACCCACAGTGCAGCAGGACCTCATCGCGCGGGCCGAGGCGTGGCTCGCCGAGGACCCGGACGGCGACACCCGGCGCGAGTTGCGGGAGCTCGTCGACTCCGGTGACCTGGACGCGCTCGCCGAACGGTTCAGCGGCACGCTCCAGTTCGGCACGGCCGGACTCCGCGGCGAGCTGGGCGCCGGGCCGATGCGGATGAACCGGTCGGTGGTCATCCGCGCCGCCGCCGGTCTCGCGGCGTACCTCAAGGCCACGGGCCAGGGCGGCGGTCTCGTCGTCATCGGCTATGACGCCCGCCACAAATCGGCCGACTTCGCGCGTGACACCGCAGCCGTGATGACCGGGGCGGGGCTGCGCGCCGCCGTACTGCCGCGTCCGCTGCCGACTCCCCTGCTCGCGTTCGCCATACGGCATCTCGGAGCCGTGGCCGGGGTGGAGGTCACCGCCAGCCACAACCCGCCGCGGGACAACGGCTACAAGGTCTATCTCGGCGACGGCTCCCAGATCGTGCCTCCCATGGACGGCGGGATCGCGGCCGAGATCGACGCCGTCGGGCCGCTGGACTCGGTGCCCCGCCCCGAGGACGGCTGGGAGATCCTCGGCGACGAGGTGCTGACCGCGTATCTGGAGCGCACGGACACCGTACTGAGTGCCGGATCCCCCCGTACGGCGCGCGTGGTCCACACGGCGCTGCACGGGGTCGGTACGCAGACGCTGAACGCCGCGTTCGCACGGGCCGGCTTCCCCGCGCCCGTACCGGTGGCCGAACAGGCGGAGCCCGATCCGGACTTCCCCACCGTCGCCTTCCCGAACCCGGAGGAGCCGGGCGCGATGGACCTGGCCTTCGCCACGGCCCGCCGCGCCGCCCCCGACATCGTCATCGCCAACGACCCGGACGCCGACCGCTGCGCGGTGGCCGTCCCGGACGCGGACGCCGAGAGCGGCTGGCGGATGCTGCGCGGCGACGAGGTGGGCGCGCTGCTGGCCGCGCACCTGGTGAACAAGGGCGCGACGGGCACGTCGGGCGTCTTCGCCGAGTCGATCGTGTCCTCGTCGCTGCTGGGGCGGATCGCGGAGGCGGCGGGGGTCGGCTACGAGGAGACGCTCACCGGCTTCAAGTGGATCGCCCGCGTCGAGGGCCTGCGGTACGGCTACGAGGAAGCCCTCGGCTACTGCGTCGACCCCGACGGCGTACGCGACAAGGACGGCATCACGGCGGCGCTGCTCGTCGCGGAGCTGGCGTCCGAGCTGAAGGAGCGGGGCCGGGGCCTCGCGGACCTCCTGGACGACCTGGCGCTCGCGCACGGCCTGCACGCGACGGACCAGCTCTCGGCGCGGGTGAAGGACCTGTCACTGATCACGCGGGCGATGGACCGCCTGCGTGACCACCCGCCGACGGTCCTCGCGGGTCTGACGGTCACGTCGGCGGAGGACCTCTCGGCGGGCGCGTCGGGCCTGCCGCCGACGGACGGTCTGCGCTACCACCTGGACGGGGCGTACCGGGCCCGGGTGATCGTCCGCCCGAGCGGTACGGAACCGAAGCTCAAGTGCTACCTGGAGGCCGTGATCCCGGTCGCCACCGCGGCGGACCTGCCCTCGGCGCGAACCGTCGCCACGGAGCTGCTGACGTCCCTGAAGCGGGACCTGGCGGAGGCCGCGGGCATCTGAAGCCCCTGTCCTCAATCGCCGGACGGGCTCCATGCGCAGCCCGCCCGGCGGGCACTTCAAGCCGTCCGGCGATTGAGGACACCACCCACCGGCCCGCACACACCTCAGCCCGCCCGGCTGATATCTCCAGCCCGTCCGGCGATTGAGGACACGAGGGCCGGCACAATCAAGCCCGTCCGGCGATTGAGGACGAACCCGTCACCGGGTGGACCCCGGTGAAACCGACCCGCCCCGCCTCACCCCGTCGCGAGCAGCACCAGCAGGACCACCAGCCCCGCCAGCGCCGGTGCGATCACCTCGTACGCCCACCGCACCTGCGGCTCCCCCCGCGCGGTGTCGCGCGACGCGCAGCGCTCCGCCTGGTCGCGCAGCCCCGCGACCGTGTAATCCGCGTTCGCGGTCCGCTCGCGCGATTCGGTCACGTCCACGTTCACCGACGTCCTGCCGTGCGGGTCGTCGTGCGCGCTCTGCGACTGCCGGCGCGCGGCGCGCTTGCGCTTACGGAGCGAGACGGGCACCGCCCACAGCTGGTACTTCGCGCCGTCCTTGGTGAACACCTCGCTCGAATAACTGGCCCGCACATCGGCCACGGACGCCCACGGCAAGAGGATCGTGCGGAACGGGTTCCGGATCCTCAGCCGGTCGTCGTTGGCGAACACCGCGGGCCGGATGGTGAAGGCCACCACGAGCGGTACGGCGAGCAGCAGGGCCGCGAGCGCGAGCCACGGCGTCCTGCCGTGGCCCCGTACCAGCGCGTCGATCCCGATCCAGGCGCCGAGCGCGAGCAGCAGCACACCGCCCGCGATACCGGCGGGCGACCGGAAGACGCGCTCTGCGTAGGCAGGCTCGGGGGACTGATCGGGACTCGTCATGCTTTCGATTCTGCCGTACGCGCCGGCGGTCCCGAGCCAGTCCCCGGAGCCGGCCACCGGCCCGTACCGGGACCGGCCTCCCCGCCGCTTGCTCGCCCCGGACACGGTGCCGAGAGACAATGGTGCGGTACGGGCTCGTGGAAGGAACCCGGTCGATTGGCGGCGAGTGCATGACCGTGAACCCACGAAACGCACAAGGTCCGCGGCCGACGGGAGCTCGATCGGCGACAGATCGGTTGCGCATACTCGACGCGGTGGGCGAGGACGCGTCCGAGACGGAGGCCCTGCGCTGCGCGCTGCACCACGCGGTCGTCGGCCTCGGCGGACCGGGCGGGATGGTGCATCTGCGGAGCCTGTGGCAGGACACCGGGCTTCATATGATGCTCACCGACGGCCTGCCGCCGGCCGGTACGAAGCGCTGGCAGGACCTGTCCGGGAAGGACACGACGGTTCCGGCCCGCGCCGCGCGGAGCAGGGAGTACGTATGGCGCCCGGCGCCCGCTTTCGCCCAACAGCTGCCCTCCGAGCACCCCGGGTCCCCCGATGACGCGGCTCCGGACGTGCTCGCCGGCTGCGGCCTGGCCTCCGTACCACTGCTCGCGCCGACCGGGCCGCTCGGTCTGATGGGCGTGCTCTCCGTACTGACGCCCACCGCCGAGGAGCCGACCGCCGAGCAGCGTGCCTTCCTCGAGGAGGTGGGCCGCTGGGCGGCCGGGCATCTGGCCCGCTCTCTCGCGGCCCCGCGCGGCACGAACCCCGAGCTGTGGCCGGAGCCGCCGGACGGCTCCCGTCTGCAGCAGGCCCTCAAAGCCGTCAGAGTGGGCGCCTGGGACTGGAACATCCGGACGGGTGAGCTGCACTGGGACGAGGCGGCCATGACGGTCCTCGGCGTCGATCCGACCACCTTCGACAACCGGATCGAGACGTGGCTCGGTCTGGTCCATCCCGAGGATCTGCCGTGGGTGATGGTCGACACCGACGAGGCGATCCGCACCCGGAGTGTGTACGGCGTCGAGTACCGCGTGCGCCGCCCGGACGGGACGTCCGGCTGGGCCCAGGCACGCGCCCGGGTGATCCTCGGCGACGACGGGGAACCTCTCCACATGGTCGGCACCGTGTGGGACACGACGCAGACCCATGTCGCCCGCGAATCCGTGGACCACGCCCTGCGGCACATGAGCGACGGGTTCCTCGCGGTCGACACCGACTGGCGGGTCACTTTCATCAATATCGAGGCCAAGCGCGCACTCGGCTCCTCCTCCCACGAACTCATCGGCCGTGTTCTCTGGGACATCCCCTTCGCCCGCGAGCCCGGTCTCGAGGACCGCTGCCGGCAGGCCGTAGCGAATCACCAGCCGGTCGGCTTCGACGTACTGTCCCCGGCCAACCAGCGCTGGTACCACCTGCGTCTGGTCCCCGCCCCGGGAGGCCTGACCGTCTACCTCACCGACGTCACCGACAAGCGGGCACGCGAGGCCGAGCGCTCGGCCACGGAGCGGGCCGCCGCCGAACGGGCCGCCCGCATCGCCGAGTTGACCACGGCGCTCGCGGAGGCGCTCACCACCGAGGACGTCGTGAAGGCCGTCGCCCAGCACGTCATCCAGCCGTTCCGCGCCACCGGTCTGGTCGTCGTGGCCTTCGAAGGCGATCGCACCCGGCTGATCGGCTCCGTCGGATACGAGACCGCGGACCTCGAAAAAGTCCTCTCGTTCCCGCTCACCACGACCACACCCCTGTCGGACGTGCTCGACACCCGCGCCCCCCTGTTCGTCTCCTCCGTGGCGGAGATGAAGATGCGCTACCCCGCACTGGCCGATGTCCCCACCCCCGGACGTCAGGCGTGGGCCTTCCTGCCGCTGATCGCCTCGGGGCGGTCCACGGGCTGCTGCGTCATCTCCTTCGACAAGCCCCGGCTGCTCACCGACGAGGAGCGCACCCTGCTCGTCGCACTCAGCGGGCTCTTCGCGCAGGCCCTGGAGCGGGCCCGGCTGTACGACTCCGAGCACCAGCGGGCCAAGGAGCTCCAGCGCGGTCTGCTCCCCCGGCACCTGCCCTCGCCACCCGCCGCCACCGCCGCCGCCCGCTATCTGCCCTCCGACCGGCGCCTGGACGTCGGCGGTGACTGGTACGACCTGATACCGCTGTCGGCCGAGCGGGTCGCCCTCGTCATCGGTGACGTGATGGGGCACGGTCTGTCCGAGGCGGCGACCATGGGACGGCTGCGGACGGCCGTACGCACCCTCGCGGATCTCGAACTGCCGCCCGACGAGATACTCGGCCACCTCAACGGCATCGTCAGTGACCTCGGCGACGACTTCTACGCGACCTGCCTCTACGCGGTGTACGACCCCACCACTCACGTCTGCGTCTTCGCGAGCGCCGGCCATCTTCCGCCGGCCCTCGTCCACCCCGACCACACGGTGCGCGTTCCGGAGATCTCCCCCAACCCGCCTCTCGGCGCCGCTGTTCCGCCCTTCGACACCGTCGAGCTGGCGGTGCCCGAGGGCAGCCTGCTGGCACTGTTCACCGACGGGCTGCTGGAAGCCGCCGGCCGGGACATCGATCAGGGTATGGACGAGCTCGTCCGCGTGCTCACCTCCACCCTCCGCGCCGACGGCGACCTGAGCCTGGACCAGCTGTGCGACACCCTTGTCTCCGCGCTGCTGCCGGCCGGGGAACAGACCGCGGACGACGCCGTCCTGTTCATCGCCAGGCTGCGCCGGCTGGCCGACGACGACGTCGTCTCCTGGTCGCTGCCGCAGGATCCGGTCGCCGCGGGCCAGGCGCGGGAGCACATCCGTACCCAGCTCGACGTCTGGCACCTCGACGACCTCGCCATGACCACGGAACTGCTCGCCAGCGAGCTGGTCAGCAATGTCATACGGCACGCGCAGGGCCCGGTCAGGCTGCGGCTGCTGCGTGGCCGGACCCTGGTGTGCGAGGTCTCGGACGGCAGCCTCACCACACCGCACGTACGCCGGGCCTCCGCCACCGACGAGAGCGGGCGCGGACTGCAACTCGTGTCGGCCCTCGCACAGCGCTGGGGCGCCCGTTACACCGCGTCGGGCAAGTCCATCTGGACCGAGCAGACGCTGCCCGTCCCCCCGCCGACGGCGCCGGCTCCGTGATCGTTCACGGTGAGGGCGGTCAGATCGCGTCGAACCGGCGGGGCGAGCGGGAGATGTTCGTCCTGTGCCTGGATCCCACACCCCCTGTACATGCTGCTACGCGCGTAGATATGCTCATGTGGTGACCATGCCCACGACTGCACCCTCGCCCACAGGCTCCGCCGTGGGCGGTGCCCCCCTCGCTGACGTGACCGCGTCCGACAGCTCGCTGCGCCGGTTCCTCCACGGGCTGCCCGGCGTCGACGCCGTCGGCCTGGAGGCGCGCGCCGCATCGCTCGGTACGCGCTCGATCAAGACGACGGCCAAGGCGTACGCCATCGACCTGGCCATCTCGATGATCGACCTGACGACCCTCGAAGGCGCCGACACCTCCGGCAAGGTCCGGTCGCTCGCCGCCAAGGCGCTGCACCCGGACCCGACGGACCGCACCGTCCCGACGACCGCCGCGCTCTGCGTGTACCCGGACATGGTGGAGACCGCCGTCGCCGCACTCGCCGGGAGCGATGTGAAGGTCGCCTCGGTCGCGACCGCCTTCCCGGCCGGCCGCGCCGCCCTGGCGGTGAAGCTCGCCGACGTACGGGACGCCGTCGCCGCCGGTGCCGACGAGATCGACATGGTGATCGACCGCGGCGCGTTCCTCGCGGGCCACTACCTGAAGGTCTACGAGGAGATCGTGGCCGTGAAGGCCGAGTGCGGCACCGCCCGCCTCAAGGTCATCTTCGAGACCGGCGAACTGTCCACGTACGACAACATCCGCCGCGCCTCCTGGCTCGGCATGGTCGCCGGCGCGGACTTCATCAAGACGTCGACCGGCAAGGTCGCCGTCAACGCCACCCCGGCCAACACGCTGGTGCTGCTGGAGGCCGTACGCGACTTCCGGGCCCAGACCGGTGTCCAGGTGGGCGTGAAGCCCGCCGGCGGAATCCGTACCAGCAAGGACGCGATCAAGTTCCTCGTGCTGGTCAACGAGACCGTGGGCGAGGACTGGCTGGACAACCACTGGTTCCGCTTCGGCGCCTCCAGCCTCCTCAACGACCTGCTGATGCAGCGCCAGAAGCTGGCCACCGGCCGCTACTCCGGCCCCGACTACGTCACGGTGGACTGATACACGATGGCTTTCGAATACGCACCGGCCCCCGAGTCGCGCTCGGTCGTCGACATCGCGCCGAGCTACGGCCTGTTCATCGACGGCGAGTTCACCGACTCCGCCGACGGCAAGGTCTTCAAGACGGTCTCCCCCGCCACGGAGGAAGTCCTGTCCGAGGTCGCCCGGGCGGGCGCGGAGGACGTCGACCGGGCCGTGAAGGCGGCCCGCAAGGCATTCGCGAAGTGGTCGGCGCTGCCCGGCACCGAGCGCGCCAAGTACCTCTTCCGGATCGCCCGGATCATCCAGGAGCGCTCGCGCGAACTGGCCGTCCTGGAGACCCTCGACAACGGCAAGCCGATCCGCGAGACCCGCGACGCGGACCTCCCGCTGGTCGCCGCGCACTTCTTCTACTACGCGGGCTGGGCCGACAAGCTCGACCACGCCGGCTACGGGGCGAACCCGCGACCGCTGGGCGTCGCCGGCCAGGTCATCCCGTGGAACTTCCCGCTGCTGATGCTCGCGTGGAAGATCGCCCCGGCGCTCGCCACGGGCAACACGGTGGTCCTGAAGCCCGCCGAGACGACCCCGCTGAGCGCTCTGTTCTTCGCGGACATCTGCCGCCAGGCCGGTCTGCCGCGCGGCGTCGTCAACATCCTTCCCGGGTACGGCGACGCGGGCGCAGCCCTCGTCGAGCACGAGGACGTCAACAAGATCGCCTTCACGGGTTCGACCGCCGTCGGCAAGGCCATCGCCCGGCAGATCGCGGGCACGGACAAGAAGGTCACGCTCGAACTCGGCGGCAAGGGCGCCAACATCGTCTTCGACGACGCCCCGATCGACCAGGCCGTCGAGGGCATCGTCACCGGCATCTTCTTCAACCAGGGCCAGGTCTGTTGCGCCGGATCGCGGCTGCTGGTCCAGGAGTCGATCCAGGACGAGCTGCTGGACTCGCTCAAGCGCCGGCTGTCCACGCTGCGCATCGGCGACCCGCTGGACAAGAACACGGATCTCGGCGCCATCAACTCCGCCGAGCAGCTGGCCAGGATCAGGACACTGGCCGACGCGGGCGAGGCCGAGGGCGCCGAGCGCTGGTCGCCGGAGTGCGAACTCCCCTCGTCCGGCTACTGGTTCGCGCCGACCCTCTTCACCAACGTCACGCAGGCGCACACCGTCGCGCGCGACGAGATCTTCGGCCCGGTGCTCTCCGTACTGACGTTCCGCACGCCGGACGAGGCGGTCGCCAAGGCCAACAACACGCAGTACGGCCTCTCCGCCGGCATCTGGACGGAGAAGGGCTCCCGGATCCTCGCCGTCGCGAACAAGCTCCGCGCGGGCGTGGTGTGGGCCAACACGTTCAACAAGTTCGACCCGACCTCGCCCTTCGGCGGCTACAAGGAGTCGGGTCACGGCCGCGAGGGCGGTCGCCACGGCCTGGAGGCGTATCTCGATGTCTGAGTCCGAGCGACTGTCAGTCTTCAAGACCTACAAGCTGTACGTCGGGGGCAAGTTCCCCCGCTCCGAGAGCGGCCGGGTGTACGAGGTGAGCGACTCCAAGGGCAGGTGGCTGGCCAACGCGCCGAAGTCCTCCCGCAAGGACGCCCGTGACGCGGTCTCCGCCGCCCGCAAGGCGTTCGGCGGCTGGTCGGGCGCCACCGCGTACAACAGAGGCCAGGTGCTCTACCGCGTCGCCGAGATGCTGGAGGGCCGCCGCGAGCAGTTCACCGCCGAGGTGGCCGCCTCCGAGGGCATCTCGAAGGCGAAGGCGGCGGCCGTCGTGGCCGCGACCGTCGACCGCTGGGTCTGGTACGCGGGCTGGACGGACAAGATCGGCCAGGTCACGGGCGGTGCCAACCCGGTGGCGGGCCCCTTCTTCAACCTGTCCACGCCGGAGCCCACCGGTGTCGTGACGGTCCTCGCGCCACAGGACTCGTCGTTCCTCGGCCTGGTCTCGGTCCTCGCCCCGGTGATCGCCACCGGCAACACTGCGGTCGTCGTGGCGAGCGAGCGCTCGCCGCTGCCCGCCCTGTCCCTGGGCGAGGTGCTGGCCACCTCCGACGTGCCGGGCGGCGTCGTCAACATCCTCTCGGGCGGTACGGCGGAGCTGGCCGCCCCGCTCGCGGCGCACCAGGACGTCAACGGCATCGATCTGTACGGCGCCGACGAGACGCTGGCCAAGGAGCTGGAGATCGCGGCGGCGGACAATCTCAAGCGGGTGCTGCGCCCGTCGCCGGTGGACTTCTCCGCCGACCCCGGCATCGGGCGCCTGACGGCCTTCCTGGAGACGAAGACCGTCTGGCACCCGACGGGCAGTCTGGGCGCGTCGGGCTCCGGCTACTGATCCGTCCTCGATCGCCGGGCGGGCCCCACGCGGCCCACCCGGCGGCCGAGGCCTGCGTCGGCGCGCTCAGCCGGGCAGCAGCCCCGTCACCGGTCCGACCAGCGGCAGGTCCTGGAGACCGCCGCCCTGGGTGATCGAGTCCGTCACGACCGCCGTCGACAGCGGCTTGAAGTCGGCGATCTGCGTGCCCACCGCGTTGTCCAGCGGGTCAACACCCGTCTTGGCCAGCGGGTTGAGCTGAAGGCTCTTGACCGGCCCCAGGCTCCCGGCGAGGCTGTGGCCGACCGCGCCGGCGAGCCCCTCGCCGGCGGCCTTCCCGGCCTCGGCGAGCTCGCTGTCGGGGCCCGACGCGGGCACGGGCGCGGCCGGTGCCGCCTGCGCGGCGGCGCCGCCGAGCCCGATGACCGCGCCCGCCGCGGTGAACGTCAGCCCGGCGCGCAGCAGGGCGCGGCGCCGGGAGGTGGGAGCTGAGTGACGTGCCATGGGATTCCTGCCTGGGCGAGGGAGTCGAGTAATGGGAATGACACGCACAGTAGTTGAGATGTGACGCTCGATACCAACACCGCAGGCGGGGGTCCCCTGGGCGGGTGTATGCCTCACACTGGTGTCCCGTGAGTCCCCACCGAACCGCCTCCGCGCGCGTCGTCCTGCTCGCGGGCCCCTCCGGCTCCGGCAAGTCGTCGCTCGCCGCCCGCGCGGGCCTGCCCGTGCTCCGTCTCGACGACTTCTACAAAGAGGGCGACGACCCGACGCTGCCGCTGGTCGCGGGCAGTACGGACATCGACTGGGACTCCGCGCTGTCCTGGGACGCGGACGCGGCGGTCGCCGCGATCCTGGAGCTGTGCCGTACGGGCCGTACGACCGTCCCGGTCTACTCGATCGCCACCAGCTCCCGTGTCGACCAGGAGGAGCTGGACATCGGGCGTACCCAACTGTTCATCGCCGAGGGCATCTTCGCGGCCGATGTCGTCGCGCGCTGCGAGGAGTTGGGTGTACTGGCCGACGCGCTCTGTCTGCGGGGCCGCCCCTCGACGACGTTCCGCCGCAGGCTGGTGCGGGATCTGCGCGAGGGCCGCAAGTCGGTGGCGTTCCTGTTGCGGCGCGGCTGGCGGCTGATGCGCGCGGAGCGCGGCATCGTCTGCCGTCAGACGGCGCTGGGTGCGCATCCCTGCGCGAAGGCGGAGGCGCTCGGGCGGATCGCCAACGCCGCGGCGGGCAGCACCCGGCCGCGTACGGCGACGGCGGACCCGTCCGTGCCCGTCCGTCCGGCGAACACCGGGCGCTGAGCGCCCGGCCCACCTCGCGGGCCGGGACGGACGACGAAAAAGTCCTCTTGAACGCGCGAAGACCGGACAGGCCCCCCAGCCTGTCCGGTCCTGCTCGGTGCACCCCCGTGCCCCCAACCCCCGTGCTGTTCCTGCCGTCTCCCCCGAAACGGCAGCCCCTCCCCCGGTCCCCCCGGGTCCTGCTCCCCCGCCGCCTTCAGGCCACCAGCTCGCCGAAGGACTCTTCCTCGTCACGTCCGAAGCTGAGGACCTCGTCCTCGCGCAGCCGGCGGAGCGACCGCCAGATGCTCGACTTCACCGTGCCGACACTGATGTTGAGGATGTCCGCGATCTCGGGATCGGTGCGGCCCTCGTAGTAACGCAGCACCAGCATCGTGCGCTGCGTCTCGGGAAGGCGCGAAAGCGCCTGCCAGAGCACCGTGCGCAGCTCCGTGCCGCGCATCGCGTCGGTGTCGCCGGCCGTCTCCGGCAGCTCCTCCGTCGGGTACTCGTTGAGCTTGCGCCTGCGCCACGCGCTGATGTGCAGGTTGGTCATCGTGCGGCGGAGATAGCCGCCGACGGCCGCCTTGTCGCTGATCCGGTCCCAGGCGCGGTACGTGGAGAAGAGCGCGCTCTGGAGCAGGTCCTCCGCCTCGAAGCGGTCGCCGGTCAGGTGGTAGGCGGTCGCGTACAGAGAGGCCCGGCGCTCCTGGACGTAGGCCGTGAACGCCGTCTCGGCGTCCGTGGCCTCCGTCACCTGGGTGCGCTCCCCCGTGGCCTCTCTGTACGCCGCGCCCTCGTTCCCCCGTGCCTCGGCGTTGTCCGCCGTGGGCCTGCGCGCCGCCTCGACCACCGCGATGTACGGCGGTCGGTGCTGACGCCCGGCGCCGCGAACGCACCCCCGCCCGTTCACGGCGCCGGACTTCTCGGTGCTCCGTGCGACGTCGTGGAGACGCGTGATTACTGCGCTTGAGGTCGTGCTGTGCAGTGAGTTCATCTCGCGCCCCCCGTCGGCTGGAGTCTGCTTGTTTCCTTCTGACAATGAGATTGCCGGGCCAGTTTCATGGGCCTGTCCGCCGACTGTCACAGGCCTGTCACAGGGGTTCTGGATCATGGCGGGAGATGTGGTGGAACTGTGGGAGCGCTCCGACTGTCGAACTGTGGTCCCCCCATGGGCCAGAATGACCTCTGTGCCTTTCCTGTTGCTGATCGAGGACGACGACGCCATCCGCACGGCCCTCGAACTCTCGTTGTCACGCCAGGGCCACCGAGTGGCCACTGCGGCGACGGGAGAGGACGGCCTGAATCTGCTGCGAGAACAGCGGCCAGACCTGATCGTTCTGGATGTGATGCTGCCCGGTATTGACGGTTTCGAGGTCTGCCGCCGTATCAGGCGGACCGACCAGTTGCCGATCATTCTGCTGACCGCACGCAGTGACGACATCGATGTGGTCGTCGGACTGGAATCCGGTGCGGACGACTACGTGGTCAAGCCCGTGCAGGGCCGGGTGCTCGACGCCCGTATCCGGGCCGTACTGCGGCGCGGGGAACGGGAGTCGACCGATTCGGCGACCTTCGGCAGCCTGGTCATCGACCGTTCCGCGATGACCGTCACGAAGAACGGTGACGACCTCCAGCTCACACCCACCGAGCTGAGGCTGCTCCTGGAGCTGAGCCGGCGGCCCGGACAGGCGCTGTCCCGGCAGCAGTTGCTGCGTCTGGTGTGGGAGCACGACTATCTGGGCGACTCACGGCTGGTCGACGCCTGTGTGCAGCGGCTGCGCGCGAAGGTCGAGGACGTTCCGTCGTCGCCGACGCTGATCCGTACGGTACGAGGCGTGGGATACCGGCTGGACGCGCCTTCGTGAGCGGCGGGGAACCCACGGCCGACAGGTTCACCGACGGGGCGGACCGACCGGGCGGCCCGGACGGCGCCGACGGCTCCGACGGGGAGGCGGCGGACGGAACGACCGGGCAAAGTACGCGCAAGAGGGCGTTTCTCGCCGGGCTGCGCTGGACGAGTCTGCGGCTGCGGCTGGTCGTCGTCTTCGGCGCCGTCGCGCTGACCGCCGCCGTCTCGGCGTCGGGGATCGCGTACTGGCTGAACCGCGAGTCGGTGCTCTCCCGTACGCAGACGGCCGCGCTCAAAGAGTTCAAGCAGGAGATGCGGGACAAGGCCGCCCGGTTGCCACTGCGGCCGACCCAGCCCGAGCTGGAGTACACGGCGCGGCAGATGGCCGACGGCGGCTCCGGGTTCAGTGTGCTGCTGATCGGTGAGCGCGCCGAGGACAAGCCGGTGGCCGGGGTCTCCGACCAGGACTCGTTCACGCTGGACGACGTGCCCCAGTCGCTGCGGACCGCGGTGAACGACCGGCAGAAGGTCACGTCGGGCAACTCCTCGCCGTACCACGTCTTCTGGCAGCGCACGCAGCGCGGCGGGACGCCGTACCTGGTCGGCGGCACCCGCATCGTCGGCGGCGGGCCGACCGGTTATGTCTTCCTCTCGCTGGAACAGGAGCGGGAGGATCTCAACGCGCTGGCGTGGTCGCTGGCGATCGCGACGGGCCTGGCGCTCATCGGGTCCGCGCTGCTCGCGCAGGCGGCGGCCACGACCGTACTGAAGCCGGTGCAGCGGCTCGGTGACGCGGCGCGGCGGCTCGGCGAGGGCAAGCTCGACACCCGGCTGCGGGTGACGGGGACGGACGAACTGGCCGATCTGTCAAGGACGTTCAACAACGCCGCCGCCTCCCTCCAGAAGAAGATCGACGACATGAGCGCGCGTGAGGAGTCGAGCCGCCGCTTCGTCGCCGACATGTCGCACGAGCTGCGCACCCCGCTGACGGCGCTGACGGCGGTGACCGAGGTGCTGGAGGACGAGGCGGACACCCTCGACCCGATGATCAAGCCCGCCGTGACGCTGGTCGTGAGCGAGACCCGCAGGCTCAACGACCTGGTGGAGAACCTGATGGAGGTGACCCGCTTCGACGCGGGCACCGCCCGGCTCGTCCTCGACGACGTCGACGTCGCCGACCAGGTCACGGCCTGTATCGACGCGCGGGCCTGGCTGGACGCGGTGGAGCTGGACGCCGAGCGCGGCATGATGGCCCGCCTCGATCCGCGTCGGCTCGATGTGATCCTGGCGAATCTGATCGGCAACGCGCTCAAGCACGGCGGTTCGCCGGTGCGGGTGTCCGTGCGCACGGTCGGCCAGGAGCTGGTCATCGAGGTACGGGACAACGGGCCGGGCATTCCGCAGGACGTACTGCCGCACGTCTTCGACCGCTTCTACAAGGCGAGCGCGTCACGGCCGCGGTCCGAGGGCAGCGGTCTGGGTCTCTCCATCGCGATGGAGAACGCGCACATCCACGGAGGCGACATCACCGCGGCCAACGCCCCCGACGGCGGCGCGGTCTTCGTCCTGCGGCTGCCGCACGAGATATCCGAGGACCCCTCCGAGGGTTTCGCGGAAGGCTTCGACAACGGGCACGGGCACGGACGGGGAGAGGGAGGCGGGGCGCAGTGAGGCCTGGAACACCGGCAGGCCGGTCTCTCGCCGTACTCGCCGGCGCGCTCGCGCTGGCGGGCCTCGCGACGGGCTGCGGCATCAGGACGACGACGGTGCCGGTGAACGCGGGCGCCGCGCCCTCACGGGTGGCGTGCGAGGTGTCGGAGGGGAATCTGACCACCCAGGCGCAGCCGGGGGTGGCGGTCAGGGTCTATCTGGTGTGCGCGTCCGAGCTCACGCCGGTGGAGCGCGCCGCGTCCATCCCGGCCGAGAAGGCGCTCGGCGACCGCGTACAGGTGGCACAGGCGCTCCTGGACGAGCTGGCGGAGGAGCCGTCGCCCACGGAGCGGGACGCGGGCTTCGAGTCGTACGTACGGGGGCCCCTGACGGTCTCCGGGGCGCGCGCGGGCGATCCGCTGGGCACGCTGCGGCTGAACCGCCAGCCGGAGGATCTGCCGACGGCCGCGCTGGCGCAGATCGTGTGCACGCTCATCGAGGGCGCGGCGACGGACGGTTCGGTGGTGCTGGGCGGGCCGGGGGCGTACGGCGCGCGCGGGTACCGGTGCGACGACGACACCAAGCGCAGCCCCGAGTCGGCCCTGCCGACGACGGGTCCGCTGCCGTCCGCTTCCTGAGGAGGCGGGCCCGGCGGGGCAGGAGGCGGCCGGTGTACGGGGTCGGCCGCCGCCTTCCGGGTGACCCCCGTCTCACGTGGCCCTCCATTTGGAACTGCCCGGAACCGTTCCCGGCGGAAGCCGCGTCTTGGGGTTCGTGCAGCGCCAAGGTCCGGGCGGCAGTGCCGCTTTCCATTTCCGCGTGGCGGGGGTCGTCCTCCTCCTCGTGCATCTGCTGCTCGTCGCGTGGCTGACGTTGCGCCCGCTGGACGTGGTGTGGGTGACCGCGGCGAACTTCGAGCCGCTCGCGGGTATCAGAGCCGATCTCGCGCTCGGGCCGCTCCAGGCCGTCCGGCGGATCGGCGAAGGGCTTCTGCTGCTGGCCCCTCTCGGGGTTCTCCTCCCCATGGCGGGGGGCAGACTGACCGTCTCCCCCCTGGCCTCGCTGACCCGCACGATGGCCGCCGGGGCGTTCATCTCGCTGGGCATCGAACTGCTCCAGACCGGGGTCCCCGGGCAGGTCGTCGACGTGGACTCGCTGCTGCTCAACACGGCCGGGGTGGGGATCGCGCATCTGCTGTTCGTCCCGGCGGGCCGGGCGAGGCTGCGGCGTCGGCGCGGTCGCGGACGGAAGCCGGCCCCGGCGCCGGCCCCCCGTGAGGCGGACACCGAGCCCCCGCGCGCCCTGCGGGAGAGGGCTCCTCAGGGGACTCAGGGGACGACCCCGACGATTACCAGGGTCGGCATCGCCCCGTAGAGCGACGCTTTGTCCTACCGGTCCGGGGCACCATCGAGTCATCGGGAGCACACAGAGAGGCTCCCTCGACGGACTCGCAAAGGAGCCCATCATGTCCGCGATTGCCCGCCCGAGTCAGGGACGCATGATCGGTGGAGTGTGCGCGGCGCTGGCACGGCGCTTCGGCACCTCCGCGAACACGATGCGTGTGATCTTCCTGGTCTCGTGCCTGCTGCCCGGCCCGCAGTTCCTGCTCTACCTCGCGCTGTGGGTGTTCCTGCCGAGCGAGAAGCGCGCGGCGGACACGGCTTGGTAGGGGGCTCGACCACCGGGCGGGCTCAATGAGCCCGCCCGGCGATTGCGGGCACAGCACATGGCCCGCCCGGCGCTTGAGGGCAGAACACCGCGCCCGCCCGTCGATTGCGGGCAGGCCGGGGGGGGCTAGCCCACCGGCAGCGTGCCCACCGGGAGGCCGCCCAGCAGGCCCGTGAGGGGGTTGGCGGCCGTGACGGCGGACACGGCCGTGGGGGTGACCTGGCGGACCGTGCCGACGCCGCTGCCGAGCGAGTCCTGCGCGGCGGTCAGGCCCTCGGAGGTCCCGTTGGGGAGTCCCTTGGTCAGGACTTCCGTCGGCAGGTTCTTGGTGACGCTGTCGAGAGCGCCGCCGGCGTCGGGAGCGGCCGGGGCGGCGGACGCGCTACCGGCGGCGGTGGCGGCGAAGGCGGCACCGAGAGCGGCGACGCCGAGAGTCTTGGCAGCGGTCTGCTTCATGAGGAATTACGTCCCTTGGGGAATGGGGAATACGAGCGGCCCTGCAAGTTAGCCATCGCCGCACATCGCCCGCAAACACCCGGAAGCGAGCCGGAGGGTGTGTCCCGGCCCGCTTCCCTGGAACTGTGATCGTCCTACTCAGCCCAGAGACTCGCTGGTCGTAGCGGTCTGCGTGAACAGCCATTCGGATTTCAACTCGGCGTATCCGGGCTTGATCACGTCGTTGATCATGGCCAGTCGTTCATCGAAAGGAATGAATGCTGATTTCATCGCATTGACCGAGAACCACTGCATGTCGTCGAGCGTGTAGTCAAACGCCTCGGTCAGCAGCTCGAATTCACGGCTCATGCTCGTACCGCTCATGAGCCGGTTGTCCGTGTTCACGGTCGCCCTGAAATGCAGTTTGCGCAGCAGACCGATGGGGTGTTCCGCGATCGAAGCGGCGGCGCCCGTCTGGAGGTTGGAGCTCGGGCAGAGTTCCAGCGGGATGCGCTTGTCGCGTACGTAGGAGGCGAGGCGGCCCAGTGTCACCGAGCCGTCGTCGGCGACCTCGATGTCGTCGATGATGCGCACGCCGTGGCCGAGCCGGTCGGCGCCGCACCACTGGAGGGCCTGCCAGATCGACGGGAGGCCGAACGCCTCGCCCGCGTGGATGGTGAAGTGGTTGTTCTCGCGCTTCAGGAACTCGAACGCGTCGAGGTGGCGGGTGGGCGGGAAGCCCGCCTCTGCGCCGGCGATGTCGAAGCCGACGACGCCCGAGTCCCGGTAGCGGTTGGCGAGTTCGGCGATCTCCAGAGCGCGGGCGGCGTGCCGCATCGCGGTCAGCAGGGCGCCGACGCGGATCCGGCGGCCCGCCTGGCGGGCCCGGCGCTCGCCTTCCTTGAAGCCCTCGTTGACGGCCTCCACGACCTCTTCGAGGCTGAGGCCGGCCTCCAGGTGCTGCTCGGGGGCGTACCGCACCTCCGCGTAGACGACACCGTCCAGCGCCAGGTCCTCGGCGCACTCGGCGGCGACCCGGAACAGCGCGTCGCGGGTCTGCATGACGGCGCAGGTGTGCGCGAAGGTCTCCAGATACCGCTCCAGCGAGCCGGAGTCGGCCGACTCGCGGAACCAGAGGCCGAGCTTGCCGGGCTCGGTCTCGGGAAGGCCCTCGTAGCCCGTCTCACGGGCGAGTTCGACGATCGTGCCGGGGCGCAGGCCGCCGTCGAGATGGTCGTGGAGGAGCACCTTGGGGGCGCGGCGGATCTGGTCGGCCGTAGGAGGTCGGTAGGTCTGGCTCGTCATCTGCGCACCTTATAGCCTACGCGCGTAGATCGCCTCTCGCCGATACGTAACAGTGACCGTGCGTACGGGTGGCGTACACCTCACCTTCTGAGACTGTTCTGCTATGGGACAGCAGGCAGTTCCCGGCCCTGGCGGGCGCGCGCCGGGGCGTGGCGCTGGGGTGCGCGGACGTCGTACGGAGTCACAGGCACGGCTGGGGCGGGCGGTCTCCGCGCCGGCCTCGCCGCCGGAGGTGGGAGGGGTCGTTCTCGTACTGCCGCCGGGCGAGCCGGTCTCCGCCCGCGGGCCCTCCACCGTCGCCTACGCGTCGATGCTGCCGCTGGCGCGGACGCTGGCGCGCGCGGGCGCCGCCGAGGGGCTGCTGGTGCACCTGGTCCGCTACCGCTCGCGGGGCTGGAACGGCGCCGACGCGCAGCTCTCGGCGGACGCGGCGTGGGCGACCGAGGAGGTCGTACGGCGCTACGGCGACGTGCCGGTCTGTCTGGCCGGGCACGGCATGGGCGGACGCGCCGCCCTGCGGGCCGCCGGGCACCCGGCCGTCAGCTCGGTGCTGGCGATGGCGCCCTGGCTGCCGGACGAGGCGGCGGGCGTGGAGCCGGAGCCGGTGACCCAGCTCGCGGGCAGACAGGTGCTGATCGTGCACGGCACCAACGACGAGCGCAGCGACCCCGCGTTGTCCCTCCGGCTCGCGGAGCGCGCCCGGAAGGCCAACCGGCACACCTGCCGCTTCGAGGTCCACTCGGACGGGCACGCGCTGCGCCAGCATCACAGTGAAGTCCTGGCGCTGGCCAAGGACTTCGTCCTGGGGGCGCTGCTGTCGCGTACGTACTCCCGGCCCGTGGCCGACGCGCTGGCCGCGCCGCCACCGCTGGGCCTGCGGATGCCGCTCGCGGCGGGCTTCGGGCGGTCGTTGCGGCCGTAGGAATGCCAACTGGGTTCAGTCGGGCAGCAGATGGCCCCTGCGGGAGAGCAGGAAGCGTTTGAAGGCCGCCACCGGCGGGGTGTCGGGGTGCCCGTCGAGCCAGGCGACGCCGACCTCGCGCACGGCGCGGGGCGCGGTGACCGTCAGTTCCACGACGCCGGGGCGGGCCACCGCCGGGGGCGGCAGCAGCGCGACGCCGAGGCCCGCCGCGACCAGGCCGCGCAGCGTCTCGGCCTCCTCGCCCTCGAAGGCGATACGCGGCCGGAATCCGGCGGCCTCGCAGAGGTCGTCGGTGATCCGGCGCAGCCCGTAGCCCGGTTCGAGGGTCACGAACGTCTCGTCGGACGCCTCGGCGAGCCGGATGCGTCTGCGGCCGGCCAGCCGGTGGTCGTCGGGGACCACGAGACGCAGCCGCTGTTCGTCCAGGCGGCGGGCGACCAGGTCGGGGGCCTCGGGGACCGGGGAGGTGAGGCAGAGGTCCAGCTCACCCGCGCGGAGGCGTTCGAGCATCGCCTCCCCGTAGTTCTGGACGAGTTGGAAGCGGATGCGCGGATGGTCGGCGCGGAAGGCGCGGATCAGTTCGGGGACGGTCTCGGAGCCCATCGTGTGCAGGAAGCCGAAGGCGACCTTGCCGGACGCGGGGTCGGCGTCGGCCCGTACGGCCTCGGCCGCTCTCTCCACCTCGGCGAGCGCGCCTTCCACGGAGGTGAGGAAGGCGCGGCCGGCGGGGGTGAGCGAGACGGTGCGGCCCTTGCGGGCGAACAGGGCGACACCCAGGTCCTGTTCGAGCCGGACCATCGCGCGCGAGAGCGTGGACTGCGGGACGTTCATGTCCTGCGCGGCGCGGGTGACGTGTTCGTGGCGCGCGACGCCCGCGAACTGGGCGAGCCGGGGCGCCAGCAGCGCGGACCAGGACTCGGGGTCGAGGCCGGCGGTGGGTGGCGCGGTCGGCGGCGTGGCGGCGGCCGGGATCGACGGGGTGATGTCTTGTGCGTAACTGCTTGATGACAGCCGGGGCCTGGGCCTGCGTTGATGCACCATGGGAACGATTATGACGATTCCATGCATTGGACGCATGAGATCGGTGTCCGTACGTTCGTCGTATGCCCTACGTCAGTACAGAGGCGCCCGTCACCACGGGTGCCCTCGCCTCCGCGTCCGTAGCGTCTCCGCCCGCCGAATCCCTGTCCCCCGGCCGACCCGGCTACCGGCGTATGAGCCTCGGTCTCTTCGCCGCCGGGGTCGCGGCGTTCGCGCTGCTCTACTCCACGCAGGCGCTGCTGCCCGCGATCTCCGCGGACTTCGGCGCGACGGCAGGGCAGGCAAGTTGGACGGTGTCGGCGGCCACGGGCGCGCTCGCGCTGTTCGTCCTGCCGCTCAGCGCCCTGTCCGAGCGCTTCGGGCGGCGCACGCTGATGACCGTCTCGCTGACGGTCGCGGTGGCCGTGGGGCTGCTCGTGCCCCTCGCGCCGAATCTGGAGTGGCTGATCGCGCTGCGCGCGGTCCAGGGCGCGGCGCTGGCCGGGCTGCCCGCCTCCGCGATGGCGTATCTCGCGGAGGAGGTACGGCCCAAGGCGCTGGTCGGGGCGATCGGGCTGTTCGTCGCGGGCAACAGCATCGGCGGGATGAGCGGCCGTATCGTGGCCGGCTGGGTCAGCCAGCTGTGGGGCTGGCGTGCCGGTCTCGCGGCGATCGGGCTCATCGCCCTGGTGTGCGCGGTGGCCTTCCGCGTACTGCTCCCCAAGGCACGCCACTTCACGCCCGGAACGCTCAACCCGCGCGCGCTGGCGAGGACGGTGGGCCGTCATCTGGCCGATCCGCTGCTGCGCAGGCTGTACGCGATCGGCGCGCTCTTCATGACGGTGTTCGGCGCGGTCTACACGGCGATCGGTTTCCGGCTCGTGGAGGCGCCGTTCAACCTCCCGCAGGGCGTGATCGGTTCGATCTTCCTGGTCTATCTGGTCGGTACGGTCTCCTCGGCGGCGGCCGGGAAGCTGGTGGCGCGGCTGGGGCGGCGCGGCGCGCTGTACCTGGCGGTCGGGACGACGGCGGCGGGTCTGCTGCTGTCGCTGACCGACTCGCTCGCCGCCGTACTGCTCGGTCTGGTCCTGATCACGGCGGGCTTCTTCGCGGGCCACGCGGTCGCCTCGTCGGCGGTGAGCCGTACGGCGAAGACGGGCCGCGCGCAGGCTTCGGCGCTCTACCAGAGCGCGTACTACGTGGGCAGCAGCGTGGGCGGCACGCTGGGCGCCGTGGCGTTCCACACGGGCGGCTGGGGCGCGACGGTGGCGCTCGGACTGCTCGCGGTGCTCGGGGTGGTCTCGGTGACGCTGTTCGGGACGCACGCCGCCCGCGTGGAGCGGCGGGCCCTGGCGGCGGCCGGGCGCTAGAACCGGTCCCGGGTACCCCCGAACGGGGCGGGCCCGCGCGACACACCCCTTGGCGGACCAGGCAGTTTTCACCGTGGCGCGCCGATTGTCAGTGGGCTGCGGTAGCTTCCGAAGGACTGGGTTCGAAGGGGGCTACTGGGGTGACCATCGATGAGTGATACGGCTACGACGCAGGATCTCGACTCGCGTCTGGAGAAGCACCGGACGGAGCTGACGGGCTACTGCTACCGGATGCTCGGCTCCGCCTTCGAGGCCGAGGACGCCGTGCAGGACACGATGGTCCGCGCCTGGCGGAGCTTCGACAAGTTCGAGGGCCGGTCGTCGCTGCGCTCGTGGCTCTACCGCATCGCGACGAACGTGTGCCTCGACATGCTCAACGCGGGCAATAAGCGTGCCAGGCCCATGGATCTTAATGAGGCGACCCCGGTGTCCCAGGCGAAGCTGAACTCACGACCGGAGGTCACCTGGCTGGAGCCGGTCCCCGACGGCCGGGTCCTGACGTTGGTGGTCGACCCCGCGGAGACGGCGGTGGAGCGGGAGACGATCCGGCTCGCCTTCGTCGCCGCGCTCCAGCATCTGCCGCCGAAGCAGCGTGCCGTGCTGATCCTGCGCGAGGTGCTGGCGTGGAAGGCCAGCGAGGTCGCCGAGCTGCTGGAGACGACGGTCGCCTCGGTCAACAGCGCGCTCCAGCGGGCCCGCGCGACGATCGCCGAGTCGGAACCGGCCTCTACCGATGCCTCGGACCCGCTCGACGAGGAGCAGAAGGCGCTCCTGGAGCGGTATGTGGCCGCGTTCGAGGGCTACGACATGAAGGCGCTGACCGCGCTCCTCCATGAGGACGCGACGCTCTCCATGCCCCCGTACGACCTGTGGCTGCGCGGACACGACGACATCGTGGGCTGGATGCTCGGTGTCGGCGAGGTCTGCCGCGGTTCCCGGCTGCTGCCGACGGTCGCCAACGGCACGCCCGCGTTCGCGCACTACCACCCGGCCCCGGACGGCGACGGGTTCACGCCGTGGGCGCTCATGGTCATCGAGATCGAGGAAGGCAAGGTCAGAGGCATCACGTCGTTCCTGGACACCGAGCGGTGGTTCCCGTTGTTCGATCTCCCGGCGCGCCTGGAGAAGGACGGGAGCCCGGCCTAGGGCCTGTCCGGCGGATCTTCGGGGATCGGCCCGGGGCTGCGTTTGCTCCTGGGCGGGGCCCGGCCCATGGTGGAGGTATCGGGGTGTCGGCGGGAAGGGCACGATGACGCCAACCGAAACCGCCAGTGAGAACCGGGTGCCGTGGCCGGAGGACGCCGCCGCGGCAGCGGGCACGGCCAGAGTCACGGTGGACCCGCGCGGCACTGTCACAGGGTGGAACGAAGGCGCTCGGCGGCTGCTCGGTCATGCCTCCGAGGAGATGGTCGGGCGACCGGCGCGCGAGTTGCTCGCCGAGGGGCCGTCCGCCGAGTCGCTGCGGTTCGCCGCGGCGCTGCGCAGGTGGGACGGGTCGGTGAAGCTCCTCCACAAGGACGGTCACAGCCTCACGGTGCGGCTGCTGGCCCACCGCCGGACCCGGGACAGCGACGACGCCGACAGCGAGACCGCCGAGGGCGGGTGGTTCCTGTTCTCCGCCATCACCCCCGAGTCGTCGCCCTCGAAGGACGACGAGCTGGTGAAGTGGGCGTTCGCCGGGTCCCCGACCACGGCCGCGCTGTACGACGCCAACCTGCGGCTGCGGCTCGCCAACTCGGACATGGAGCGTGCGATCGGTCTGTCCGAGGAGGCGATGCGGGGCCTGCGTGTCTCGGAGATCGTGGCCGACCCGCAGGCCGTGCGGACGGAGCGGCACATGCGCCGGGTGCTGGAGACCGGCGAACCGGACCAGGTGCAGGCCGTCCTTCAGCTGGCAGGTCACCGCGGCAAGAGCACCTGGACGATCTCCCTCGCGCCGGTGCGGGACCCCGGCGGCGAGGTGCGCGGCGTACTCGTCTCCGGCCAGGACATGACCGAGGAACACCGGGCCCGGAGCCGACTGGCGCTGCTCAACGAGGCAAGCGTCCGCATCGGCACCACCCTGGATCTCACCGTCAGCGCGCAGGAGCTGGCCGATGTCTCCGTCCCGCGGCTCGCCGACTTCGTCACCGTCGACCTGCTCCCCTCCATCGAAGACGGCGAGGATCTCCGCGCCGGTCCGCTGAGCAGCCCCGTCAGGCTGCGCCGGGTCGCCTGCCGGTCCGTTCTGGACGGCTGCCCCGAGGCGGTGGTCGGTCAGGGGGCGGTGGCCGTCTACCCGAAGGGCTCGCCCGCCGCCGAGTGCCTGTCCACGGGCCGGCCGCTGATCCGGGAAGTGACACCGGCCACGCTGGCCGCATGGGAGAAGAACGCGCCGGAACGGGCCGAGCGGGTGCGCAAGTACGGCTTCCATTCGGTGCTGGCCGTGCCGATGCGTGCCCGGGGCATCACCCTCGGCGCCGTCACCTTCTCCCGCCACCGGCGCCCGGAGCCGTTCGAACAGGACGATCTGCTGCTGGCCGAGGAGATCACCGCGCGGGCCGCGGTCTGCATCGACAACGCCCGCCGCTACGGCCGCGAGCGCCGCACCTCCCTCACCCTCCAGAGCAGTTTCCTGCCGGGACGGCCGCCCCGGCAGGCCGCGGTCGAGATCGCCACCCGCTATCTGCCCGCCAGCGCGCGGGCGGGCGTCGGCGGAGACTGGTTCGACGTGATCCCGCTCTCCGGCGCCCGCGTCGCCCTGGTCGTCGGCGACGTGGTCGGCCACGGTATCCAGGCCTCCGCCGCCATGGGACGGCTGCGCACCGCGGTCCGTACCCTCGCCGACGTCGATCTCCCGCCCGACGAGCTGCTGACGCATCTGGACGACCTCGTCATCCGTCTCTCCGCCGAGGCCGACAGCGCGGACGTCCCCTCCGGCGACATCGGCGCGACCATGCTGTACGTGGTCTACGACCCGGTCACCCGGCGCTGCACCCTGGCCCGTGCCGGGCACCCGGTACCCGCCCTGCTGACCCCGGACGGCGCCGTGGAGTTCCTCGACGTACCCGCGGGCCCGCCCCTGGGACTCGGCGGCCTGCCCTTCGAGACCACCCAGCTGGAGCTGCCCGTGGACAGCGTCCTCACGCTCTACACCAACGGACTCGTCGAGGCCCGCGACCGTGACCCCGAGGAAGGTGCCAACACGCTGCGCGAGGTGCTGGCGCGCCCCGCCGAGTCCCTGGAGGAGAGGTGCGACACCGTGCTCCGGACGCTTCTCCCCGACCCGGACCGCCCGGCCGACGACGTGGCGCTGCTGATGGCCCGTACCCGCGCCATGGACGCGGCCCATGTCGCCACCTGGGACGTGCCGCACGAGGCCGCGGCCGTCGCCAAGGTCCGCAAGGACGCCTGCCGGCAGCTGGGCGACTGGGGCCTGGACGACGCGGTGTTCATCACCGAGCTGGTGGTCAGCGAGCTGGTCACCAACGCGATCCGTTACGGCGACGCACCCATCCGCCTGCGGCTGATCCGCGACCGCAACCTGATCATCGAGGTCGCCGACGGCAGCAGCACGGCCCCCCATCTGCGCCGCGCCCGGGTCTCCGACGAGGGCGGCCGTGGACTGCTCCTGGTCGCGCAGCTCACGCAGGGCTGGGGCACCCGTCAGACGTACACCGGCAAGACGATCTGGGCCGAGCAGAGCCTCACGCCCGTCTGACCGGCGGGGGGTGGGGACCTGTTTCGACCGACCCGCCGCCGGGCCCGTCGGCCGGGAGGACGTCCGTCAGGCCGACGAGTTCCAGCAGCAGCAGGAGCTCGGGCCCCGCGCCGCTCAGCCGGATCCGGCACCCGCGCCCGCGGGCGACGAGTTGCAGTCTGGCCAGGGCGTTCACGGTGACGGCGGTCGGCCTGCCGAGCGCGCCGACGTCGCAGACCGCGTCGGTGGCGTCGCCGTCCCTCAGCCGTGCGGCGAGCTGGTCGCAGAGCTGAGGGACATCGGCCGCGGTGATCGGTCCGCGCAGTGCGAGGAGGATCGTCTTGGTGGCTTCCACATCCATTGAGACCGGCGCGGGTGCCGGAACTCATCGCGGTGCGCCGGACACGGTGTGCGAGTGCCGTCCGGCGGGCGAGCCCGTCAGGCGATCCGGTCAAGGACGATCGGGGCAGCGGTGAACGTGGTCCCGGCCGGGGCGATGTCGTACGCCGAGGTCAGCGATTCGAGCGCGTAGTCGAACTTCTCGGGGGTGTCGGTGTGCAGTGTGAGCAGCGGCTGCCCCGCCGTCACGGTGTCCCCCGGCTTGGCGTGCAGTTCCACGCCGGCGCCCGCCTGCACCACGTCCTCCTTGCGGGCGCGGCCCGCGCCCAGGCGCCAGGCGGCGACGCCGATGCCGTACGCGTCGAGCCGGGTCAGCACCCCGGAGGACGGCGCGGTGACCACCTGGCGCTCGCGCGCCACCGGGAGCGCCGCGTCCGGGTCGCCGCCCTGGGCCGCGATCATGCGGCGCCAGACGTCCATGGCCGAACCGTCGGCCAGCGCCTTGGCCGGGTCGGTGTCCGGCAGACCGGCGGCGTCCAGCATCTCGCGGGCCAGGGCGAGCGTCAGCTCGACGACGTCGGCCGGTCCGCCGCCCGCGAGGACCTCGACCGACTCGCGTACCTCCAGGGCGTTGCCCGCGGTGCGCCCGAGCGGGGTGGCCATGTCGGTGAGCAGCGCCACGGTGCGTACGCCGTGGTCGGTGCCGAGGCCGACCATCGTCGAGGCCAGCTCGCGCGCGTCCTCGACGGTCTTCATGAAGGCGCCGGAGCCGACCTTGACGTCCAGGACCAGTGAGCCGGTGCCCTCGGCGATCTTCTTGGACATGATCGAGGAGGCGATGAGCGGGATCGCCTCGACGGTGCCGGTGACGTCGCGGAGCGCGTACAGCTTCTTGTCGGCCGGGGCCAGCCCGTCACCGGCGGCGCAGATCACGGCGCCGGCGGAGTCCAGTACGGCCAGCATCTCCGCGTTGGAGATCCGGGCGCGCCAGCCGGGGATGGACTCCAGCTTGTCGAGGGTGCCGCCGGTGTGGCCGAGGCCGCGTCCGCTGAGCTGCGGGACGGCCGCGCCGCAGGCGGCGACCAGCGGTGCGAGCGGCAGCGTGATCTTGTCGCCGACGCCGCCCGTGGAGTGCTTGTCGGCGGTGGGGCGGGAGAGCGACGAGAAGTCCATGCGCTCGCCGGAGGCGATCATGGCGGCGGTCCAGCGGGCGATCTCCGTGCGGTTCATGCCGTTGAGCAGGATCGCCATGGCGAGGGCCGACATCTGCTCGTCGGCGACGTCACCGCGCGTGTAGGCGTCGATGACCCAGTCGATCTGCTCGGGGCTCAGCTCACCGCGGTCCCGCTTGGTACGGATGACGGAGATGACGTCCATGGTGTTCCTTCGGTTCTGGGAGGTTCTTGCCCTAGGAGAGGTGCTGCGGGCCGAAGGCCTGGGGCAGCATCTCGGAGAGCGGGAGGACCCCCTCCGGGGTGTCCAGCAGCAGGCCGGGGCCGCCGAACTCGTACAGCAGCTGGCGGCACCGGCCGCACGGCACCAGGAGCGCGCCCGTGCCGTCCACGCAGGTGAAGTGCGTGAGCCGGCCGCCGCCCGTCGCGTGGAACGCGGAGACGAGCCCGCACTCGGCGCACAGGCCGAGGCCGTACGAGGCGTTCTCGACGTTGCAGCCGGTGACCGTCCTGCCGTCGTCCGCCAAGGCGGCGGCGCCGACCGGGTAGCCCGAATACGGCGCGTAGGCACGGGACATGGCGTCCCGGGCCGCCGCGCGCAGGGCCTCCCAGTCCACGCCGCCGGTGGCGGCGTCGGCGCCGGTCATGTGCCCTGGCCTCTGCGATACGCCATGCCGTTGGCCTTGGGCATCCGTAGCCGTTGTGCGGACAGGGCGAGGACGAGCAGGGTCGTCACGTACGGTGCGGCGTCGACGAACTGGCTCGGGACCTGGTCCGTCAGGGCGTACCAGGTGAACAGACCGGCGGCGACGGCGGCGGACAGCACGGTGGGCCACTGCTTGTCCTTGAGCAGCAGGGCCGCGACAGCGGCCCAGAGCAGGAGCGCGAGGACGAGCACCGTGCTCGTGACGTACGACTCGTGGAACCAGCTCGTCGGGTCGCCGCCCTTGTCGTAGGCGAGCAGCAGCAGCGCCGAGACGACGAGTGCGCCCAGCGCGGGCTTCGGGCTCTTCTTGTAGAGCCGCCACAGCACCACGAGCCAGACGAGCACAGCCAGCAGCAGGAGCATGGCGTGCACGTTCTCGGCGCCGCCGCGCAGCTTGAGGCTGTCGGTGAAGCCGAACAGTCCGGCGCCCAGCGCCATGCCGCCCGGCATCCAGTTGCCGAAGATCATCGCGGCGAGACCGATGTAGCCGCGGCCGCCGGTCTGGTTCTCCTGGTAGATGCCGGTGGCGACGATGGCGAGGAACGCGCCGCCGAGTCCCGCGAGTCCGCCGGAGACGGTGACGGCGATGTACTTGTACTTGTAGACGTTGACGCCGAGCGTCTCGGCGGCGATCGGGTTCTCACCGCAGGAGCGCAGACGCAGTCCGAAGGACGTACGCCACAGGATCCACCAGGTGGCGGGGATCAGCAGCAGGGCGACGATCGTCAGCAGGGACAGGCCCGTCACCAGACCGCCGAGCACTCCGGCGATGTCGGAGATCAGGAACCAGTGTTTCTGTTGGAGATCCGCCAGCCCGTCGGCGAGTCCTGGAATGGTGATCTCGGTGATCGAGTCGATGCGTGGCGACTGCTTCGAGGAGCCGCCCTCTTCGTGGGCGAAGGTGAAGTTGGAGAGGTAGCGGGTCACGCCGACGGCGAGGATGTTGATGGCCACACCGGAGACGATGTGGTTCACGCCGAAGGTGACGGTGACGATCGCGTGCAGCAGACCGCCGAGCGCCCCGCCGAGTATGCCGAACAGGACACCGACCCAGGGGCCCCACTGGAAGCCGGCCCAGGCACCGAACCAGGTGCCGAGGACCATCATTCCTTCGAGCCCGATGTTGATGACGCCCGCGCGCTCGGCCCACAGGCCGCCGAGTCCGGCGAGGCCGATGGGTACGGCGAGTTCGAGCGCGCCGGCCACCTGCCCTACGGAGGTGATGTCCTCGGCGCCGCTGATCAGCCGGACCAGGGAGATCAGCGCCAGTCCGCCGGCGATGATCAGCAGGATGACGGGCAGGGTCAGCTTGCGCCGCCCGCCGCCCTTCTTGGGAGCCGCACTCGCTGCGGTAACGGTGCTGGTACTCACAGGGCAGCCCCCTTGTCGTTCTTGTCGCTCTTGGAAAGGGAATCGGAGTCGGAGCCCGGCCCGGTGCCAGGTCCGGAGTCGGCCTCGGTCCGGATCGCGCCGCCCGCCGCGAGCTCCTCGCCGACCTTCTGCTGCTGGCGGCGGAGCCCGTAACGGCGGACCAGTTCATAGCTGACCACGACAGATATCACGATCAGGCCCTGCATGATCGTCGCGATCTCCTTCTCGTACCCGAACTGGTCGAGAGAGGCGGACGACTTGTCGAGGAACGCGATCAGCAGCGCGCTGAACGCGATGCCGAGCGGGTGGTTGCGGCCGAGCAGCGCGATCGTGATGCCGGTGAAGCCGATCCCGGTGGGGAAGTCGAGGCTGTAGGTGTGGGTGTCGCCCAGCAGCGTCGGCATGCCGACCAGACCGGCGATCGCGCCGGAGATCAGCATCGACGTGAGGATCATCTTCTTGGCGTCGACGCCGGAGGCCTGTGCGGCGCTCTCGCTGGCGCCGGTGGCGCGCAGGTCGAAGCCGAAGCGGGTGCGGCCGAGGACGAACCAGTAGATGACACCGCAGAGCGCGGCGACGAAGGTGAAGCCGTAGATCTCGCCGGCCTCGGCGCCCATGGACAGTCCGGGGAACCAGCCGGACTCCGGGATCTCACCGGTCGTCAGGTTGTTGGAGCCGGGGGGCTGCTCACCGAAGTTCTTCGGCAGGATCAGCCAGGCGACGAGGCTGGTCGCGATCGAGTTGAGCATGATCGTGGAGACGACCTCGCTCACCCCGCGCGTGGTCTTGAGGATGCCCGCGATACCCGACCAGAAGGCGCCGACGAGCATCGCCGTTATGACGATGAGCGCGATCTGGAGCGGTCCCGGCAGGTTCACGCTGGCACCGACGAGCGCCGCCATCATCGCGGCGAGCCGGTACTGGCCGTCGACCCCGATGTTGAAGAGGTTCATCCGGAAGCCGACGGCGACCGCGAGCGCGGCGAGGTAGTACGTACCGGCCTGGTTGATGATCAGGACCTGTACGTCGACGTAGCTCGCCGACTCGAACATGATGCGGTACGGCTCCCACGGGTTGGTGCCCGAGGCGAGCAGCACCACCGTGGTGAGGGCGATGGCGACGACCAGCGCGAGCACCGGGCCGGCCAGGCCCAGGATCAGCCGGTCCTTGTCGAACTTCTTCATCGGGCCTCGTCCTCCGGGGCTGCCTCTAGATGGCCGGTGGCGGCGCCGGTCATGGCGGTGCCCAGCTCCTCCGGGGTGATGGTCGCGGGGTCCGCGTCGGCGACGAGCCTGCCGCGGTACATCACGCGCAGGGTGTCGGAGAGCCCGATCAGCTCGTCGAGGTCGGCGGAGATCAGCAGCACCGCGAGCCCGTCACGGCGGGCGGCCTTGATCTGGTCCCAGATCTGGGCCTGCGCGCCGACGTCGACGCCGCGCGTCGGGTGGGCGGCGATCAGCAGCTTCGGGCTGTGGCTCATCTCGCGGCCGACGATCAGCTTCTGCTGGTTGCCGCCGGAGAGGGAGGAGGCCGTGACGTCGATGCCGGGGGTGCGGACGTCGTACTCGACGACGATGCGCTTGGTGTCGGCGCGCGCCGCCTTGGGGTCGAGGAGTCCGCCCCGGCTGTTGGGGCGTTCGGTCACATGGCCGAGGATGCGGTTCTCCCACAGCGGCGCTTCCAGCAGCAGTCCGTGCCGGTGCCGGTCCTCGGGGATGTAGCCGATGCCGCCCTCGCGGCGCTTACGGGTGGGCGCGTGCGAGATGTCCGCGGTGTCGAGGGTGATCACGCCGCCGTCGGGGTCGCGCAGACCCATCAGCGTCTCGATCAGCTCGGTCTGGCCGTTGCCCTCGACGCCCGCTATGCCCAGGACCTCGCCGCGGTGGATGGTGAAGCCGATGTCCGCGAGCACCTCGCGTACGACACCGTCGGGGTCGGTGGCCGTGAGCCGCAGGTCCGCGACCTGGAGCACCGGTACGTCGGTGACGGTGGACTCGCGGGTCTCGGGCGAGGGGAGCTCACTGCCGACCATCAGTTCGGCGAGCTGCTTGGTGCTGGTGTTCGCGGGGTCGGCCGTGCCCACGGTCGTACCGCGGCGGATGACGGTGATGTCGTCGGCGACGGACAGCACCTCGCCCAGCTTGTGCGAGATGAAGATGACGGTGAGGCCCTCGGCCTTGAGCTCGCGCAGGTTGTCGAAGAGCGCGTCGACCTCCTGCGGGACGAGGACCGCGGTGGGCTCGTCGAGGATGAGGATGCGGGCGCCGCGGTAGAGGACCTTGAGGATCTCCACGCGCTGGCGGTCGGCGACGCCGAGTTCTTCGACGAGGGCGTCGGGGCGCACCCCGAGGCCGTAGGCGTCGGAGATCTCGTTGATCTTCCGCCGCGCCCCCTGGCCGATGCCGTACAGCTTCTCGCCGCCGAGGACGACGTTCTCCAGGACGGTGAGGTTGTCGGCGAGCATGAAGTGCTGGTGCACCATGCCGATGCCGCGCGCGATGGCGTCGGCCGGGCTGTTGAAGGTGACCTGCGTGCCGTCGACGGTGATGGTTCCCTCGTCCGGCTTCTGCATGCCGTACAGGATCTTCATCAGGGTCGACTTGCCGGCACCGTTCTCACCGACGAGGGCGTGGACGGTGCCCTTGCCGATGGTGATGCCGATGTCGTGGTTGGCCACGACGCCGGGGAACCGCTTGGTGATGCCGTGCAGTTCTACGGCGGGGGGACTGCTGGACGCGTTGATGACGCACTCTCCTTGGCCGGACAGGAGCTGGGGCGGGGCGGAGGGCAGGGCGGGGGTGAAGCTATCGCGCCGGAGGGGCGTCTACACGCGTAGCGCTGCCGAATCGTGAGCGTAGATCTTGGGGAGAAACGTACCGCCGTCGTGACCGGGGCCCGGAGCGTCGGCGGATGTCGCCGTCGCTCCGGGCCCCGTGCACGACAGAGGTTACGGAGCCGTCTTGACGGTGATCTTGCCGTCGACGATCTCCTGCTTGGCCTTGTCCACCGCGGCGGTCACGTCGGTCAGCTTGACGTAGGCCGGGTTGGAGTCGGTGAGGCCGACGCCGTCCTTGTCGAGACCGTAGCGGATCTCACCGTTCTGCGGCTTGCCGTCCTCGACCGACTTGATCAGGTTGAACACCGCGTCGGCGATGTCCTTGGTGACCGAGGTCAGGATGCTGTCCTTGTACTGGGCGAGACCGGCCTGCATGTACTGGTCGGAGTCGACGCCGATGTTCCACTTGCCCGCGGCCGAGACCGCCTCGATCGAGCCGGAGCCGGCCAGACCGGCCGCCGCGTAGACCACGTCGGCCTTCTTGTCGAGCTGGCCCTGCGCCGCGGCCTTGCCGAGGTCGGGCTTGGAGAAGCCGTCGAAGTTCGGGGGCTGGGTCAGGTACTGCGAGAGCACCTTCACCGAGGGGTCGGTGTCCTTGACGCCCTGCGCGTAGCCGGCCTCGAACTTCTTGATCAGCGGGGTCTCGACACCACCGATGAAGCCGACGGTCTTGGACTTGGTGGCCTTGGCCGCCGCGACACCGGCGAGGTAGGAGCCCTGCTCCTCGTTGAAGACCATGTTGGCGATGTTCTTGCCGGTCACCGACGAGTCGTCGATTATCCCGAAGGTCGTCTTCGGGAACTTCGGGGCGACCTTCTTGATGGCCGGGGCGTAGGCGAAGCCGACGCCGATCACCGGGTTGTTGCCGGCACGGGCCAGCTCGGTCAGGCGCTGGACCTTGTCGGCGTCGGACTCGCCGTCGGACGGCTCGGCGTCGTTGCCCTTGACCTTGAGGTCCTTCTCGGCCTTCGCGAGACCCGCGTACGCGGCGTCGTTGAAGGACTGGTCACCGCGGCCGCCGATGTCGTACGCGATGGCGACGCTTTTCTCCTTGGAGTCGGACGCGGCGTCCGAGGAGGAGGTGTTGCCACACGCGGTGGCGGTGAGCGCAAGCGCCGCGGACGCGACGCCCACGGTTGCGATCCTGGTGATCCGGCGCAAGGGAGGCTCCTTCAAAGCGACCTAAGCGCCTCTTCCGGCGCTGGTTTCGCCGCGATCGTAACGCGCGTAGATGTCAGATAAAGCCCTGTACGGAAGCCGTTATCGGATCGTCGCGAACAGGACCTGCGACGTCCGATTACGGGAAGGGGCATGGCCGGTTACGAACGGTCGCCGTCGATGAGCGCGGCGGCGGTGAAAAGCTCCACCCCGACCTGAATCGCCCGTTCGTCCGCGTCGAAATCGCCCCGGTGAAGGTCGTGCCGGGCGGAGTCCCCCGGAGTCCGTACGCCGAGCCGGGCCATCGCGCCGGGCACCTGCTCCAGGTACCAGGAGAAGTCCTCGCCGCCGAGACTCTGCTCGGTGTCCTCGATCGACTGCGCGCCGCGGCGCGCGGTCTGGGCGTCACGCAGCAGCTCGGCCATCATCAGGTCGTTGACGACCGGCGGGACCCCACGCACATAGTTGATCTGAGACTTGGCGTGGTAGAGCGCGGAGATCTCGTCGATCGCGGCGTGCACCAGGTCCGGCGCCTCGCGCCAGGACTTCAGGTCCAGGCAGCGGACGGTGCCGGACAGTTCGGCGTGCTGCGGGATGACGTTGCAGGCGTGGCCGGCGGCGATACGGCCCCAGGTGAGCGCGAGCCCGGACCGGGCGTCGACGCGGCGGGCCAGCAGCGCGGGCACCTCGGTGGCGACCTTCGCGGCGGCGGTGACCAGGTCGGTGGTCAGGTGCGGGCGGGCGGTGTGGCCGCCGGGGCCGTCGAGGGTGACCTCCAGCCGGTCGCAGGCGGAGGTGATCGGGCCGGTGCGCAGACCGATCGTGCCGACGTCCACGCGCGGGTCGCAGTGCACCGCGATGATCCGGCCGACGCCCTCCAGGACGCCGGACTCGATCGCGTCGAGCGCGCCGCCGGGCAGCACCTCCTCGGCGGGCTGGAAGATCAGCCGCACGGGGTGGGGCAGCAGGCCCTCGCGGTCGAGCGCGGCCAGGACCAGACCGGCGCCGAGGACGGCGGTGGTGTGGACGTCGTGGCCGCAGGCGTGCGCGCGGTCGGGCACGGTGGAGCGGTAGGCGACCCCGGCCTTGGTGTCCGGGATGGGAAGTGCGTCGATGTCCGCGCGCAGGGCGAGCATGGGCCGTACGCCGGAGGCGGCGGTGGTGCCGTCGCGCGTGCCGATGTCACAGAAGAGTCCGGTGCCGGTGTTGAGCACCTGCGGAACGAGGCCGGCCTGCTCCAGGCGGTGCTTGAGCGCGGCGGTGGTACGGAACTCCTGGTTGCCGAGCTCCGGGTGCATGTGCATGTCTCTGCGGAAGGCGATCAGCTCGGTACGCAGCGTCTCGGGCAGCTTGCCGGGCAGCGCCGCCGCGCCGGACTCACCGGAGAGCTCGGCTTCGGACTCGCGGGACATCAACTGGTTCACCTGTTGAAGCCTAGGCCCCCCGGGGGGACGCCTGCCCGACGATCAACAAAACTTAGGCCCGAAAGGCGTAAGAAAGCGGGCCGGAAGGCGAGTGACACATCGCCGTGGCGGGTAAACTCGCCCGTCCGTCGCGGGGCGGTGACGGAGAGTGTCGAACCTGTCCAGAATCCGGACGCCCTCGCACAGGGGCGTACGACTCCCGGCACGCCGCCCGCCGGGCCATTTCGCAGCCCGTCCGCTCCCCGGCCGGCCCGTGTCACGTACGGGCCCGGCCACGCATGGACCTCCCACACGCACAGCACCGAACACCCGCCGACCGGGCGCCGATGCCAACTGCCGCCTGATCATGGACACTTGATGGCAGTGGCGACGGGGCCGATTGAATTACGCGGGCGCGCGGGCGGTCCAGTTTCGAGCGGCCGGCCGGCCGATGCAGATACGGGGGACTTCATGTCGTTCGACGAGGAATGGGCCCAACTCCGCGACGAGGCGGCCCGGCGTCACTCGATGCGGCTCAACAGCCTTCCGGCCGAGGGCGGCGGCGGAAATCTTGTCGTCAACCGGGACGATCTCGGCCGTATCGGGAACGACGCGTACGACCTGCGGGTCCGGCTCTCCAGGGACGGCGACCACGCGCGTCCCGCCACCCACGACGCGGCGATCGCGCTGACCAACGGGCAGTTCACGAGCGGTTCCGCGCTGCTCAAGGTGAACGACCGGTGGCAGACCCATCTCAAGACGCTGCTGGACGCCTGCGCGCGGATCTCGAACCACCTGGACTTCACCAAGGCGCAGCATGCCAAGGACGACGTGAAGATCGAGGGTGACATCGCCCCGATCTCGGCACTGACGGATTACATGAAGTAACGCACCACACGCGGGGAACGACGGGGAAGTTCGGCATGCTGACGTACGAGGACATCATCAACGCCCCGGTGGCGAAGCTGAAGGCCGCCGCCGACGGCTGGACGGAGATGACGGCCAGGCTGGACCGGCTGGCGCCGGACGCCTGGGACGGTATGAGGGCCAGGGCGGACAAGGCCGCGTGGGAGGGCGTGAACGCGGGCGTCACCAAGGAGTTCATCGCCAAGACGGCCAAGGAGTTCAAGGACGCGGCGGCCGAGGCCAGGGGCGTGATGCAGATCCTTGACGACGGCTACGCGGCCATCAAGACCGCCAGGGACCAGTTGCTGAACATCCGGGACCACGAGGGGCCGGCGGCCAATATCCACGTGGACGCCAAGGGCAAGGTCACCGCCCGGGACTCGATCCAGGAGCTCACGCCGTACCAGCGCGCCCATGACCCGGGCTACCAGGAGACCCTCCAGCGGGAGAAGCAGAACATCGCCGCCTGGCAGGCGAAGATCGACCGCATCGTCGACAACTGCGACGACACCGACATGGCGCTCAAGAACGCCCTTGAGGCCAACGTCACCGACCGCAAGGACTTCAGCGGCCCGACGTACACCAAACTGGACCAGGAAGAGGCCGCACGAGCCGCCGCCCTGGCCGGCAAGGGCCGTGACCTCACCCACACCGAACTCCAGGCGCTCAACGAACTGCTGGCCGACAACAGCAAGTCCGTCGAGTTCTCGAAGAACTTCTACGAGAAGCTCGGCCCGGAGAAGTCCCTCGCATTCTTCGGCGCGCTCGCCACCGACACGTCCAAATTCGGCGGCGAGGTCGACAAGCAACGGCTCAAGGACGTACAGGAACTCCAGCGAAACCTGGGGCTCAACCTGGCCAACGCCTCGCACGACTCGAAGTTCACCGCCGAGTGGGGCCCGGAGCTGCGCAAACTGGGCACGGAACGCATCCCGTTGTACAAGGGCGACTACAACGGGGCCTTCGGGTACCAACTCCTCGGCGGCATCATGCGGAGCGGGAACTACGACCCGAAGTTCCTCAACCCGATGGCCGAACACGTGGCACAGCTGCACCAGAAGGACCCGACCCTGTTCAGTTCCAGGGGAGCGGGCACGTTCACGAACCCGTTCAACCCCTCCGGCGTCAACGGCGCGGGCTACGACCCGATGACCGCCATGCTGGAGGCCCTCGGCAACAGCCCGGACGCGGCGAAGCAGTTCTTTACCGACCCGCCGACCGCGTACAACGAGGACGGCACGGTCAAGGGCGGCGCGACGGCCGACCTCGGAAAGACCGACGGCACCGCGATCGACAACTACCTCGACTTCTTCGGCAACGAGAAGTGGGAGGGCTTCCCCGACACCAACGATCACAACGCGGGTGACGACTCCAAGGCGCGCAACCACATGCCCGACGCCCTGGGCAGGGCACTGGAGGCCGCGACCCTCGGCTACCCGGCGGGACACCCGGACGCCGATGTCGTCCGGGACGCGGACAACGCGGCGATCATGCGGACGGTCATGGAGAAGTACGGTTCGGACCCGGAACTGCTCGACCACCAGGAGGCACTGTCCGACAGCCTCGGGACCATGGGCGCGGGATACATCGACGACATCAACTGGGCGCTGGACAGGAATGACTCGGGCAGTGTCTTCGCACCGGGCAGAAACTCAGAGGGGCGCCTCGACTTCGCGGACACCGACGACGAGTACGGACGGAGCGTCGCCCGCGGCTTCCTCAGCGCCCTGGGCCAGCATCCCGACGCGTACGCCACGCTCTCGACGGCCGAACAGGTCTACACACGCAGTGCCCTGGAGGGACAGGTCGGCCCGGACGGCAAGATCGACACTGGCTCTGCCAGGTCGGCGGTCTTCGTCGGCGCCGAGGTGCAGGGCATGCTCGACCAGTCGCGGGCCGACCAAGTCGAGGCCGACGGCCTCAAGACCCACGAGGACTACGAGAAAGCGGTCGCCAAACGCCAGGGCTGGATCGAGATGGGAGCGGGCGTCGGAGTGGCGGCGTCTGTCGCCTTCCTGCCCGTGGCCCCGGCCGTCGGCGCGGCAGCGGTCCTCATCCCGCTCGCGACGGACGCCGGCAGCACCGTGGTCGAAGGGGTCTTCAGCCAGTTCGTCGGCGGCGTCTCCGAGGACTCGGTGGACGAGCACAAGGAGAAGGTCGAGGAAGGCATCCGGGAGGAGAAGACCAACATCTACTTCACGGGTGAAGGCCTGTCCGAGGCCCCGATGAAGGACTTCCTGGATCGGCATGATCGGATCGTCGACACAGACTTCCGGCAGGACCTCAAGGAATCAAGGGGACTTGGCTACGACCAAGGCAACGCCCGTGAGAACCAGCAGGGCCACGACCCCGAAACGTCCTGAGCCTCTCCCCCGACCGAATCGACACAGAAGGAACCTGATGGTGACCACCCGCACGAGGACGCACAGGCTCCTGTGCGCGGCAGTGGCCGGCTCCCTCACGTTTCTGGCCGCAGGTTGCAGCGACGACACCGGCAAAGAGCCGCCCGACGTCTACGTGACGGCCGACAAACTCTGCGGCGGACGGGCAGTGACCAAGGACGCGGCGAAAGCACTCCAAGTGATCACAGGTGACACCCGGTTCGCAGCCTCCGGGAAGTATTCCACCGTCGCCGACGCGGTCGAGGAACTGACCGACAAAGCCACGTACCGCAACTACGAACTCGGAGACATCTGCCGAATCTACCCCGATGATTCTGCCAACGAGCTGCGCATACGGTGGGAGTTGATGAGCACCGCCCCGAAGGGACCCTCCGCCCAGAGATTCACCACTCTCCCCATGGGCGAGGACGCCGGCGCCACTCACGACATGGCTTACGTCACCTTCGCCTGCGGACACAAGGACCAGCCCAACTCCTCGCCCGACTACATCAGCGCCTCGGCCGAAGCCACCGTGCGTACCAGGCCCGAAGGCGACGAGCGCCGGAAAAAGAACGCCTACGCCACCCTCGCCCACTCCTTCGCCCTCGCCATGGTCAAGGAGCTCAAGTGCGACGACAACGCCGGGCTGAAGCCCGAGCCGTCGCTCATCCCCGCCACGTAGCACCACGACAGACCGCTGCGGCCCGCGCCCTCGAGGGCGCGGGCCACAGCGGTGTCAGGACCTACGCCGACGCCGCCACGCTCGGCAGCCGGTGGACGTCTCTCGCCGTGCCCGTGACCACCGACAGGAAGCCGTGGGCGCGAGGGGAGGCCGTCTCCTTCAGCCACTCCGGGGCGATGTCCCAGACCGCCACCCGTACGCCTGTACCGGCGAGCGCGAGCGGCAGTGTGTGCACGACCGTCGACGGGAAGCTCAGCACGGTCGACCCGATCGGGCCGCGCCGGGCGATCAGTTCCAGCGGGAGGTCGGGGCGGACGATCTCCAGGCCCGTCTCCGTGGCGAGCCGGTGCAGCTTCTCCACGCTCTCCCTGCGGTGCGCGAAGTACCGCGTCGCGCCGTGGCTGCGGGCGAGCGAGCCGACCGCCGTCACGTACTGCTCCAGGTCGACCACGCCCGTCTCCACGAGCGAGGTGCCGACCATGTCGGCGCCCTTGGTGATCCGGGGCGGCCCGAAGGTGGCCTTGGTCCACTCGAACGTGTTGGCCGTGACCGTGATGCCCGGCGGCGCCTCCACGGGCATCGAGGTGAACACCTCGACGCTGCGGGTGCGCGACGGCGTGAGCCGGCGCCGCGCGACGGCGGAGACCGGCGCGAGGACCATCTCGCGCGGCCCCCGCCTGCCGCCCCGCCGGTGCCAGCGCACCAGCGGCTCGCCGTGGACGAGCTGCGCGATGAACTCCATCGTCGCCGTCCCGTCGTCCACCACGGTCAGCTCCTTGCTGCTGACGAGGGTCAGCAGGAGCTGCACGTAGCGGGAGAACGGGTCCCCGATGACGATCCGCTCCGCCCTGCGCAGCAGCGGAGCGAGCTCCCGTATCGTCCGCAGCGGCGCGCTCGCGCCGCCGCGGGCCTCCTGCCAGCGCACGGTGAAATCCGCGTCGCGGGCCAGCTCGGCCATCCGCCGGAGCTGGCCGCGCGACATGGGGTCGGTCGGCGACAGGACGACCACGGTGAGCTCCGCACCGGTCGCGCTAGCCCGCGCCCACTCCAGCACGTTCAGGAGTTGGACCGGGCTCTCCACGAATGCGATGGCGCGAGGGGACGGGGTGCGCACCCCGGAGGGACGGCTCATGGCTGTCAGACCGCCACGGGCTGTGCGCCGTCCGCGGACTCGGCGACGACACCGGCGACCCGGCGGAGCTTCTTCATCGGGCCGAGCTCCGACTCGTAGACCTTCTTGACGCCGTCCCCGAGGGACGCCTCGATGGTGCGGATGTCGCGCACGAGGCGGGTGAGGCCCCCCGGCTCGACGGAGGCGGCCTGGTCGGAGCCCCACATGGCGCGGTCGAGCGTGATGTGGCGCTCGACGAAGGCGGCGCCGAGCGCGACGGCGGCGAGGGTGGTCTGGAGACCGGTCTCGTGGCCGCTGTAGCCGATCGGCACGTTCGGGAACTCGGCCTGGAGGGTGTTGATGACCCGCAGGTTCAGCTCCTCGGCCTTGGCCGGGTACGTCGAGGTGGCGTGGCAGAGAAGGATGTTCTCGCTGCCGAGCACCTCGACCGCGTGCCGGATCTGCTTCGGCGTCGACATGCCGGTGGAGAGGATGACCGTGCGGCCGGTGGCGCGCAGGGCGCGCAGCAGCTCGTCGTCGGTGAGGGACGCGGAGGCCACCTTGTGGGCGGGCACGTCGAACTTCTCCAGGAAGGCGACGGCCTCGGTGTCCCACGGGGAGGCGAACCAGTCGATGCCACGCTTCTTGCAGTGCTCGTCGATGGTGCGGTACTCGTCCTCGCCGAACTCGACGCGGTGGCGGTAGTCGATGTACGTCATCCGGCCCCAGGGGGTGTCGCGCTCGATGTCCCACTGGTCGCGCGGGGTGCAGATCTCGGGGGTGCGCTTCTGGAACTTGACGGCGTCGCAGCCGGCCTCGGCGGCGGCGTCGATCAGCGCGAGCGCGTTGTCGATGTCGCCGTTGTGGTTGATCCCGATCTCACCGGTCACGTAGACGGGGCGGCCGGGGCCCGCGGTGCGGGTGCCGAGGGTACGCAGACGGGAGTTGGTGCTCATGAGGGGGTTCCTTAACTTTCCGGGGTGTCGGCGGTGGTGCCGTGGGGGGTAGCGGGGGTGTTGACGTCCAGACCGGGACCGAGGAGCCAGGTGGCGATCTCGCGGATCGCACCGGCGCCGCCGGGGGTTGTCGTGACGGCACGCGCCGCCGCGCGTACGGCGTCGTGAGCGCTCGCGACGGCGACCGGCCAGCCGGCGAGCGCGAAGCACGGGAGGTCGTTGACGTCGTTGCCGACGTACAGCACCCGGTCGGGTGTGACTCCGTGCTCGTCGCACCACTGCTTCAGTGCGAGGTCCTTGCGGTCGATGCCGTGGAGCACCGGCACGCGCAGCTTGCGGGCGCGTGCGGCGACGACCGGGTTCTGCTCGGTGGAGAGGATGAGCAGTTCCAGGCCGGCGCGGCGGAGGGCGGCGATGCCGAGGCCGTCACCGCGGTGTACGGCGACGGTCTCGCGGCCCTCCGAGTCGACGAGCACCCGGTCGTCGGTCTGGGTGCCGTCGAAGTCGAGGACGACCGCGTCGATGTCCGCGCGGCCGGGGAGCGAGGGAGTGTCCAGGAGCGGCGCGAGTGCGCGGGCGCGCTCCAGGTCGTGCGGGTCGTCGATCTCCAGCACCCGCTCGGGGTCGGTGGAGACGAGTTCGGTGCGGCCGAAGAAGCGGTGTCCGGCCTCGCGGAAACCCTCGGCGCGCATCGCGTAGGCGGCGCCGGTCTCCAGGAACTCCTGGGGGCGGTCCTGCCTGCGGGGCCGGTTCGACTTGTCGTGGTTGACGCCGAAGCCGTCGCTCTCGGAGCGCCAGATGAAGCCGTGGGTCGGGGCGACGGTCAGCGCGCTGTCGGCGCCGCCCTCGGTGACGGCGCAGACGACGCCGTCGAGGTCGCCCGGGGTGATGAAGGGGCTGGTGCACTGCACGAGCAGGACCACTTCGGTGCGGTGGGCGGCGCCGCGCATCGCGCCGTACGCGTCCATCGCGTGCAGGACGGCGGCCTCGCTGGTCGCGGTGTCTCCGGCGATGGCGGCGGGGCGCAGGACGACCTCGGCCCCGGCGGCGCGGGCGGCGTCGGCGATGGCCGCGTCGTCCGTGGAGACGACGACGTCGGTCACCTGGCGGGCGGCCCGGCAGGCGCGGACGGCCCGTACGACGAGGGGGACACCGCCGACCTGGGCGAGGTTCTTGGCGGGGACGCCCTTGGATCCACCGCGGGCGGGGATCACGGCGAGGACGGTCATGGACGGGTCTCCTTGGTTCACTGCGTCGTGCTTGATCTCCGCGCCCGGACGTTCGTCCACGACGCTCGTCCCCCGCGCGGCCCAGCCGGACCACCCGTATTCGGCGAGCACGTCGGCCGGCAGGGGCCGACGGCGTACGCGGGGGGCGGAGTTGGGGGTGCCGCCGTGCGACGGGGCGGTCGCGGGTGCCTGCGGGTTGCCGTCCTGCGCGAGCACGCCGCTCGCGGACGCGGCAGCGGCGGACACCTGGGCGTCACCGCCGGGTGCGACGCCCGTGAGCGCGGCACTCGCGGACGGCCACGCGTCACGGCCGGGCGCGGCTGCGCCGCACGCGGGTGCCGGCGCCGGGCTCGGCACGAGGGCCGTCACAGCTCGCCCATTCGCCGGATCACCGGGGCCACGCGCTGGACGCCGTGGCGGTAGGCACCGCGGGCCGCCGCGCGGACCGTGTCGCGGACCACCCGGCGGACACCGGTCGTGCCCGCGTTCGCGGTGCGGTTCGACGCCGTCAGCGGGGTGCCGTCGGGCGCAAGGTGGTAGCGGGCGAGGAGGCCCGGCAGATAGCCGGGCGCCGTGGTCGCCGTGTAGTACGGGGTGATCGGCGGCAGTTCGCCGTCGGCCAGCAGCTTCGCGACGCGCTCGCGGGCGGCGTCGAAGGCGGAGGCGTAGCTGCCGTCGGCGGCGACCCCCTGCCGGTCGGCCCAGACGGGGTCGGCCTTCGGCCGCTGCCCGCCGTCGAGCTGGTCCCAGGAGGCGAGGCAGCCGGAGCCGATGAAGTGGTGGTTGCCGAGCGGTTCGCGGATCCCGAGGTCGGTGAGGATCGCGGTGGGGATACGGCGGTGCAGGGACTCCAGCGCGGCCGTCGAGGAGACGGTGACCAGCAGGTCGGTGCCGTCCAGGACCTCGCCCATGTTCCCGTACACCAGGCGGAAGTTGGGCGGCGGACCGCCGGGCAGCTTCTCGGCGAGGCGCTGGTACGGGTACTCCTCGACGTGCGTGGTCTGCTCCCCCACGCGGCTGCGCAGTTTGAGCAGGACCTCGCGGCGCGGGTGCAGCCTGGCGTGCTCGACCAGCCGCCGCAGCAGATACGCGCGGTCGGCGCGGGTCAGCGGGACGGACGGCTGGGCCGCGAAGACGACCGTGTCCCTGCCCTCTTCGGGGGTGTAGCGCGCGCCGCCGAGGAAGGGCAGCGCGGCCTCGGTCACCGAGTCGGAGCCGGCGCCCACGCCCTCGTACACGGCGCGGAAACGCTGCGCGTCGTGGCGGGAGTTGGCGAGGACGATGTCCGCGCCGTGGCGCAGCAGCAGCCCGTCGGACAGCTTCTCGTAGACGACACCGACGTAGCCGGTGACGAGCGCGGGCCGGTCGGGCAGGCCCAGCGCGGATATCCCGTGCAGCATGGCCTGTACGGCGCCGCCGACGAGGGCGAGGACGACGACGTCGTACGTCTCCTCGCGCAGCACGTCCAGGAACTCCGTCCCCGTCATCTCGCGCAGCGCGTCGGCCTCGGCCCCCACCTCCGCGAGCTGGCGGGCTGTGGGCGTGGCTCGTCCGCGCAGCAGGAAGCCGCTGAGCTCGATGTCGCGGTCGTCGGGTGCGATGCGGCGCGCGGTCAGCGCGCCCCACTTCCACCGTGTGTCGGAGTCGGCGAGCACGGCGACCCGGACCGCTTTGCTGGTACGTGATGGCACGTGTTGGACGTTAGGAAGGCATGGAGATTGGCGGCCCAACGCAACAGCAATAAAGGGTTAACAGAGGGTCGACGGAGAGCGAAATGGCTCAGGATCGGGCTTGGTTAACCATTCCGCCATCCGTCGTTCACCTGGCATCCTCGCGGAAGTCGGAACGAATGACGAGCCGCCCCTTAGCGTCACCGGGGTGGTCAAGCTCTCTGTCGTCGTGCCGTTCTACAACGTGCAGACATACGTCCCCGAAACCCTCCGGAGCCTCGCGGCGAACACGCGAAAGGATTTCGAGTTCCTGCTCGTCGACGACTGCTCGACCGACGGGACCCCCGATCTCCTGCGGCGCGCGGAACGCGATCTTCCCGGCGCGGTCCTGCTGAGACACGAGAAGAACGGCGGACTGGCCACCGCGCGCAACACCGGTCTCGACGCCTCACGCGGTGAATACATCACCTACCTCGACGGCGACGACTGGGTGAAGCCCGGCTACTACGAGGATCTGCTGGCCGCCGTCGAGGGCCTGGGCTGCGACTTCGTCCGCACCGACCACGTCCAGTTCACCGGCCGGGCCCGTACGGTGCACCGCGTCCCGGTCGGCCCGCGCGGCGAGGCCCTGAAGCCGCGCGAGGCGATCCTGCCCTCCGACAGGACGACGTCGGTGGATTACGCGTACGCCTGGGCCGGCATCTACCACCGGCGCCTCGCCGACCGGGGGCTGCTGCACTTCACGGACGGGCTGCGGACCGCCGAGGACCGGCCGTGGATCTGGCGGCTGCACCGGGAGGCGGAGTCTTTCGCCGCGGTGGGTCTGCTCGGGATCTTCTACCGGCGCGGCGTCGCCTCGTCTCTCACCCAGATCGGCGACGTACGGCAACTGGACTTCATCCGCGCTTTCGACCAGGTCGTGGAGGAAACGGCGGCGGACCACGAGAGCGAACGTTTTCTGCTGAAGGCGGTACGGACCTATCTGGCCATCATTTCGCACCACCTGGCGGCGAAAGAACGGTTCGAACCGGCCGTGGCCCGGAAATTGCGCACGATGAGCGCCGCCGCGATGAAACGGCTGCCGCAGGACGTACTGAGAGAAGCGCTGAATTCGATGGACCTGGACCGTTCGACCCAGTTGCGCCGGCTGCGCAGGCGTCAGGGCGCGAGCGGGAAGGCGGCGGCCTGATGACGACACTCTCCCCCGGCGCCCGTACGACACGGGTGTTCTACGCGTCCACCCTGTACGGCGCCGCCACGCTGGCCGCCGCGATCGACGCGGGGCTGTACCCGGCGGTCGACCGGACCGTCCTGGTCGTGAGCAACAACGCCGGTACGCCCGAACTGACCCCGGCCGTCCACGAGATGCCGGGCTTCGAACGGCTGCACCACCGCTTCGACTCCGTGCTGTCGTGGAACGAGACGATCGCGCCGTTCCACCCCGGCGGCTGGGTCCCCCGCGAGGACGACCTGCCGATCTGGGAGCGCCATCTGCGGCTCGCCTGGGGTCTGGGCGACGACACGGTGGAGCTGGTCCTCGAATCGATCCAGGTCAGCCCGGCGCTCACGCTCGCGGAGATCTTCACCGCCGCCCCGATCGAGGTGTACGCGGACGGGCTGATGAGCTACGGCCCCACCCGTAACCGGCTCGACCTCCAGGTGGGCGCGCGGATACGGCGGCTGCTGCACCTCGATCTCGTACCGGGTCTGGTGCCGCTGCTGCTCACCGAGTTCGGCGTCCCCTCCGAGACGGTGCCGACCGCGGACTTCCTGCGCGTGCTGGACCAACTGGCCGACGCGGCGACGGATTTCGAGGCCTCCGCCGAACAACCCGCGCTGCTGCTGGGGCAGTACCTCTCCACGCTGGGCATCATCACCGAGCGCGAGGAGGAGGACCTGCACATCCGGATGGTGCGGGGCGTGGTCGAACTCGGCCACAAGCACGTGGTGTTCAAACCGCACCCCACCGCGCCGGCCGTCTGGTCGCGGCGGCTGGAGGAAGAGGCGTCGAGGCTCGGCGCCCGGCTGACCGTGCTGGACAGTCCGGTACTCGCCGAGGTGCTGTACCGGCGGCTGAAGCCGGCCCTGGTCGTCGGCTGCTTCTCGACGGCGCTGTTCACGGCGTCGGCGTTCTTCGGCATCCCGGTGGCCCGCACCGGCACGGACATGCTGCTCGACCGGCTCTCGCCGTTCCAGAACAGCAACCGGGTGCCGGTCACGCTGGTGGACGCGCTGGTCCCGCCGCTGGACGACGACGGTTCGTACCGGCCGGAGCCGCGGCCCGCCGAGCTGGTCACGGCCGTCGGCTTCACGATGCAGCCGCAGATGCACCCGCGGCTGCGGCCGGCGGCGGAGAGCTTCCTGGCGGCTCGGCTGGACCCGCACACGCTGCGGTACTTCAAGCGCCGCCGCCTCACGACGCTCGGGCTGCCGGGCGCGGTGGGCCCGCAGCTCGTGCGCATCCCGCAGAACGCGGCGGCGCAGCGCGTGGTCCGCCGGGCGCGCCGCCTGCGGCGCGCGGTGCTACGACTTCGTGCGTAGGTGTTGTCGTCAATTGCTGTACGGGCCGCCGGTGTCCTCAGTCGCCGGAGGGCTTGGGGCGCCCGGCGATTGAGTGTCAAGTCCCTCTTTCAGGTGATAGTGACTCTTTGGCCCATTTGGCGGAAATCGACGTAAAGTCGCATTCACTTCCTCTCCACGCGCGTTGATGGTCATGTGGAACCACGTGAACTCTGGGACAGGAACAGCGTCCTCGCCGAAGCCTTCTGTGCCAGCGACGAGCAGGTACGGCAGGCCCAGGCCGTACTGGACGAGGCACAGGCGGAGCGGAGCCGGACGCTCGCCGCGTTCGCCGTCACCGTCGGCAACGACGGGGCCGTCGCGGACCTGATGGGGCTGAACGAGCGCGAGGTGCGGCTGGCGCGGCGCACGGTCGGCAAGACCGACGCGCGCAACGTCGCCGAGGAGCTGCTGGAGCGCTTCCCACAGGCGAGCACGCAGCCGATTCCACAGGCGCAGACGGCCACCGCGGCGCCGCCCGTTCAGCCACCGGCGCAGCCACCCGTACAGCCGCTCGTACAGCCGCAGGAGGAGACCTTCTCCGAGCAGGCGTATCTCCAGCAGGTCCCCCAGGGCGTCCCGGCGGAGGTGCACCTGCCGCATCCGCGCACCGAGGGCGTCCCGCTCCAGGAGATGGCCCACCACCAGGACGCCGTCTCCCCCGTGTTCCACACGCCGGAGGCCGAGACCAACCCGGTGGTCTGGTCGTCGAGCATGGACTCGGTGCTGCTCTGGAGCTGGCAGTCCGGCCTCGACCTCCAGACGGTGGCGGGCGAACTGGGCCTGGACGTACGGGCGTTGCTGCTACGCGTACAGGCCCTCGCCGACAACGGGATGCTCACCCCGTCCGCGGCCCAGACCGCCGAGGCGAACCGGGCGGGCCGGCACCGCAGACACCACGAGGAGGGGTACGCGTCGCTGTTCACCCCCACTGCCACGTTTCCGACGCAGGTGCACTACTGATGGTCCACAGCCCGTCCGGCGATTGAGGACAAACCGTCCGCCGGACGGGCCCGGCCCTGCCGACCCGGTCACCGAGACGGGTCAGGCCCCCAGGATCCCCCGCAGGTCCGCCGCGTTCGACTGCGTCACCTTCCACAGCTCCTGCTGCCTGCCGTGCACATCCGCCACCGACCCGGCGTGGTCGCTCAGCAGCCCCAGCGCCCGCTCCGTGAGCAGCGCGCCGAGGTTCCTGTCGTGGACCGAGACACCCCACTCCGGCCGGTCGATGTCGCTGAGGAAGTACGCCATCTTCGGGTGCGAGATCAGCGAGATGATCGGCGTGCCGCAGCCGAACGGGATCATCCCCGCGTGGCCGCGCATGCCGATGACCAGCTTCGTACGGGCGTAGGTGTCCCGGATCGCGTCGTTGTCGAAGTCGTACATCGGGATGACCGGCAGCGAGATGCCGTGCTCGCGCCGCAGGTCGAACGCGATCTTCTCGTCGTCCAGCGAGTGCGCCACGCACAGGACCTCGGTGTGCTCGCCCAGCGCCCGTACCGCCTTGGCCATCTCGGCCAGGAAGTGCGCGTAGTCGTGGCCGAAGCGCAGGCCCGCCCGGTCGTACGCGGCGTTGATCATGACGGTGTTCTCGCGCTGCCCGGGGGCCGGGTCGGTCCAGCCGTCGACCAGCTGCCGGGTGACCGTGGTCGGACAGGGCTGGAAGCGCACCTTGTCGTGGAGCGAGGCCGGCAGCAGCGCGCGGACCTTCTCGATCGAGCCGTGGTTGCGGAGCGCGAAGAACGCGCTGCGCTCGACCAGTTGGCGCAACGAGGAGTTGAAGCGCCCTGCCCGGTAGGACTGTCCGTCGAAGGCGTTGAAGCCGACCGCGTACACCACGATGGGGACGTCGATGCCGTTCAGGTTCTCGTCGGGGACGTTCCACTGCCAGGCGCTGTTGCCGTTCGGCGCGGTGTCCGGGATGAAGAGTCCGCCGCCGCCGATGACCAGGGCGCGCCGCTCGTTGACGCGCGCCAGCGCCGCCTTGTCGAAGAGCCGGTGGGCGTGGATCGAGTGCCAGCGGCGCGGCCCCGTCTCGGTGTCGGCGCCGCCGTCCGCGCCGGTGCTGGTGCCGACCGCGAGCCGTACGGACTCGGGCAGCAGCTTGTCGCCGGCGTTGCCCTGCTGCGGCATGTAGAAGGCCACATGGGCGAGTTGGTCCTCGGGCGCGCCCTCGCGCGGGGCGGGCAGATCATGGTCCCGGGTCCGCAGCCGCATCAGCCGGTTGGAGCGGTGCGTGGGGTCGACGGCCAGCCCCTCCATGGCGTACGTGTGCGCCGTCGCGTCGTCGCCGTGGATCCAGGCGATCTGCGCGAGCCGCCCGAAGGACGTCGCGGCGCGGCCGGGCGAGCCCGCCGCGAGGTGCAGCTGGACCCTGGCCTCCTCGTACCGCGAGACGCTCATCAGGGCATGCCCCAGCACCTCGTGCGGCCAGGTGTCGTCGACCGGGATGTGCACGCTGCCGAGGATGTCGGCGGCCTCCTGGAAGCCGCCCGCGTTGATGTGCGCGTGCGCGACCTTGCGGGCGCTCTCGACGTCCCCGGTGCGCGCGACGTGCTCGGTGCCGTACTTGACGACCAGGTCGTGGTGCATGGTGCCGGAGACGGCCATGTACGCGGCATGGAACTCCGCGTCGGTCAGCTCGAACTCCCGCCAGCGGTCCTCGGCCTGTGTGTAACCGGCCTCGCCGCCCTGCCACGGCTTGTGGCGTCCGGTGAAGTGCAGGATCGCGGTGTCGTCGGGGACGGGCTTGTCACCGGAGAGCCGCCGCTTGACGAAGTTGTAGCGCGAGTCGAGCTGTACGAAGTCGCCGTCGAGCACCGAGTTGAGGATGCCCTGGTCGTGCTTGTCCAGCTCGTAGTCGCCGCTGCGTCCGGTGGCGTCGATCCGCGCGCAGAACTCGTCGCTCAGATACTCACGCTGGATGACCAGCAGTCCGCTGTTGAGCTTGTGCTGCCCGTAGAAGAACTGCGGTACGGCGGCGAGACCTTCACGGAGCTGGAGCAGTTCGGACAGGTCACCGAGGACCACCATGTCGGTGTCGAGGGTGATGATCGTGTCGTAGTCGCGCAGCCGGAAGACGTCGAGGATGAAGTACGCCTTGCGGACCAGGTAGTTGTCCTGGTCGCCCTTCTCGTAGCTGTCGTAGCGCGCGGCGTCGACGCGGTGGAAGCGGACCCGCGGGTGCAGCGCCCGTATCGACGCGACCGACTGGGGCCGCAGATCGTCGTGGAGGACGACGAAGTCCTCGCACACACCGGGGTTGGACAGCGCGAGGCTGCGCAGCAGCGCGAGGAAGCCCGGCAGATAGTTCTCGTCGACGAAGGACGCGAAGGCGAGGCGTCGTTTGCCGGTCAGCGCGTTGGCGGACAGCGGCGCGGTGGCGGCGGCCGCCGCGGCGGGGCCGACCGGGGCGTGGGGGGTGGCGGTCATCGCAGGGAGATCCTCGTGTCGGTCACGCTCTGGGCGCGTTCCATGACCCACGCCTTTTCGCTGGTGTACTCGTGCACGGACGTGATGGGCATCCGCATCGCCTCCTTGAGGCGGTAGGCGCCGCTCTCGTAGAAGTCGAAGCCGATCAGGTCGAGCTTGGGACTGACGTCCAGGAAGTCCAGCAGCCAGAGCATGTTGAAGCCGCTGGTCGGGATGGCGGGCCACTCGTCGTTGCCGACACGGCCGATGTTGCGCAGCGGCCAGCGCAGCGACTCGTCGTTGACGTACGTCTGGGCGCCGGGCACGAGCCGGTTGCGCAGCGAGTTCTTCCAGTCGTTGCCGAGTCCGCCGAAGATCAGCCGGGTGGTGACCTTCTGGTCCCAGTTGAAGCCGTGCTTGTGGATGGAGGTGTGGATGTCGGTACGCCTGCCGGTGGCCGCCGCGTCGATCTTGTACGAGTTGAAGCGGACCACCAGGTCGTACGCGTCGATCTCGGCCCCGAGCGAACCGCGCCCGACACTCTGCGAGTTGGCGATCAGACAGATGGACTTGTCCGCGATCTGGTTGCGGAACTCGCCGAGGGTGAGCCACCGGACGTCGCCGAAGGTGGGGTCGGGGACCGGGCCGCGCTGCCTGTTCCGGCGCATCTCGCCGTAGAGCGCGGCGAGTTGGCGGGTCTCCTCGACCGCTCCGCCGCCCGCGAGCCGCAGGTCGAGGTACTGACCGATGGAGACCTGAAGGTCCGTCACCGGGCTGCCGTCGCCGCGCATCGCGAGCAGCGCGCCGATCAGCCGCGCCTCGGCGCCGGCGCCGTCGCCCGCTTCGCGCAGTTCGACGCCCTCGGCCCAGATGTCGGTGGCGGGGCCGTCCGCGTACACCGCCGCCTGGGGACAGCCGCGTTCGAGCAGCCGCAGGATCTCGTCCTGCTTCTCGCCGCCGGTGCGCAGACCCGCGATCCGGGGAGCGACACCGAACCCGTCCTCCTCGGTCAGGGCGAGGTAGCGCTCGTACGCGGCGATGGTCGCCGGCTCGTCGCCCATGGCTTCCAGCGTGCGGGCGCGCAGCCGCCAGCCGGCGCGGGAGTTCTTGCGCTGGGTCAGCACGGCGTCGCTGATGAGCAGCGAGAGCCGCAGCTCGTCGTCGTAGCCGCACTCCAGGGCCTTGTTGCCGACGGCCAGCAGCGCGTCCAGCAGTTCACCGCTCAGCGAGCCGGTGCTTCCGGCGACCACTTTCTTGGCCGCGCGCCGGATGAGCGGCGTCGTGGCGGGCGCGGCCTGGGCGCTCTCGCCCGCGTCGGTGGCGTGGGCGGCGAGCACGAGGCGCAGCTTCTCGGCGAGTTCGGTGCGCTTGCGGTCGAGGCTGGCGACCATCTTCCCGCTGTGCACGGCGCAGGCACGCAGACACACGTCCAGCTCGGTCGGCGTGATCCGGTCCCCCCGACCCGGGATCTGCCCGGCCTCGTCGGGAGGCCCGGCCGGGCCGTCCCCGTCGCGCGGCCTGAGCCATCGGTTGCGGACCTTCGTCATGGTGCTCCCAGCGTCTGTCTGCCCCGCGATCAGGTTGCGGGTGGGCGACAGGCTAGGAAACCCGCGCGACGGGAAGGTGAACTGACTGCGTCGGCGGATGGAACGCCCGGAGCCCGAAAAATGGTTGCGGCGGAGGTGCGGTGGTGGGGAGGGTGCGGGGCCGGGCCCGGCCCGTGCGCAGTCGCCCTCAGTCGTCCTGGAAGGACTCCCCCGTGTCTCGTCGTGATGCCTCACCCGCCCGCACCGCCGTCCGTGAGGTCCCGTTGACGGGCGCCGAGTCCGGTCCGTACGGCATCACGGCCGGCCCGGACGGGGCGCTCTGGGTGACGCTGGTGCACAGCGGCGAGATCGCCCGCCTCGGCCTGGACGGTGAGGTGGCCCTGTACGGGGTGGACGCCCCGGACCCGTCGGCCGCCCGCCCGATGGTGATCACGCCGGGCCCCGACGGCGCCCTGTGGTTCACCCTCAACCAGGCGAACGCCATCGGCCGTATCACCGTCACCGGGGAGAGCGAGTCGTTCGCCGTACCGACGCCCGCCGGCGGCCCGTACGGCATCACGGCAGGCCCGGACGGCGCGCTGTGGTTCACCGCGATGAACACCGACCGTGTCGGCCGGATCACGGTCGACGGCGAGATCACCGAGTTCCCGCTGCCGGTCGAGGGCGGCTACCCCTCCGCGATCACGGCGGGCCCGGACGGCGCGCTCTGGTTCACGCTCAACCAGGCGAACGCCGTCGGCCGCGTCACCGTGGACGGGGACGTCACCCTGCATCCGCTGCCGACGCCGGGCGCGGGCCCGGTCGGGATCACGTCCGACGGCGAGGCGCTGTGGTTCGTCGAGATCATCGCGGGGCGGGTCGGCCGGATCTCCGTGACGGGCGAGGTGACGGAGTTCCCGCTCCCGGACCTGGCGGCCAAGCCCCACGCGATCGTCGCCGCGGGCGCGGGTGACTGCTGGTTCACGGAGTGGGGCACGGGCCGCGTCGGCCGTATCACCGGAGAGGGCGGGATCACGGTCTACGACCTGCCGTCACCGTCCTCGGAGCCGCACGGCATCACGGTGGGCCCGGACGGCGCACTGTGGGTGGCGCTGGAGACGGGTGCGGTGGCGCGGGTGGGGCGCTGACGGTTCACCCCGGACGATCGAGAACCGGGTGTCCCGGCTCTATCTCTGGTTGGACACCTCGGTCATCCCGTGGCCCGACGTCCGCCGGACTCCGGGGTCCTAGTTTTGGAACACAGCCCGGAACGCGTCGAGCCCGGCCCCACCGGCCGTAAGCGCGGGCCCTGCGTCACATGTTCCGAACCCACTGATGTCCTGAGGAGGATTTGCCATGTCCAGAATCTCCGTGCGTGCCGTCCTGGTGTCCGTCGGCGGTGCCGCCGTGATCGGCTGTGTCGCCGTCGCCGGTATGGCGTCCGCCACCGCGCCCTCCCAGCCGGCCGTGGACAACGCGTCGGCCCGTTTCGTCGCGCCGTCGGGCGAGACCCCGGGTGCGTTCACCTTCGCCGCGGACGTGGCCGACGACTCGGGCGTCAAGAACCTCAAGGTGCTCGCGTGGCCGAGGGCCTCGGACCTCAACGCAACGGCCGCGGAGATGGAGCACGTGAAGGAGGACGCCGTCTGTGAGCGCGTCGACGACGAGAAGTCCACCTGCACCTACACGCTGCGGATCACGGAGCAGGAGGCGGCGGAGATGGAGAGGGGCGACTGGACGGTCTCCGCGCTGCTCACGGCGCGGGACGGCGGGAAGAAGTTCGTCCCCGAGGCCGCGACCGTCACGCTCGACTTCTGACGGGCGGTCACCGCTGCTCCTTCACTCGGAGGCGGCGTAGCGGCGCTCCGTGCACAGATCCGTGAATGGAACCGTAAATAGACTCGGCCCATGAACTCCTTCGACGCCCACCTGCCCGCGCTCACCACCGAACAGGCCGATCACCTGCGCGAGTTGGTGCGGCGGCACCACGCCCGTCGGGGCGACTCCGTGACCGTGAGCGGTGACACCGTGCACGCGGACCAGGGCACCCGGGCGCTGTACAACCTCGCCGAGCTGTGCCGCCGCGCGGAGCCGGAAACCTGGCCCCGGATCGTGGAGCATCACTTCGACGCCCTGGACAACGGGACCCGTTCGGCGGGCGCCGACGCCGAGGACATACTCCGGAACGTGTATCTGCGGCTCGTGCCGGACGACGCCGTCCCGGCCGAGGCGGCGTCGTCGTTCGGCTACACCCGGCCGGTGGCGACCGGACTGCTCGAAGCGCTCGCGCTGGACCTGCCCGACTCCCTGCGACTGCTCGACGACCGGGACGTCGCCCGCGTGGGTCTTGAGGAGCTGCGCTCCGCCGGGCGCGCCCGTCTGGTCGGCGAGCCCGTCGACCACGACGTGGTACGCACGGACAGCGGCGCGACCGTGCACCTGGTGACGGGCGGGTCGATGTTCGTCGCGAGCAAGGCCCTGGTCCTCGGCGACCTCGCACGTACGCTCACCGGTCGCGAACTCCCCGACGACGGGGCCCTGTTCACCGCCCCCAGCCGGCACTTCCTGGTCTTCCACCCACTGGAGGACCAGTACGCGGTCGGAGCGGTCAACGACCTGGCCTCGTTCGGCCTGGGCGCGTACCAGGACAACCCGGGGCCGCTCTCACCGCGGATCTACTGGTGGCACAAGGGCGCCGTCACCTGTCTGACGCGGATCGACGACGCGACGACGACCTTCTCCGTCGTCCCGCCGGACGAACTGATGACGATCCTGCGCCGTCTGAAGGGCGCGGCCTCCTAGCCGCCGTTCCGTCCGGTGAGGGGCCGGGGCGGCGAGGCGGGCGTCGGCGCTTGGTGCGTCCGAATGAGGTCGTCGCGGCACTCGTGGTCGTGGCGCGTCGCTGCCGGGCCCACCCGGTCGGCTGACATTAGGGTGCGATCGCAGGGAGGGGACCCAGCCGCGTTTCGGCGCACCGGACGACAGCCTAAGAGGACCCATGGCCGTAGAGATTCCACCCCTGATCAAGCCCTCGAATTTCAGGCGTCGGGCAACTCTCGGAGGCGAATGCCTGGCAGAGTTCCTCGGAACGTTCGTACTCATCGCTTTCGGGTGCGGTGTCGTGGCGATGGCCGTCGCGGCCCTGCCCGGGTCGGGCCGCACAGCGGGACCCACCACGTTCTTCATCAGCTCGGGTGACTGGCTGCTCATCACCTGGGGCTGGGCGATGGCCGTGGTCTTCGGCGTATACGTCGCCGGCGGTGTCAGCGGAGCGCACATCAACCCGGCGGTGACCCTGGCGTTCGCGGTACGCCGCAAGTTCGCCTGGGCGAAGGTCCTCCCGTACATGGGGTCGCAGCTCGCCGGGGCGTTCGTCGGCGCCGCGCTCGTCTACTGGGTGTACGGCGACGCCATCAACGCCTTCGACGCCGCGATGAAGGGCCCGAAGACCAACGGTCACACGCTCGCGTCGTTCTCCATCTTCGGCACGTTCCCGGCGCCGTACTTCAACGGCGGCATCTGGGGACCGCTGCTCGACCAGATCGTGGGCACCGCGTTCCTGGTGATGTTCATCGTCGCCGTCGTCGACCTGCGCAACACGGCCGTGAAGGCCAACCTCGGTCCACTGATCATCGGGTTCGCCGTCGCGGCGATCGGCATGTCCTACGGGGCGAACGCCGGCTACGCCATCAACCCGGCCCGTGACCTCGGCCCGCGCCTGCTCACCTGGGCCGCCGGCTGGGGGGATCTGGCGATGCCGGGCTCCCTGTCCGGGGCGTTCAGCGCCTACTGGTGGATCCCCATCGTCGGGCCGCTGATCGGCGGAGTGATCGGTGTGCTGCTGTACGACCTGTTCATCGGTGACGTCCTGCACATCAGGGCGCAGTTGGCCAAGACCCAGGAAGTGGGCGAGACACGGCCCGAGAAGGGCACGGACGAGCCCTAGGCCGTGTCTTCAAAGTCCCGCCTGGCCCGCGACGCCTGGCACGGCACCTCGCCGCGTTGTCGGAGTCGGCCAAGTACGGCTGGTCCATCCACAAGGCCGATCCTCCGCCTTGCGATGCACCGCACCAGCCACCGCGGGCCCCGCCCTGCGGGCGGACGGCGCTACTTCGAAGACACGACCTAGGAACAACACGAGCCGGGCGGGCACGGACGGGATTCTCCGTCCGTGCCCGCCCTTCGGCGTTCTTCAGAACACCTCGGTCGGCACGTACGCGCCCCACACCTCCCGCAGCGCGTCGCACACCTCCCCCACCGTCGCCCGCGCCTTGAGCGCCCGCTTCATCGGGTACAGCACGTTGTCCGTCTCCCCCTCCGCCGCCCGCCGCAGCTCCGACAGCGCTGCGTCCACCTCGTCCTGGTCGCGCTCCGCGCGCAGGGTCGCCAGCCGGGCCGCCTGCTGGGCCTCGATCGCCGGGTCGACGCGCAGTGGCTCGTACGGCTCCTCCTCGTCCAGCCGGTAGCGGTTGACGCCGACCACGACGCGCTCCCCGCTGTCCGTCTCGCGTGCGACGGCGTACGCGCTCCGCTCGATCTCGCCCTTCTGGAAGCCGCGTTCGATGGCCTCGACCGCGCCGCCGAGGTCCTCGACGCGGGTCATCAGGGCCAGCGCCGCCTCCTCCACGTCGTCCGTCATCCTCTCCACGGCGTACGAACCGGCGAACGGGTCGACGGTCGCGGTGACATCGGTCTCGTACGCGAGCACCTGCTGCGTACGCAGCGCGAGGCGCGCCGACTTGTCCGTCGGGAGCGCGATCGCCTCGTCGAAGGAGTTCGTGTGCAGCGACTGCGTACCGCCGAGGACGGCGGCCAGCCCCTGCACCGCGACCCGTACGAGGTTCACCTCGGGCTGCTGCGCGGTGAGCTGCACACCCGCCGTCTGCGTGTGGAAGCGGAGCATCAGTGACTTGGGATTCCGCGCGCCGAATTCCTCGCGCATCACTCTGGCCCAAATGCGGCGCGCGGCACGGAATTTGGCCACTTCTTCGAGAATCGTCGTACGCGCGACGAAGAAGAAGGAGAGCCGGGGCGCGAAGTCGTCCACGTCCATTCCGGCGGCGACGGCCGTACGGACGTATTCGATACCGTCCGCCAGCGTGAACGCGATCTCCTGCGCGGGCGTCGCCCCCGCCTCGGCCATGTGATAGCCGGAGATCGAGATCGTGTTCCAGCGGGGAATCTCCGTCCGGCAGTACTGGAAAATGTCCGCGATCAGCCGCAGTGAGGGCTTCGGCGGGAAGATGTAGGTGCCGCGGGCGATGTACTCCTTGAGCACGTCGTTCTGCACGGTGCCGGTGAGCGCCGCGGCTGGTACGCCCTGTTCCTCGGCGACCAGTTGGTAGAGCAGCAGCAGGAGCGCGGCCGGTGCGTTGATCGTCATCGACGTGGAGACCTGGTCCAGCGGGATCCCGTCGAAGAGGATCCGCATGTCGTCGACGGAGTCGATGGCGACCCCGACCTTGCCGACCTCGCCGCTCGCGATCGGCGCGTCGCTGTCGTGGCCCATCTGGGTGGGCAGGTCGAAGGCGACGGAGAGGCCGGTGGTGCCATGGGCGATCAGCTGCCGGTAGCGGGCGTTGGACTCGACGGCGGTGCCGAAGCCCGCGTACTGGCGCATGGTCCACGGCCGGCCGGTGTACATCGACGGGTACACGCCTCGGGTGTACGGGTACGAGCCCGGTTCGCCGAGCCGCTCGGCCGGGTCCCAGCCGGCCAGTGCCTCGGGGCCGTAGACCGGCTCGACCGGCACACCGCTCTCCGTCCGTCGTGCCGCTCCTTCTTCGCCGGGCTCGTGCGCCATCCGCTCCGCCTCCGTCGCTCCTGCTCAGGGTTGTCGTCGCGTCCATCATGCGGGCGCCGCCGGCACGGCGATATGAGCCTTCCGGAGTGTCGGGCCCGCTTCCGGCGGGGATTCGCCGGCCCGCTTCCGGTTTCGGCTATCCGGTTATGCGTGGTTGCGCGGGACGGTGTCCGTCAGGAAGGCTCGTCGGTCGAGACGCGCATTCTTTTCGGTGTCTCCGGGGTGAATTTCCGCTGCCCGGAAGTTTTTACCCGCAGACGCGCTCGTCCGGGCAACCGGAACGGGTCCTGAGATGTCTCAGGAGATGCGTGCCGGCTGAACGGTCCGGCACGACGCTCGGCACAACCGCAAGCTCAAAGACCATTCGCCACACTCGCCGTACTCGCCATCGGACAGCTCAGTGGCAGACAGGGGGACGAAGTTGCCCAGATCATCAACGCGGCCGCGGACGCGAGCGCGTACGTCCACGCTCCGCGTCGCGCTCGCCACGGGCGCCGTGCTCGCGGTCACGGCCGGCTGTTCGGCGCAGGTCGCGACCGATCCTGCGGGCGCGGACGAGAAGCGGAGCAGCGGCACCGGAGTCCGGATCGAGCCGGCCGGACCCGCGTCCGGCACGCCGTCGGACAGACCGGCCGCCGCGTCGAAGCCGCCGGCCACGCCGTCCCCGGCGCCGTCGAAGACCGCGACCGAGAAGCCCGCGCCGCCGAAGCCGAAGATCGTGCTGGCGAGCGGCGCCGAGGGCGACCAGGTCCGTGAACTCCAGGCCAGGCTGCGCCAGATCGCCCACTTCAACCGCGCCCCCACCGGCTACTACGGCACGGTCACGGCCGACGCCGTCTCCTCCTTCCAGGCCAAGCGCGGCCTGCCGCGCACCGGCACGACCGACACCGTCACCTGGCAGAGGCTGCTCGGGATGACGAAGAAGCCGACGGCCGCCCAGCTGCGCCCGCCGGCCGTCGAGAAGCCCCCGCCGCCGAAGCCGGACGAACGGTGCATGACGGGCCGGGTGCTGTGCATCAGCAAGACCAGCCGGTCACTGTCCTGGATGATCGACGGCAAGGTGATGTCGACGATGGACGTCCGGTTCGGCTCGCAGTACACACCGACCCGTGAGGGCGTGTTCAAGGTCGGCTGGAAGTCCCGGCACCACGTCTCGACGCTGTACGACACCCCGATGCCGTACGCGATGTTCTTCAGCGGCGGCCAGGCGGTGCACTACTCGGCGGACTTCGCGGCCAGGGGCTACAGCGGGGCCTCGCACGGATGCGTCAACGTACGCGACGAGAAGAAGATCGCCTCGCTGTTCGACCAGGTGCGGACGGGCGACAAGGTCGTCGTCTACTGGTAGCGGATCCCGCTCGCGGGTGAACGTGCAGTCGACGGCGCGCGCGTGCGGAAGTTGAGGTTTCACGCCAAAACTGGGCGCCCGGGGGACGGGGGTGACGGTGGGATTGAGAGGCGCGGGCGGGACCGGGGGAACGTATCCCGCCCGCGCCAACTGTGCGTCGAGCCGAAGGTACGGGGGGAACCCCGGCTCTGACGCGGCCGATGACCAGTCGGCTCACTCTTTACTGCGCCACAGCGCGAAAAAACGTCACACTCGGATCCGGGGTGCCGATCCTGGCCGAAAATCGCGGTCGGCTAAGGGGCGGAGAGGTCGGGATCGGGGGCGGGAGCGGGGTCGGATTCCGGGGCAGGCGTCGGCGCGGGCGATTCGCCGGTACCGGTGTCCGCGTCCGGGGCGGAGTCCGGGTCGGCGTCTCCGCCGGGCATCGCCGGGAGCAGGGGCGGCAGACTCGCGCCGTCGGCGTCGTCGGCATCGGGTGTGGGCGGGTTCATCCCGATCGTCTCGCCGTAGTCACCGCCCGGCCATCCGCTCGGCGGCGCCACGGACCCACCGGTCCCGCCGCCGATACCGCCACCGTTGCCGCCACCGCCGCCGGATCCGCCGCCGTGGGAGGGACCTCCCTCGGTGGGGCCGCCGATCTGCGGGCCGTTGCCACCGCCGATGCCGCCGCTGCCGGGAGCGCCTTCGTAATGGCCGTCGTCGTCGTCCGGGCCGTCGCTCAGCAACTGCTCACAGAAGCGGGTGACGCCCTGCGGTCCCTTGGCCGCGCTCTCCAGGAACTTCTTTGTTCCGACGGCGATGGTGCCGTTGCGGTACTCGTGGCAGGCCTGGACGAGTTTGGCGTACCACTTCTCTCCGTCGCCGTTCTTCCAGCCGTTGCCCGAGGACGTCTGGCCCTTCTCGCCCCGGCGCTTGTGCGCCGGATCGCCGGACGTGTCCGTCCCGGTCGCGGAGCCGGAGGCGCCGGGCACGATCGGGCCCGCGCCCGTGCCGCCCGGCAGGTCGTCCGGGGAGGCCGGAGGGCTGCTGTCGCTCGGCGAGTCGGACGCCAGGGGTTCCGGTGTCACGACGCCCGAGACGGAGTTCGTCGGCTGCGGCTGGCTCTCACCGGCGGACGGCGCGTACAGATAACCGGCTCCGGCGGCCACACCGCTCAGCGCGCATCCGGCCATGGCGGCGGCCAGCCCCAGCCGCAACGGGCGTCCGAAGCGCGGAATCCGGTCCCCGCGGCGCTCGGGCCCGAGCCGTACGGTCCCGATGCCGTCGGCGCCGGCGTCCGCCTCGGCGTCCCGGCCGGACGACACGCTTCGCCCCGCCGTCCCGACGGCCTGCCGGTACGCGGCGAGCGCGGCGGCCTCACCGGGCAGTTCATCCGAGGTCTCGACCGAGGACGCACCCGTACCCGCACGCGGGGTCCCGTCGGCGACCCGGCCCGCGTACGCGGCGTACGCGATTTCCTCCAGAACCCTGGCGAGCCGGTCGGCCTGCGCCTGGGCGTGCATGTCGGCGGTCTCGACCTGCCGGCCGCGCAGCAGAAGCTCCGCGGCGCCGTGGTCGAGCCACGTCTCACGCTCGTGCGCCATCACATGTCCTTCTGCGTCCCCGGCGGCGAATGCGTCACACCGGCAGGCTCGGGAGCGCCCTGGTGGCGACCGCGCTGGGGCGGTACGGATCGCAGCTCCAGGCCGTTCGCCGCGCCGCCGTGCGCGGTGCGGTCGGCACTGTCCGGACCCGCCGGGTTCTCACGGTACTCCGGGTCCTCCGGATCGTCGGCGCCGAGCAGTTCGGCCAGCCGCTTGAGTCCGCGGTGCGCCGCCGTCCGGACGGCACCGGGCCGCTTGCCGAGCGTGCGCGCCGCGCTCTTCGCGTCGAGTCCGACCACGACGCGCAGTACGACGGCCTCGGCCTGGTCCTGCGGCAGTTGGGCGATCAGCGCCATCGTCGTACCCGTGGACAGGGCCTCCATCGCCTCGTCCGCCGTGTCCGAATCGGCCGCCTTGCCCGCCAGCTCCGTCTCGTCGCTGCCGGATGCCGGGCGCCTGCCCCGCATCCGTATGTGGTCGAGAGCGCGGTTCCGCGCTATCCGCGCGGTCCAGCCGCGGAAGCGGTCGGCGTCGCCGCTGAAGCGTTCGAGGTCCCTGGCTATCTGGAGCCAGGCCTCAGAAGCCACGTCCTCGGCATCAGGCTCGCCGACGAGCGTTCGTATGTAGGCCAACAACCGCGGGTGCACGGCGCGGTACACAGTCCGGAACGCGTTCTCGTTCCCGTCCTGTGCCGCGAGCACCGCGGCGGTGAGCTCCGCGTCGTCCCCCAGCACTCCACTCAACCCGTCCTGAATCGCAGCTGGTCACTGCCGCGCGCCCCCACGCGCTCCTGCACGCTACGGCCTCTCGGATGCCCAAGTCCATAATTTGTACAACCGGCAACAACCTGCCTTCCGACCTCGGTGTGACAGAAAACGCTCTCCTGGCGCTGACATGAGTACGGGGCCGCCAAGCGTCCCCGCCGGACGACGACCGGGGCCTCTCCTGTGGGGGGTGGCGGCCCCGGTCGTCCTCTCCAGCCCCCGCGCACACCTCCGTGGCCTGCCCGTTCGCCCGCTTTCAGGCAGCGCGACGCGGCCCTCGGGGCGCATGTCGACCTGTGGGAGCACCGTGCCGGTACGGCCGACGGACCTCAGCTTCGGGCTCTGGCTCGGCGCGAGACGACGGCCCGCAGCACTCGCTGGCCCTCCGTCGAAAGATCCAGTGCCTGGCGCAAACCCGCCGCGCCGGCCGTTTCGGCCAGGATTTCCAGGATCTGGATCTGGCGGCGCAGTTCACCGGAGACCAGCGGCCCGGCGACGAACGGCCCGACGCCGGGCTCCCCGTCGGGGCCCGCGGCCACTCCCGTACGGCAGCGCTCCACCCAGCCGCTGTACGCGCCGCTCTCGACGGTGCCGGGAGCGCCGATGACCCGGTCCCCCACCACGTCGAACTGCTGGTGGATCTCCAGCGCCACGACGGAGCAGCTGTCGGACCAGCCGCGCAACGGCTCCGCCGCCCACTCGGAGGGTGCGGCGGCGAGCATCTTCCGTACGAGGATCGCCGTTTCGTCGCCGATGACGGCGGACTCCATCGCCTCCCTGGCCACCGCGAGCCGCGGGGCCCAGGTCTCCTGTCCGTCGGCGATACCGGACCAGAGGGGGCGCAACACCTCGCCTTCGTCGGCGAGCAGGGGCAGGCAGCGGTCGAGGCAGGCGACCCCGCTCGCGGCGAGGCCCCGCTCATCCGCCTGAACAATCAGTTCCACCAGGCTCATTCACGTCTCCCGTCGCGGGCAGAATACTGCTCATTACAGCGCCCGGCGGCTGAAATACGTCACTGATGGCTCAGACTTGTGGTTCGGTACGCGAGGAAGAACCGCGCGGAACCTGTTTTGTCCCGAATGACGGACCGCGCCGATCAAGCCGCTCGCGGTCCGCGCCCGTCCTCATCCGCTCACCTTGTTCGCCAGCGACTTGAACTCCGCCCAGGTGAGCCCCGGTTTCACCGGGTTCCACACCTTCTGCGACATTGCCGCCAGCGGCAGTTGGATCCCGGCGGCCACCTGGGCCGGTGTCTGCGCGTTCGCGATGTCGCCCCACACCGCGAACCGTGCGCCGAGGATCTGCTTCGAGTACTTCTCGGGCACCGGCGTCGTACCGCGCAGCACCAGCGGGGTCCACTGCTCGTAGATCCGCTGACCGGTCGGGTACACGAAGTCGTTCGGCTGGCCGAGTACGTAGTAGAGGAACTCGTCGTTGAGGTTCACCACGGACCGGCCCTCGCGCAGATAGTCCAGCGGGGGGCGCGCGCCGATCTCCTTGCCGGTCCAGTAGTCGACCTGGAGGTTCTTGTCGGCCTTGACGACACCGCCGGCGAAGAAGCCGTCGTTCCAGGCCTGGATGTCCTTCTTCTTGGGCCGGACCACGGCGGCGCGGTCGTTCATCCAACCGGTCGCGAGGTCCTGGACCTTGGCGTCGGCGCCGTACTTCTTCTTCGCGGCGGCGGCCAGTTGGGGGAAGGACGCCTCGGGGTCGCTGACCACGAGCGCCTGGTACTCGTCGGCGCCGATGTGCCAGTACGGCCCCGGGAACAAGGTGTCGTACTCGCGCAGCAGGTCGTCCACGATCTTCGCGGCGGCGGGCTGCGAGATGTCGATGGCCCCCCGGGTGGGCTGCCCGTTCACGTTCCGCAGTTGCAGCTCGGGGTGGGGCGCCATCACGGCGCCCAGATGCCCGGGTGAGTCGATCTCGGGAATGATGTCGATGTGCAGCCGCCCGGCGAGCGCGATGATTCCCCGGACCTCGGCCTTGGTGAGGTGCTGCTGGGAGACGATCTCGGGGTGCGTGTCGGAGGCGATACGGAAGCCCTGGTCGTCGGAGAAGTGCAGGCCGAGCTGGTTGAGTTTGAGGTCGGCCATCTCGCGCAGCCGGTTCTCGATCCAGCCGGCGGTGTAGTACTTGCGCGCGATGTCGAGGTTGAGTCCGCGCTGCGGGCGGTCGGGCTGGTCCTGTACGACGCCCTCGGGTATCGCCCCGTCCGCGCGCACCGACTGCTTGACCGTGCGGGTGCCGTAGAAGACCCCGGCCTCGTCGGGCCCGGCGATCCGGACGCGCCCGTCGCGTGTGGTGAGGGTGTACGACTCGGGGTCCGCCTGCTTGCCCGACTCCAGGGCCAGCTCGATGTCACCGGCCCCGGCCGCGACGGCGCCCCGGTAGTCGATCTTCAGCTCCTTGGCGAGGAGCTGCCCTTCGTCGGCCAGCTTCCCGCTGTTCTTGGCGATCACGACGGCGCTGTCGCCGGAGGGGCGCCAGCCGGATGCGGGGGCCGCCTCGAACTTCCGCACCGAGGGCACGACGTTCGGCGCCTTCGAGAGCGCGCCGCTGCCCGAGGGGGTGGGTGCGGCCGGGCGGGTGTCGGACCGCGCCGACGAGGCCTCGGACCTGGGGCCGTCCGGCGGTGCGGTGGTCGATCCCGCCGGGGCGCTGTGGTCGGGCGGGGTGGCGTCGGGCCAGGCCACCACCGTGAGGGTGACGGCTGCCGCCACTGTCGCGGCGCCGCCCACCAGTGTCGCTGGGGAGTTCCACCTCATCCGTGATCATCCCTTGCATGGAGATAGAGGAAGGAAGTAGGGCGAACGTCCCATGTCCCTGCCCATCGCGCGAGCCGAGGGCGTCCCGTCCGGGTGAAATTCGCGCATCTGTCGGGCACCCGTCATCCACCGTCGATAGCGTTGTGAAACATCCGTCCCGCCCTTATCTCCCATCACTTCCGCCACCACGGTCGGCCGATGCCGGCCACTCCCGCCAGGAGCCCACGCTGTCCAGCGATTCCCACGCCGGCCTGGCGCGCTTCAACACCGCCCCGGCCGACACCGTCGAGCACGCCCTGCTGGCCTGCTGCGGAAACCTCCGCTGGGCCCGTCGGCTCACCGACCACCGCCCGTATCCGACCGTGGACGCGCTCCTCGCCGCCGCCGACGAGGCGAGTTACGACCTGTCCCGGACGGATCTCGCCGAAGCGCTCGCCGACGAGTCGTCCGCCGACCCCCACCACGCGGCGCCACTCGCCGCCAGGACCGCGCTGCGGGCCGCGCACGCCGCGTACGAGAGCAGTTTCGGCCACGCCTTCGTCATCAGCCTCGACCACTTTCGTCCCGAGGAGCGCCTGAACCAGGTGCTGACCACAATCCGCGAGAGGCTCACCCACGATCCCGACGAGGAGCGCGCCGTCGCCGCCGACGAACTGCGCCGCCTCGCCCGCTCCCGGGTCGCGCGCCTCGTGGCCGACGGACCGCCCGCACCCCGTGTTTCGCAGGAATCCAGCGACTCCGGCCGTCCGGATAGCCCGTCCGTGGCTGTTTGACTGCCTGTTTGATCACACCGATGGGCCCCCGGGCGATCGAACCGACAAAGCGTCGCTACGATGGCCGGGGCCGGTGGACCGTACCCGGCCGGGCGCGACCGACACCACTGTGCTTCATCGAGTAGAAGATGGCGGCCGGCCCCTATTCACCGCTCCCGGAGGGCTTTTCCGTGCCGGCAGGAACGCTGTACCGCGGCCGGGAAGGAATGTGGTCATGGGTGGCTCATCGAGTCACCGGCGTCACCATCTTCTTCTTCCTGTTCGTCCATGTGGTGGACACCGCACTCGTCCGCGTCTCCCCCGAGGCCTACGACGACGTCGTAGCGACCTACAAGACGCCTCTCGTCGGCCTGATGGAGTACGGCCTCGTGGCCGCCGTCCTCTTCCACGCTCTCAACGGCCTGCGCGTCATCGCCGTGGACTTCTGGTCCAAGGGCCCGCGCTACCAGAAGCAGATGCTCTGGAGCGTCGTGGGTGTCTGGCTCGTCCTCATGCTGGGCGCCATCTACCCCGTGCTCGGCCACGCCGCTCGCGAACTCTGGGGGAACTGACCCGATGTCCGCAGACACCACCGCGACCGGTTCCACCGCCGCGATCAGTCCCGTCGAGAGCGTGAGCGTCTACGACGTCGACAACCCGGCGCCGCTCATCGAGCCGCCGCGCAAGCGCACCGCGAAGACCCCCAAGGCGACGCGCGGCAACTTCGAGATGGCCGCCTGGCTGTTCATGCGCCTGTCCGGCGTCGTCCTCGTCGTCCTGGTCATCGGCCACCTGCTCATCCAGCTCGTGCTGGACGGCGGCGTCACCAAGATCGGCTTCGCCTTCGTGGCCGGCCGCTGGGCGTCCCCGTTCTGGCAGGCCTGGGATCTGCTGATGCTGTGGCTGGCGATGCTGCACGGCGCCAACGGCATGCGCACGATCATCAACGACTACGCGGAGCGTGCCAACACGCGCCTGTGGCTCAAGGGCCTGCTGTACACCGCCACGGTGTTCACCATCCTTCTGGGCACGCTGGTGATCTTCACCTTCGACCCGAACATCCGCTGAAGCCGGGGCTGACGAGAGCAATGAAGATCCATAAGTACGACACCGTCATCGTCGGCGCCGGCGGCGCCGGTATGCGCGCGGCCATCGAGTCGACGAAGCGCAGCCGCACCGCCGTGCTGACGAAGCTGTATCCCACCAGGTCCCACACGGGCGCCGCGCAGGGCGGTATGGCCGCCGCGCTCGCCAACGTGGAGGAGGACAACTGGGAGTGGCACACCTTCGACACCATCAAGGGCGGCGACTACCTGGTCGACCAGGACGCCGCCGAGATCCTGGCGAAGGAGGCCATCGACGCCGTCCTGGACCTGGAGAAGATGGGCCTGCCGTTCAACAGGACGCCGGGCGGCACCATCGACCAGCGCCGCTTCGGCGGCCACTCCCGCAACCACGGCGAGGCCCCGGTCCGCCGGTCCTGCTACGCGGCGGACCGCACCGGCCACATGATCCTCCAGACGCTCTACCAGAACTGCGTCAAGGAGGGTGTGGAGTTCTTCAACGAGTTCTACGTCCTCGACCAGTTGATCGTGGAGATCGACGGCGTCAAGACGTCGGCGGGTGTGGTCGCCTACGAGCTGGCCACCGGCGAGATCCATGTCTTCCAGGCGAAGTCGGTCATCTACGCGTCCGGCGGCACCGGCAAGTTCTTCAAGGTGACGTCCAACGCGCACACGCTCACCGGTGACGGCCAGGCTGCCTGCTACCGGCGCGGACTGCCGCTGGAGGACATGGAGTTCTTCCAGTTCCACCCCACGGGCATCTGGCGCATGGGCATCCTCCTCACGGAGGGCGCCCGCGGTGAGGGCGGCATCCTCCGTAACAAGGACGGCGAGCGCTTCATGGAGAAGTACGCGCCCGTCATGAAGGACCTCGCCTCGCGTGACGTCGTCTCGCGGTCGATCTACACCGAGATCCGCGAGGGCCGCGGCTGCGGTCCCGAGGGCGACCACGTCTACCTCGACCTGACGCACCTGCCGCCGGAGCAACTGGACGCCAAGCTCCCGGACATCACCGAGTTCGCCCGTACGTACCTGGGCATCGAGCCGTACACGGACCCGATCCCGATCCAGCCCACCGCGCACTACGCGATGGGCGGCATCCCGACCAACGTCCAGGGCGAAGTCCTGCGCGACAACACGACGGTCGTGCCCGGTCTGTACGCGGCCGGCGAGGTCGCGTGCGTGTCGGTGCACGGCGCCAACCGGCTCGGCACCAACTCGCTGCTCGACATCAACGTCTTCGGCAAGCGCTCGGGGATCGCCGCCGCCGAGTACGCGGCCAAGAGCGAGCACGTCGAACTCCCGGAGAACCCGGCCGAACTGGTCGAGTCGCAGATCAAGCGGCTGCGTGACTCCACGGGCGACGAGCGCGTGGCGGACATCCGCCGCGAACTCCAGGAGACCATGGACGCGAACGTCATGGTCTTCCGCACCGAGCAGACGATCAAGACGGCCGTCGAGAAGATCGGCGAGCTACGCGATCGCTATCTGCGAGTGTCCATCCAGGACAAGGGCCGGCGCTTCAACACGGATCTGCTGGAGGCCGTCGAACTGGGCAACCTGCTCGACCTGGCCGAGGTGATGGCCGTGTCGGCGCTCGCCCGCAAGGAGTCGCGTGGCGGTCACTACCGCGAGGACTTCCCCAACCGGGACGACGTGAACTTCATGCGCCACACCATGGCGTACCGCGAGGTCGGCGACGACGGCACGGAGTCCATCCGTCTCGACTACAAGCCGGTCGTCCAGACCCGCTACCAGCCGATGGAGCGTAAGTACTGATGGCAACTCCCCTACTGGACAAGGTCGAGGACGAGTCCGCGACTTCGCCGTACATCACGGTGACGCTGCGGATCCGCCGCTTCAACCCGGAGGTCTCCGACGAGTCCCGCTGGGAGGACTTCTCGATCGAGATCGACCCCAAGGAGCGTGTGCTCGACGCCCTCCACAAGATCAAGTGGGACGTCGACGGCTCGCTGACCTTCCGGCGCTCCTGCGCGCACGGGATCTGCGGCTCGGACGCGATGCGGATCAACGGCAAGAACCGGCTCGCGTGCAAGACGCTGATCAAGGACATCACGTCGTTCGACAAGAAGACGGGCAACCCGAAGCCGATCACGGTCGAGGCCATAAAGGGGCTCACGGTCCTCAAGGACCTGATCGTGGACATGGACCCGTTCTTCCAGGCGTACCGCGACGTGATGCCGTTCCTGGTCACCAGCGGCAACGAGCCGACGCGCGAGCGCCTTCAGTCGGCCGAGGACCGCGAGCGGTTCGACGACACGACGAAGTGCATCCTGTGCGCGGCGTGCACGTCGTCGTGCCCGGTGTTCTGGAACGACGGGCAGTACTTCGGCCCGGCGGCGATCGTCAACGCGCACCGGTTCATCTTCGACTCGCGTGACGAGGCGGGCGAGCAGCGCCTGGAGATCCTCAACGACAAGGACGGCGTGTGGCGTTGCCGCACGACGTTCAACTGCACGGACGCCTGCCCGCGCGGTATCGAGGTCACCAAGGCGATCCAGGAAGTCAAGCGCGCGCTGATCACCCGGCGCTTCTGAGCGCGGCGCGCCCGGCGTGCCGGGCGTGGGCCCGTTTCCGTACAAAGCCGTAACGGCCCGTACGGGACGGGCCCTTTCTGTGCCAGGATTCAGTCAGACCAGTAACAGGGGAAGCGGGGAGACATGAGCCAGCCGAATCCGAACCCGAATCCGGAGGGGGACGGCGCCTACGGATGGGGCCCCACCCAGCCCGGATACGGCTATCCGAACCCGGCCCCGGGATACGGCTATCCCGGTCCCGGCGGTCAGGGCTACGACCCGACGATGGCCGGCCAGCCCGTTCCCGCCATGCAGGCGGGCGGCGGCGCACCGCTGGTGTCGATCGGCGACATCACCGTCATGAACCACGGGATCGTGACACCGTCCGGCACGCTGCCGCTGCGCGGCGCGGTGTGGAACGCGACGGACATGTCGCGTACGGAGGAGAAGATCCCGACGCACGCCATCATCCTGGCGGTCATCTTCTTCCTCTTCTGTCTGCTCGGTCTGCTCTTCCTCCTGATGAAGGAGCGCAGGACGACCGGCTTCATCCAGGTGATGGTGACCAGCGGCGGCAAGCACCACTCGACCATGGTCCAGGCCACCGGGCCGGATTCGTTCCAGCAGGTCATGGGGCAGGTCGCGTACGCGCGCTCACTCAGCAGCATGTGACGGGAGGGGCGCGGTCGTACCCGCCTCGTTCCCGGTGCCCGCGGTGCCTTGGGTGCCTTCGGGCCAGACCGTCACCGCGCGTCGGCGGTAGCCGTCCTGTTCGGCCTCCTCGACGGAGAACGTGACGGCCTGGCCCACCACCGGTTCGACACCGGTCTCACCGGCGACGGCCGAGAAGTGCGCCCATACGTCCTGCCGGAGGTTGTCGGCGTCCAGCACGCCCCACCCCTCCTCCTCGTGCCATGCGCGCACCCGGCCGGCCAGCGGTACGCCGAAGCGGTGGTGCAGGGCCAGTACGTCCCGTTCGTCGTCCTCGTCGAGCGCGTATCCGGTGTGCGAGGCGACCTGGAACTCCGGTGTGCCGCAGCCGACCCGGCGGCCCCGGACCCGCCCGCCGCCGGCCAGCGAACCCACCGGATAGGGCAGACCGCCGGGGCCGTACACCTCGACACCCCGCTCGTCCCTGCGCGTGGCGCCCAGGTCCACCCCGTGGACGTCGACCAGCCGGCCGCCCTCGTCCACCAGCACGTGGTTGTACGGCCCGTCGTCGCGGAACAGCCGGAAGCCGTGGTCACGCATCGTGCGCCCGTAGTGGCCCAGGCTCTCGGCGCGTACGACGATGTCCAGGTCCTCGTGGGGGCGGGTCTGCTCGCACAGCAGGGCGTCCACGCCCCAGCCGCCGTCGAGCCAGACCTCGATGCCCGCCCGGTCGAGCAGATCCAGGACGGCCAGCACATCCTCCGCACTCATCATGGGCCCGACTCTTCCCGATGGGGCGGCGGGCGGCATCATATTTCCGTGGGTGGGGCGGCGTGCCTCCACCGTTCGGGTCCGGACCGTGCGAGGGAAGCGGCGGGCCCCGCAGCGACGACGGACAGGACCGACATCAAGCCCTCCAGGAGCGAGCAGACCCGCACCCTCATCCTCGAAACCGCGCTGCGCCTCTTTCAGGAGAATGGTTACGACCGGACGACCATGCGGGTCATCGCCAAGGAGGCCGGGGTCTCCGTCGGGAACGCGTACTACTACTTCGCCTCCAAGGAACATCTCGTCCAGGGCTTCTACGACCGGATCGCCGCCGAGCACGAGGCGGCCGTCCGGCCCGTGCTCGAAGGCGAGAGGGATCTGACCGCCCGTCTCCGGGGCGTCCTGCTGACGTGGCTGGACATCGCGGAGCCGTACCACCGCTTCGCCGCGCAGTTCTTCAAGAACGCCGCCGACCCCGACAGCCCGCTCAGTCCCTTCTCGCCGGACTCAGCCCCGGCGCGCGAGGCCGCCGTCTCCATCCACGAGCGTGTACTGGCCGGGTCGTCGGCCCGGATCGACCCCGAACTGGGCGAGCGGCTGCCGTACTTGCTGTGGCTGACGCAGATGGGTCTCGTGCTGTTCTGGGTGTACGACCGCACGGAGGACGCCGCGCGCAGCCGCCGGCTCGTGGAGCGTGCCACACCGGTCGTCGCCCGTGTGATCGCACTCTCCCGATACCGGCTGCTGCGCCCTGTCGTACGTCAACTCCACGATCTGCTGGTGGAGTTCATGCCGGGTGCGATGGAGAGGCGGCCTCCGAAGGGGTGAGCGTCAGATCATGGATGAGCGGTTCGCCGCCGACCATGATGTGCCGGGTCCACGGCTCGTACTCCCGTGACACCACGGCCAGCAGGTACGAGCCCCCGGCGGGGGCGCTCAGGATGTACGAGCCGTCGGCGAGCGTCCCCACCCGGTCGAGCTGTTCGCCGCCGGGCGAGAGCAGGGTCAGTACGGCGTCGGCGACGGGCGCGCCCTCCTCCGTACGGACGAAGCCGTGCACGACGGTCGCGCCGGAGATGCCCTCCTCCTTGGGAAGCTCCTGAACGGGCGTCGGCGGGGCGGCCTCGGGCGGCTCGACGGCCAGATGCGGGAGCCGTCTGTCCAGCCATCCCGGCAGCCACCAGTTGGCGCGTCCGAGCAACTGCATCGCGGCCGGGACCAGCGCCGTACGCAGGATGAACGCGTCCAGCGCGACGGCGGCGGCCAGACCGACCCCGGCCACCGCCCCCTCGGTGTCACCGCTCAGCACGAACGCGCCGAAGACGCAGATCATGATGAGGGCCGCGGAGTTGATGACGCGGCTGGTCTCGGCGAGCCCGACCCGTACGGCGCGGGCGTTGTCCTTCGTGTGCACCCACTCCTCGTGCATCCGGCTGACGAGGAAGACCTGGTAGTCCATCGAGAGCCCGAACAGCATCGACAGCATGATCACCGGCAGGAACGCGGTGATCGGGCCCTCCTTGCCGAAGCCGAGCAGTTCGGCCCCCCAGCCCCACTGGAAGATCGCGACCAGCACACCGAACGACGCGGCCGCGGCGACCAGGTTCATCACGGCGGCCGTCAGCGGCACGACGAGCGAACGGAACGCGAGGAGCAGCAGCAGGAAGCCCAGGCCGATGATCGTGGCGACGAACACGGGAAGCCGGTCGGCGGTGACCGACGAGAAGTCCTTGAACACGGCGGTCACTCCGCCGACATGGGCCTCGATGCCGGAGTCGGGGATGACGTCCTCGCGCAGCCGGTCGATCAGCTGGTCGGTCCGCACGTCCTGCGGCGAGGTGGTCGGGACGACCTGGATGACCGTGACGGACAACTCAAAGGCGCCGGAGGAGCCGGTCGGGCCCGAGGGCGCGGGCATCGCGGCGGCCATCGCCACGCCGTCGTCGGCGGCGACCCGTTCGACCAGCGCGTCCACGGCCGCCTTGGTGGCCGGGTCGCCGGGGCCGCCGAGCGCACCCGTCTCCGCGACGAGCTGGAGCGGTCCGTTGAAGCCGGGCCCGAAGCCCTCGGCGAGCAGGTCGTACGCCTGCCGGGTCGTCCGGTCCTCCGGGTGGTTGCCCTGGTCGGTCGCGCCGAGCCGCAGCGACAGGACCGGGATCGCCAGCGCGGCCATCACGACGACGGCGACGGCGGCGATCGCCCTGGGGCGTCTTTGCACAGTGGCCGACCAGCGGGCGGCCGTGCCCTTGGCCTCGACGGGTTCGGGTCCCTCCGCCGCCAGTCGGCGGCGCTGCCGGCGGCTCAGCACCCGGTCACCGAGCAGTCCGAGCAGCGCGGGCAGCAGGGTGATGGCGGCCAGCACGCTCAGGACGACGGTCAGCGACGTCGCGAGGACGACGCCCTGGAGGAAGCTCATCCGCGTCACCAGCATGCCCGCGAGCGCGACGCAGACGGTGCCGCCGGCGAAGAGCACGGCCCGGCCCGCCGTGTTGAGCGCGAGGGCGGCCGAGTCCTCCGGCGATCGGCCGCCGAGAATGCCCCGGCGGTGCCGGGTGACGATGAACAGCGCGTAGTCGATGCCGACGCCGAGACCGATCAACGAGCCGAGAAGCGAGGCCACTTCGGGCACCTCGACGACATGGCTGAGCAGCAGCGTCGACATCAGCCCCGTGCCGACACCGAAGACGGCCACGGTGATCGGGAGCAGCATGGAGAAGAGCGAGCCGAAGGCGAGGAAGAGGACGACGCCCGCAGCGAGGATCCCGACCAACTCGGCCATGCCGGTGGGCGGTTCGGCGATGCGGTCGATCGCCTGCCCGCCGAGCTCCACCCGGAGACCGGCGCGCTCCGCGCCCTGCGCGGTGTCGACGACGTCCTGGACGAGTTCCTTCGGTACGGCGTCGGCCCGCTGGGCGAAGGTCACCTGCGCGTACGCTGTCCGCCCGTCCTCGCTGATCCGCGCCGCGCCGCCGGGCCCCGCTCCGTACGGGCCCGCGACGTCCCCGACACCCGGCAGGGAACCGATCCGGGCGAGCACCGGCTCCAGCCTGTCCCGTACGGCGGCGTCGCCGACGGCGCCCGAGTCGACGCGCCACACGACGCTGACCGAGTCGCCCGCGCTCTCGGGGAAGACCTCGGCCATCCGCTCGTAGGCCCGCGACGAGTCGGTGCCCGGGATGCCGAACATGTTGGCGTAGTCGCCGCCCGCGGCGCTGCCGGCCGCGCCCACTCCCGTCAGCGCCCCCACCCACAGCACCAGGACCACCAGCTTGTGCCGGTAGCACCACCGTGCCCATGCCTCCACTGTCTGTTCCTTCCGCTCGTGACGTGCCCGGCTCCGTGTCCTCCGGGTCAGGTCAGGACCCCAGAATCGGGTCGGCGCACCGGCGCGGGCGGGGTCGCGGAGGTGACTCTCAAGGAACTCCAAGGCGGCGGGGGCCGGTCGGCGCGGGCCGCGCGCGGATACTGGAGCCATGACTGCTGGAGCGATGACCGCCGGAGCCACGACGGACGCGACGGCGACCGTGCTCCTGGTCGAGGACGAGCCGAGCATCGCCGACGTCCTGACCATCGCCCTGCGCTACCACCGGTTCGAGGTGGTGGCCGCGGGGTCGGTACGGGAGGCGGCGGAGGCCGTACGGCGTGCGCGCCCGGACGTGGCGCTGCTCGACGTGATGCTCCCGGACGGCGACGGCCGCGACATCGCGCACCAGCTGAGGCTGTCGCACCCGGAGATGGCGGTGGTCTTCCTCACCGCGCGGGACGCGCCGGCGGAGATCGTCGGCGGGCTCTCGCTGGGCGACGACTACATCACCAAGCCGTTCAACGTGGACGAGGTGGTCGCCCGGCTCCGGGCGGTGCTGCGCAGGACCCGGCCGGCCGACCGGCTCGCCGTCCGGCCGCCGCTGCGGCACGGCGATCTGGAGCTGGACGAGGCGACGTACACGGTGCGCAGGGCGGGCCGCACGGTGGACCTGACCCCGACCGAGTACGCGCTGCTGCGGTTCCTGGTGCGCAACGCCGGTGCGGTGGTGACCAAGGAGCAGTTGCTGCGGCACGTCTGGCGGTACGAGCACGCGGCCGAGTCCACGGTGGTGGAGACCTACATCAGCTATCTGCGGCGCAAACTCGACGTGCACGGGCCGCCGTTGATCATGACGAGACGCGGGGTCGGCTACGGTCTCGCGAGTCCGGGCTCCCCGTGACTCCGCGCTTGCGGGTGCCGTTCCGCGGGCCCAAGCACCGTACGCGCTCGCTGCGTTCGAAGCTCACACTGGTCAATGTGGTGCTGCTCGCGCTGGGCATCACGATCGCGACCGCGGTCAGCCTCTTCGGTCTGCGGCACTATCTGCTGGATTCCATCGACTCCGAACTGACCACGTCACGCGACGGGTTGCAGCGCACCGAACTGACGATAAATCAGATCGAGTCACTCAGTTCGCTCGCCGCGATAGTGGAGAAGATCTCGCCCCGCAGGCCGGGCGCGGGCTCACTGCCGGCGCCCGACTCCGTCTTCGTGGCGGTCGACCCGCAGGGCAGGGCGCTGAACTTCGCCGGTGTCGTCCCGAGCGAGCGGCAGCGTGAACTCGCCCGTACGGTCACCGACCCGACGGCCCTGAGCCGGGAACGGGGCGTGCGCGAGGTGAAGATGGGCGGCGACCCGTACCGGGTGGTGGGAGCCCGGCTCGGCGACGGCTCCACGGTGCTGATCTCGACGTCCACCAAGGCGGTGCACAAGTCCCTGCTGCTCGCGTTCAAGTTCGACGCCGCCGTCGGCGGACTGCTGCTCGTCCTGCTCGCGCTGATCACCCTGGTGAACGCGAACCGTACGCTGCGCCCGCTCGGGGACATGGTCGAGACGGCGACGGCCATCGCCGAGGGCGATCTGACCCGCCGGGTGCCCGGCCGCCACGATCCGGTCACCGAGACGGAGCAGTTGCGGCTCGCCCTGAACGCCATGCTCCAGCAGGTCGAGTCCGCGTACGTGACGCGCGAGCGCAGCGCGGCGCAACTGCGGCGGTTCGTCGCGGACGCGTCGCACGAGCTGCGTACGCCACTGTCCGCGATCCGCGGCTATCTCCAGCTGTCCCAGAAGGGGATGCTGAGCGGAGAGGCGGAGCACGCCCGCGCGCTGGCCCGGATGACCGACGAGGCGGACCGGATGGCCCGGCTCGTTGACGAGCTGCTCACCCTGGCCCGGCTCGACCAGCGGCCGGTGCTGCGGCTGCGGCCCGTGGATCTGAGCCGGCTGGTCCGCGACGCCGCCGACGACCTGCGCGCGCAGCAGCCGGAGCGGCCGCTCGACGTGTCGGCGGCGGGCTCGGTGCTCGTCCAGGCGGACGAGTCCGGGCTCCGGCAGGTCATCGGCAACCTGCTGACGAACGTCCGTGTCCATACGCCCGCCGGCTCGCCGGTCCGGGTGGAGCTGGGGCGCTCGGACACGGGCGAGGTGCGGCTGCGCGTCCGCGACGAGGGGCCGGGGATGAGCGACGAGGACGCGGACCGGATATTCGACCGCTTCTTCCGGGCCGGTGGCGGCGGTGCGGGCAGCGGGCTCGGGATGGCGATCGTGCACGCGGTGGTGCGCTCGCACGGCGGCGCGGTGTCGGTACGGACGGCTCCGGGGACGGGCCTGACGGTGACGGTCACGCTGCCCCGGGCCCGTCCGGCGGCCGAGGACACCGCGGGTGGTCCGGTCGGCTCCTGAGGCGGGCCCGCCCGATTGTTGAGGCGGGCCCGCCGGCCGGCCCTCACGCCTGGCGGGACGCCAACTGCACGACGGTGATGTCCGCGGGCGCCCCGACCCGCACCGGCGGGCCCCACGCCCCGGCACCGCGCGTCACATAGAGCGCGGTGTCGCCGTACTGCTCAAGACCGGCCAGGGTCGGGTTGGCCGCCTGCGCGATGTAGTTCACCGGCCACATCTGGCCGCCGTGCGTGTGTCCCGACAGCTGAAGATCGATGCCGTGCTTGACGGCGTCGTGGATGACGACGGGCTGGTGCGCGAGGAGTACGGACGCCCTCGCCGGGTCACGTCCGCCGAGCGCCTTCTGGAAGTCGGGGCCTTCGCCCTCCTCCTCGCCCGCGATGTCGTTGACGCCCACCAGATCGAACCCGGCGATCTCCACGCGGGCGTTCTCCAGCGGGTGCAGGCCCAACTCCCGTACGTGGTCGACCCATTCGCCCGCATTGCCGAAGTACTCGTGGTTTCCGGTGACGAAGTACGAGCCGTGCTTCGCCCGCAGCCCGGCCAGCGGCTCGGCCGCCGACCCCAGGTCGGCGACGGTCCCGTCGACCAGGTCGCCGACGACGGCGACGAGGTCGGGGTTGGTGGAGTTGATGGTGTCGACGACGCGCTGCGCGTGGGCCCTGCCCAGCAACGGGCCGAGGTGAATGTCGCTGACGACGGCTATCCGGTAGCCGTGCGCGGCGCGCGGCAGCTTCGCGAGGGGCACCGTGACGCGCTTGACGCTGGGGCCGCGCAGCACGTTCGACGCGCCGTATCCGACGGTGGCGAGCGCGGCCGCGGCCGCGGCGCCGCCGACGACACGGGAGACGAAGAGCCGCCGGGAGGGATCGGGGGCCGGGGCCGCGGGGTTTTCAGGGGTGGCGGTGTCCGCGCCCTTGTCGGTGCCCTTGTCCGTGTCCGCGCCCTTGTCGGCGTCGGGACCGGAGGTGGCCGGTGCGTTCGACGGCGCCGGCGCGCCGACGGTCGCCGGCTCCTCGACGGGCGCGGTCTCCGGGGTCCTGCATGCCGCCGCCCGGCGGTCGAGCACCCGGCGCAGCACCGGTCGTACGGCTTCGCCCACCAGCAGTGCCAGCAGCAGGTACAGCAGCGTCGCCAGCCACATGTACGCGGGCCAGCCGAGGATCTGCTTCAGCGCGAACGGCGTCTCACCGCGGCCCACCCCCACGCCGGCGACGGTCAGGACCGGCAGCAGGATCATCACGGCGGTGCCCGCCTTGCGGGCCGTACCGCCCGCCACTGTCGTGTCGCGGACCAGGCGCCGCCATATGTAGTAATGCGCGCCCGCCACCAGTGTGACGGCGACGAGCGCCATCAGAACAACCACGACGATCACAAGCCGGTCCCCTTTTTATCCCTGTCGCTGTCTCTGTACTACGTGCTCGTCGCCGGGTTCGTTCCTCGGCTCGTGCCGGGATTCACGGCACGACTCCTGGCGCAAGGCGCGGACTCCACGGAACCCCACCGCCCCAACTCCCGTCCCCAGAAGGAAGGACGTAATGGCGAGCAGCAGATGCACCCAGAAGTAGCCCGTGGGGTCACCGGCGTCGTCGAAGGCGAGTCCGCTGCCGTCCTGCCACAAATTCTTGACGAAAGTGATCCAGATGAACCAGCTCCACACCCCGAAGGCGAGCAGGAACCAGGACACGGGGCGGCTGAGCTTCATGGATCCAGTATCGCCGGAGCCCGCGCCACCGCTTCGCCGGGGGCTGCCCGACGAGGGTCGATGGCCGGAAAGTGGTCTGTCCCAGCGGTGGAAGCGGCGGGTCCGGCCGCCGGTGTTCGGATCGACCGTCAGGCCATGTACGTTTCCGACCGTGTCCGCATTGAAAAAGACCGCGTTGACGGTCCTCGCCGCCGCGTTGCTGCCCGTTCTGACCGCCGCGCCCGTCCTGGCGGACGACGCGGACACGGACAAGTCGCAGGACAAGCAGCCGAAGCCGCCGGCGGCGATGTCGACGGTCGGCGGCACCCTGCTCGGCAAACCCGGCACCCAGGTGAATCTCGCCGCCGGTGTGCCGGTCCTGCCGAAGAAGCTGACCGGCAGGTCCTGGATCGTCGCGGACGCCGAGAGCGGTGACGTCCTTGCCTCGCACAACGCGCACTGGCAGCTGCCGCCCGCGTCCACGCTGAAGATGCTCTTCGCCGACACGGTCCTGCCCATGCTGCCGAAGGACCAGTCACACAAGGTGACGAGCGCGGATCTGGCCGATGTCGGTGAGGGCAGCAGCCTCGTCGGCGTGAAGGAGGAGAGCACGTACACCGTCCACGATCTGTGGATGGGCGTGTTCCTGCGCTCGGGCAACGACGCCGTGCACGTCCTGTCCGAGATGAACGGCGGCGTCCCCAAGACGGTCGCCGACATGAACAAGCACGCGGCCGAGCTCAAGGCGCTCGACACGCACGTCGTCTCGCCGGACGGTTACGACGAGAAGGGGCAGGTCTCCAGCGCGTACGACCTCACCCTGATCGCCCGCTCCGGGCTCCAGAAGAAGGACTTCCGAGAGTACTCGTCGACCGTCAGGGTGCAGTTCCCCGGCGAGGAGAAGAAGGCGAAGAAGGGCAAGAAGGCCCCGAAGCGCGAGACCTTCGAGATCCAGAACACCAACCGGCTGCTGACCGGTGACGCGGGCCTGGACCCCTACAAGGGCATCGCCGGCGTCAAGAACGGCAACACCACCAACGCGGGCTCGACCTTCACCGGCGTCGCCGAGCGCAACGGCAAGGTCCTCCTGGTCACGGTCATGAATCCGTCCGGGGAGGAGAGCCTGGCGGTCTATCAGGAGACGGCCCGGCTGATGGACTGGGGCTTCACCGCCGCAGGAAAGGTCCAGCCGATCGGCGAACTGGTGAAGCCCGGATCGGCCGGCGACGGCTCCGACAAGGAGGCCGTCGGGGACAAGGAATCGGGCGGCAAGGGCGAGGCCGGCGGCGACGGCGGGACGGACCAGGCTTCGCTGGGCGACAAGGCCTCCGCGTCGTCGGGCTCGAACGGCATGGGGATCGCGGTGGCCATCACGGGCGGCGCGCTGCTGCTGCTGGCGGCGGCGGTGTTCCTGGTGAACCGCCGCTGGCCCCTCCCGGACCTGGTCAAGCGCCTGCCGGGCCGCTAGGTCGTGTCTTCAAAGTAGCGCCGTCCGCCCGCAGGGCGGGGCCCGCGGTGGCTGGTGCGGTGCATCGCAAGGCGGAGGATCGTGTTCGTACTGGGCGTACTTGGCCGACTCCGACAACGCGGCGAGGTGCCGTGCCAGGCGTCGCGGGCCAGGCGGGACTTTGAAGACACGGCCGAGGTCGTGTCCGGCGGATCTTCGGGGGCCGGTCAGGCCCCGGGCCCACATCACTACCCGCCCGGGGCGACCGCCGCCGAATCCGTCGCGTCGTCGTCCGTCCCGGAGGTGTTCCGCTCCCCCTCGGACGGCTCGTCCTTGCTCGGCGTCGCCGTCCAGGCGGCGCAGAACAGCATCAGCTTCGCCGTGAAGTTGATCCACAGCAGCAGCGCGACCGGCACCCCGAACGCGCCGTACAGGCTCTTGCCCGCCACGTCGCGCACATAGCCGCCAAGCAGTAGCTTGAGCAGTTCGAAGCCGATCGCGCCGATCACCGCGGCGACGATCAGCCGGCGCCGCGGCGGATGCACGCCGGGCAGCAGCGTCAGCACGTACAGCAGGATCAGGAAGCCCGCGACGGCCGCGACGACGATCGCCGCGATCTGGAGCAGCACACCGCCCGCGCCGCCCTCCGCGATGCCGAGCCGGTCGGCGCTCCAGCCGACGGCCGTCGAGCCGAGGGCCGACGCGCCGATCGAGGCGAGCGCGGTGACGCCGAGGCCGACGAGGATGACCGCGTCCTTGGCCTTGAGTACGAAGGGGTTGCCCTCGTCCGCGTCGTCCAGCTCCCACACGGCGCGCAGGCACTCCCGCATCGAGCCGACCCAGCCGATGCCGGTGAACAGCAGCAGCGCGCCCGCCACCAGGCCCACCGTGCCCGCGTTGGCGACCAGCGAGTTGAGATCGAGCTGGTCGGAGATGCCGGGCACCTGGTCGGTGAGCTTGTCCTGGAGCCGGTCGAGCTGGTCCTTGCTGAGCAGCGCGGCCCCGATCGCGGCGCTCACGGTGATCAGCGGGAAGAGCGCCAGGAAGCTGATGAAGGTGATCGCCGCCGCGAGCCGGGACCAGTGCGTCCGGTCGAGGGTCTCGTAGGAACGCCAGGCGTGCGTCAGCATCAGCCGGGCCATGAGCGGCCCGACGACGGGGAGTTTTTTCAGCCAGTCCATGACGGAGACCTGCCCTCGGATCGGAGAACCAACGGTCGGGTACCCCGGATGCCGATTCTCACGTCAGCACTCGACATGACTCACCCAACCACCCATTCATACGAGTACGGCAGCAAATACGGCTTATAACGCAGAGAATTACGTTTAGGGCGATACCGTCTCGACCATGTCTGCCGAGATCGCCGAGCCCGTCACCGACGACTTCGTCTCCGTCACCGGCTGGGGCCGCACCGCCCCTACGGCCGCCGCCCGTCTCGTACGGCCGCGTTCATACGAGGAGACGGCGCGGGCCGTACGCGACTGCGGTACGCGCGGCGGCATCCCGCGCGGACTCGGCCGCGCCTACGGCGACGCCGCGCAGAACGCCGGCGGCTCCGTCATCGAGATGACCGCCCTGGACCGCGTCCTGTCCGTGAACACCGAGGCCGGCACCGTCAGCTGCGAGGCGGGGACCAGCCTGCACCGGCTGATGGAGGTGCTGCTGCCGCTCGGCTGGTTCGTGCCGGTGACGCCCGGGACCCGCCAGGTCACGGTCGGCGGCGCGATCGGCGCCGACATCCACGGCAGGAACCACCATGTGTCGGGCTCGTTCTCCCGCCACGTACTGTCCCTGGACCTGCTGACCGCCGACGGCTCCGTACATAAGGTCGTCCCCGGCACGCCGCTCTTCGACGCGACGGCGGGCGGTATGGGGCTGACGGGAGTGATCCTGGCGGCGACGTTCCGGCTGCACCCCGTCGAGACCTCGCTGATGTCCGTCGACACCGAACGCGCCGCGGACCTCGACGATTTGATGGCCCGTCTCACCACGTCGGACCACGCGTACCGCTACTCGGTCGCATGGATCGATCTGCTCGCCCGCGGCTCCTCCTTGGGACGCTCCGTCCTCACCCGTGGCAACCACACGCCACTCGCCGAGCTGCCCGCGCGGTCCCGCAGACGGCCGCTCGCCTTCCGGCCCACCCGGCTCCCCGGCGCGCCCTCCTACGTACCCGAGGGGCTGCTGCGACGGAAGACGGCCGAGCTGTTCAACGAGCTCTGGTACCGGGGGGCGCCGCGCCGGCGGACCGGCGAACTCCGGCGCGTCCCCGCCTTCTTCCATCCGCTGGACGGCGTGCCGCACTGGAACCGTCTGTACGGGCGCGGCGGCTGCGTCCGGTACCAGTTCGCCGTCGGGCACGGTCAGGAGGAGGCGCTGATCCGGATCGTGCGACGCATCGTCAGGCGCGGCTGCCCCTCCTTCCTCGCCGTGCTCAAGCGTCTCGGCGCGGGTGATCCCGGCTGGCTGTCCTTCCCCATGGCCGGCTGGACACTCGCGCTGGACGTCCCCACCGGCCCGGCCGGCCTCGGCTCCTTCCTCGACGAGCTGGACCAGGACGTCGCCGCCGCCGGGGGCCGGGTCTGTCTCGCGAAGGACTCGCGGCTGCGGCCGGAGCTGCTGGCCGCGATGTATCCGCGACTGGAGGAGTTCCGGGCGCTGCGGGCCGAGTTGGACCCGCGCGCGGTCTTCGTCTCCGACCTCTCCCGCCGTCTCTCGATCTGACGCCTCGGCCACCCGCCCCGAAATCCTCGTCCCGGCCCCGCCTCAGCCCCCATGAGGCTCATCCCGCACCCTCGCTGCAAGGAGCACCGCACCATGAAGGACGCCTTCGGCATCCCGCAGTCCCTGCTCGTCCTCGGTGGCACGTCCGAGATCGCGCTGGCCACGGCGCGCCGGCTGATCGCGCGCCGCACCCGCACGGTCTGGCTGGCCGGCCGCGCGTCGCCCGCGCTCGACACCGCGGCCGAGCAGCTGCGCACCCAGGGCGCGGACGTCCGCACCGTCGACTTCGACGCGCTCGACCCGGCCTCGCACGCGGAAGTGCTCGGCAAGGTCTTCGCGGAGGGCGACATCGACATGACGCTGCTCGCCTTCGGTGTCCTCGGCGACCAGGCGCACGACGAGGCGGATCCGACGGCGGCCGTCAGGGTCGCGCAGACGAACTACACAGGCGCGGTCTCGGCCGGTCTGGTGTGCGCGGCGGCGATGCAGACGCAGGGGCACGGTTCGCTGGTGGTGCTGTCGTCGGTCGCCGGCGAGCGGGCGCGGCGCGCCAATTTCATCTACGGGTCGAGCAAGGCGGGCCTGGACGCGTTCGCGCAGGGGCTCGGGGACGCGATGCACGGCACGGGTGTGCACGTGATGGTCGTGCGGCCCGGCTTCGTACGGACGAGGAGGACTGCCGGGCTGGAGGAGACACCGCTGGCGACCACGCCGGAGGCGGTGGCGGCGGCCGTGGAACTGGGGCTGCGGCGCCGCTCGGAGACGGTGTGGGTGCCGGGGGCGCTGCGGGTGGCGATGTCGCTGCTGCGGCATCTGCCGAGGCCGCTGTTCCGGCGGCTGCCGATCTGAGTCCGTACGGCTGACAGGACGAGTTTCGTACGGAGGTCGGTACGGGGTCGGTACGGCCCTCCGTACGGCTACTGACGCAGCGAAGAGGTAGCGGGCAGGTCGACGGGGGTGCTCTGGGAGGGCACTCCCGTCATCTCCGTGCCGCCGCCGAAGACGTACTCGTGCAGCATCCGCCACACACCGTCCGAGCCCTGCTCGTACAGCCCGAAGGACGTGCAGCTCCAGCGGGCCGTGTAGTCGGCCAGCTCCTCGTACGCCCGGTCCATCGCCTCCTCGGAGATGGCGTGCGCCACGGTCACGTGGGGGTGGTACGGGAACTGGAGTTCGCGTACCAGCGGCCCGGACGCCTCCCTGACCCGCTTCTGGAGCCAGGTGCACGCCGAGCCGCCCTCGACGACCTGGACGAAGACCACCGGCGACAGCGGGCGGAAGGTGCCCGTGCCGTAGAGCCGCATCGGGAAGGGCCGGCCGGCCGTGGCGACCGAGGCGAGGTGCGCCTCGATCGTCGGCAGCGTCGAGGCGTCGACCTCGGTCGGCGGCAGGAGCGTGACGTGGGTGGGAATGCCGTGCGCGGCAGGGTCGCCGAAGCCCGCGCGGCACTCCTGGAGCAGGCTGCCGTACGGCTCCGGGACCGCGATCGAAACGCCGAGCGTTACGGTCCCCACGTCGTTCTCCTCAGTCCTTGTGTGTGCCGGTGATGCGGTATGCCGGTGATGCGGTATGCCGGTGGTGCGGTGTGCCGGTGGTGCGGTGCGGCGGTGATGCTTCGTGCGGGCGGTGCTGGTGCTGCGGGTGTGGCGGTGGTGCGTGGTGCGGTCCGGGTGTGGCCGATTCCGTCCCTGCGCCAGTGTCGCGCGCACACCGTTCTTCTGGCCAGGGTCCTTGGTCAGCAGTACGCGGACGGCGCGTATGCGGTATGGCGGCGCCGACGGTCGGCCGGGGCGGGCGAGCCGGGATCGGCACGCCCGCCCCGGTGCGTCTCAGTGCTTCGCGGGCAGGAAGCCCATCCGGTCGTACGCCTGGGCAAGCGTCTCCGCGGCGACCGTGCGGGCCTTCTCCGCGCCCTCGGCCAGGATCGAGTCCAGCGTCTCCGGATCGTCCAGATATTCCTGGGTGCGGCTGCGGAAGGGTGTGACGAAGTCGACCGTGGCCTCGGCCAGGTCCACCTTCAGGGCGCCGTAGCCCTTGCCCTCGTACTTCTTCTCCAGATCCGCGATGCTCGCGCCCGTGAGCGTGGAGTAGATCGTGAGGAGGTTGCTGATGCCGGGCTTGTCCGCGGCGTCGAAGCGGATCTCGGTGCCCGTGTCGGTGACGGCGCTCTTGATCTTCTTCGCGGTGACCTTGGGGTCGTCCAGCAGATTGACCAGGCCCTTCGGCGTGGACGCCGACTTGCTCATCTTGATCGACGGGTCCTGGAGGTCGTAGATCTTCGCGACTTCCTTGACGATGTGCGGCTTCGGGATCGTGAACGTACTCCCGAAGCGGGTGTTGAAGCGCTCGGCGAGGTCACGTGTCAGCTCGACGTGCTGGCGCTGGTCCTCGCCGACCGGGACGGAGTCCGCCTGGTAGAGCAGGATGTCGGCGACCTGGAGGATCGGATACGTGAAGAGTCCGACCGTGGCGCGGTCGGCGCCCTGTTTCGCGGACTTGTCCTTGAACTGCGTCATGCGGGAGGCCTCGCCGAAGCCCGTCAGACAGTTCATCACCCAGCCGAGCTGGGCGTGTTCGGGTACGTGACTCTGGATGAACAGCGTGCAGCGCTGCGGGTCGAGACCGGCGGCGAGGAGTTGCGCGGCCGCGAGCCTGGTGTTGGCGCGCAGGTCGGCGGGCTCCTGCGGCATGGTGATCGCGTGCAGGTCCACGACCATGTAGAACGCGTCGTGATCTTCTTGCAGCGCCACATACTGCCGGATCGCACCGAGGTAGTTCCCGAGATGGAACGAGCCTGCGGTGGGCTGGATACCGGAGAGCGCGCGAGGACGAGTGGCCATGTTGGACATTCTCTCAGGTGGGGCCGCCAGGTCGGGACAGGCTGGGAACCGATCTGGGGTGAGCGGTGTATCAAAAGAGTGAGGACACGGGAGGGGACCCTGGAGGGGGGCCGCATCCTGACGGTTGCGGATGAATCGACTGTCATCGCGCGTGTGCGTTCCGGGGAGCGGGAGGCGTACGCGGAGCTGGTGCGCGCCTATACGGGGATCGCGCTGCGGGTGGCGGTGGCCTGCGGCGCGGGGGCGGACGCCGAGGACGTGGTGCAGTCCGCGTTCATCAAGGCGTATCTGTCCCTGGGTAGCTTCAAGGACGGCGCGTCGTTCCGCCCCTGGCTGATACGGATCGTGGCCAACGAGACGAGGAACACCGTGCGGTCGGCGGTCCGGCTGCGCGCCGTGGCGGGGCGCGAGGCGGCGCTGTCGCGGGGTGAGCCGCTGATACCGGAATCGGCCGATCCCGCGGTTGCCGCGATGGAGGAGGAGCGGAGCGCCGAGCTGTGGGCCGCGCTCGACGAGCTGAGCGACGACCACCGCGATGTGGTGGCGTGCCGCTATCTGCTGGAGATGAACGAGGCGGAGACGGCGGAGGCGCTGGGCTGGCCGCGCGGCACGGTGAAGTCGCGGCTGAGTCGCGCGCTGAAGCTGATGGGCGGGCTGCTGGCGTCCGAGTCCGAGTGGGAGACGAGGTCGAAGAAGGGAGGGGGTGACGGACATGGATGACGGCGAGCGTGAGGATCTTGCCGAGGAGCTGCGGGCGCTGGGGCGCGGTATGCGGGTCCCGGATGTCGACGGAGAGACGATGGCCGAGCGTGTTCTGGCCCAGCTCCTCGCCGACGCGGCGCCCGTACCGGCACCGGCACCGGCACCGGCACCGGCATCCGATCCGGTATCCGACCCGACACGCGACCCGGTATCCGGCCCGGCCTCGGCTCGGGTCTCCGGGTGGGCGGCTCGGTCGGCGCGGCTGCGCCGACTGCTGCGCGGCAGATGGCGAGCGCTGGCGGCCGGGGTCTCGGGACTGCTGGTCGTGCTGGTGCTGACACCGCCGGTGCGTGCGGCCGTGGCCGACTGGTTCGACTTCGGCGGGGTCCAGGTGCGGTACGACCCGACGGCGACGCCCGGCCCGCGCGCGCCGGTGCCGGGCTGCGGCGATCCGATGCCGATCGCGGAGGTGGAGCGGCGGGCCGGATTCGCACCGCGGATCCCGGCCGGGCTCGGAGAGCCTGACCAGGTGTCGCTGGACGGCGTGTCGGCGGGTCGTCCGGTGGTGAGTCTGTGCTGGACGGACTCCGGCGGCCGGACCATACGGCTGGAGGAGTTCCGGGCCGGTCTGGACCTGGGGTTCTCGAAGCAGGTTCGGCAGATGCCTCAGTGGCTGGTCCTGCACCCGGGGGAATTGAACGAGTCGACGGGTCTGTGGTTCGCCGATCCTCATCTGCTGCGATTCCGGTTGATCGACAACCGGGGTGAGGGCTGGACACGGTCGGCGCGGACGGCTGGCCCCACATTGCTGTGGGAGGACAGCGGCCCGAGCGGTAGCGGCGAGCCGCTGACACTGCGGCTGGAGGGCGTGGAGTCGATGGAGCGCGCGACGGCTGTCGCGCGGTCGACGCGCTGACCGAAGCCGGTGAAGGCGATCGGGAACCGGTTCGGCTCGGGCGGTGTACAGGAAGTGACGCGAAGGCGGTCCGGAGGGTCCGGGCCCGGCGTCGGCAGGGGGAATCATGCGACTTCGACGTACGAGCACGGTTCGACGGCTCGCGGCTCTCATCGCGGTGACGGCGCTGACCTGGGTGTTCGCCCCGAGCGCGGTGGCCGGTGGCCCCACGAGCGTGCTGATCGCCTCTCCGGAGAGCGCGGAGACGGCCTCGCTGTACCACAGCGACGCGGAGTACGAGGCGCTGTCGCGGCAGCTCGGCGGTGAGGGGATGGGGGCGCTGCCGGAGGGCCGGAAGAAGCGGCCGGGGTCGCTGGACTCGGCGATGGGCTCACGGCAGATCAATGTGACGTGGATGGTCCACGATGTGCAGCCCTGGCGACTGGACCGGGTGTATCCGAGCGCGGACACCTCGGAGATCTGGATACATACGTCGACGGACATGCGGGGGACGGAGACCGGCGTATGGCACCGGGCGGAGGAGCCGGCCGCGCTGCGGGCGCTGCTGAAGAAGATCGGCGTCATGGGTGAGAAGACCGCGCAGGGGGCCGGCGCGGCGGTGCCACCCGCCGGGGAGACGGAGAAGACGGAGGCGACACGCGAGACGGACGAGGTGGACGAGGTGGCCGGGGTCTCGTCCGGCGGCACGGACGGCTGGTGGTGGGCGATACCGGCGCTGGGGGCCGGAGTGGTGCTGGGTCTGGTGCTGCGACCGCTCGCGGGACGACTGCCTCGACCGCCGTATCGACGGGGCGGGGGAAGGCCCGAGGCGGGTCCGCGCGGGCAACTGCTGGACGTGTGATCCAACCCGACCTGCCTGCGGGGTTGTCTCCCAGGGCACGCCGGGGGCAAGGTTTCTTCGTCCACACTGGCGAGTGACGATAGAAACAGGGGCGCCACCGCGCCCTGACCGGATGGCTTGGCTCGACCGAACGGAGAACCCGTGGCGACAACGGAGAGTGCCATCGCCTCTGCGGAGGCGCACAGCGCGCACAACTATCACCCGCTGCCCGTCGTCGTCGCCTCGGCGGACGGCGCATGGATGACCGACGTCGAGGGGCGACGCTTCCTCGACATGCTCGCCGGCTACTCGGCGCTCAACTTCGGCCATGGCAATCGGCGCCTCATCGACGCCGCCAAGGCCCAGTTGGAGCGGGTGACGCTCACCTCACGGGCGTTCCACCACGACCGGTTCGCCGAATTCTGCACCCAGCTCGCCGAGTTGTGCGGCATGGAGATGGTGCTGCCGATGAACACGGGCGCGGAGGCGGTGGAGACCGCCGTGAAGACGGCCCGCAAGTGGGGCTATCGGACGAAGGGGGTGCCGGACGGCACCGCCAAGATCATCGTCGCGGCGGACAACTTCCACGGCCGTACGACCACGATCATCAGCTTCTCCACCGACCAGGAGGCCCGCGCGGACTACGGGCCCTACACGCCGGGCTTCGAGATCGTTCCATACGGGGATCTCGCCGCGCTCGACGCCGCGATGACGGACAACACCGTCGCCGTCCTGCTGGAGCCGATCCAGGGCGAGGCGGGGGTGCTGGTGCCGCCGCCGGGCTATCTCGCGGGCGTACGTGAGCTGACCCGGTCGCGGAACGTGCTGTTCATCGCGGACGAGATCCAGTCCGGTCTGGGCCGGACCGGTAAGACCTTCGCCAGTGAGCACGAGGGCGTGGTGCCCGACATGTATGTGCTGGGCAAGGCGCTCGGCGGCGGTGTGGTGCCGGTGTCGGCCGTGGTGTCGTCGAGCGAGATCCTCGGGGTGTTCCGGCCCGGGGAGCACGGTTCGACGTTCGGCGGGAATCCGCTGGCGTGTGCGGTGGCCCTTGAGGTGATCGCGATGCTGCGCACGGGTGAGTACCAGCAGCGGGCGGCGGAGCTGGGTGATCATCTCCACCATGAGCTGGGGCTGATGGCGACCGGCGGCGCGGTGGAGGCGGTGCGCGGCAGGGGGCTCTGGGCCGGGGTGGACATCTCTCCGTCGTACGGCACGGGCCGGGAGATCTCCGAGAAGCTGATGGGGCGGGGGGTGCTGGTGAAGGACACCCATGGGTCGACGATCCGGATCGCCCCGCCGCTGGTGATCAGCAAGGAGGACCTGGACTGGGGCCTGGAGCAGCTGCGGGCCGTTCTGGCCCGGTAGGTGTCGGGCCCGCTGGGCGCGGGGCACGGGGCGGTGGCCGGCGGGGCCGGCCGCCGACCCCCGCCTACAGGATGACGTGCGGGAGGAAGCGGGCGTACTCGTCCGTGATCAGGCCCGACGATTCCCGGATGCCGAGGCCGGCCGCCTCGTTCTCGACGACCCAGGCGCCGAGTACGACACGGTTGCCGTCGAAGTCGGGCAGGGGCGCCAACGCCTGGTAGCAGCAGGCCTCTTGGCGCACCACCGGGGCGTGACCGGGCTCGTGGACGGTGACTCCGGCGCCCTCGCGGCCGAGCAGGGGCTTGGAGACATAGCCCCCGTCGAGGGCGAGTTCACGCGGCCCGTCGAGGTAGGCGGGCAGCAGATTCGGGTGGTCCGGGTTGAGCTCCCAGAGGATCGCCAGCAGCGCCTTGTTGGAGAGCAGCATCTTCCAGGCGGGCTCTATCCAGCAGGTGCTGCCGGTGCCGCCACCGTTGTCGAGGGTGTCGAGCACCTGGGGGCCGAAGCGGTCCGTGGTCAGCCACTCCCACGGATACAGCTTGAAGCAGCTGCGGATGAAGCGCAGCCGGTCGTCGACGAAACGGCCGGTCAGCTTGTCCCAGCCGATCTGCTCGACGGACAGGGCCTCGGTTTCGAGACCCGCCTGCTGGGCCGTCTCGCGCAGATACGCGACGGTCATCAGGTCCTCGCCCAGCTCGTCCCCGTCGGAGTGGGCGAAGTGCAGAGGTCCCGGCGGAAGGAGGTGTGCCTGGCGGCGCCAGGCGTCGATGAGCCGTTCATGCAGGGAGTTCCACTGGTCGGCGCCGGGGAAGCGTTCCTCCATCCAGAACCACTGGGGGCTGGCGGCCTCGACCAGGGACGTGGGGGTGTCGGCGTTGTACTCCAGCATCTTGGCCGGGCCGGTTCCGTCGTAGCGGAGGTCGAACCGGCCGTAGATGGACGGCAGTTCGTCCCGGCGGTGCCAGGACTCGGCTATCAGCGCGACCAGTCGGGGGTCGGTGATGCCGAGATCGGCGAAGCGGTCGTTCTTCACGATGTGCCCGGCGGCGGCGAGGCACATGGCGTGCAGTTCCTCGACGACGACTTCGAGTGCCTCGACCTCGGGAAGGGAGAAGACGTAGTAGGCGCTCTCGTCCCAGTACGGCCGCAGGGAGTCGTCCGGGTAGCGGGTGAGCGGATAGACGAGCCCCTGCTCCTCGACCGTCTGCTGCCAGCCGGGGCGTGGCTCGATGGTCCGACGCTGCATCATCGTGCGCCTGCGCCGGCTCAGCCGCCGCCGGTGGACGAGCAGCCGAAGCCGCCGCGGTCGACCGCCGACTTGTCGAAACTGCCGTCGTACACACGGCCGTTGCTGCTCTTGCCGCCGTAGTAGTACGAGCCTGTGCCGGTGCTGTCGCAGTCGGAATTGGACAGTTCCTCATAGGTGCTCCGGTCGGCACAGCGCTTGTCCGGTTCCGAACCACACGAGGTGATCGTCAGTGCGAGTATTCCCATGCCGCCGAGCACCACCGTGCTCGACCGCAGCCTGCGTTGTTTTACGGCGGCCATGGCCCCGTCCTCCCCCGTCTGCAGGTCGATCCGTCGACCCGTCAATCCCGTGCTCGCCGCACACATTAGATGGCTGGCGGCCGCGCGGGGACAGGCGGTCCATGAACTCTCCTCAACTAGATTCCTTATGAGTCCTTTGTAAGGATCTGTTCGCTCGGACCGGCGCTGCGGCGGTGGCGATATGTCACCGGACTCGCCCTGGGCGGGCCGGGATTAATCGTTGTCGTCGCGATCACCCGCTCAGGCAGGATGCACGGATTCGCCGAGCAGACCAGGAGACCGATTCACCATGCCCGCAGATCCCGCTGTTCCCTCCCTTCCCGCCGATCCGACGGTGATCCATCCGATGCCCGGTCAGCCCCGGGTGGTGCTGCTGAAACCGCTGATCAACTCCGAGTTGATCGAGGTCGGGGACTTCTCGTACTACGACGACCCGGACGAGCCGACGGCGTTCGAGACACGGAACGTGCTCTACCACTACGGGCCGGAGAAGCTGGTCATCGGGAAGTACTGCGCGCTGGGTGAGGGGGTGCGGTTCATCATGAACGGCGCCAACCACCGGATGGACGGCCCGTCGACGTTCCCCTTCCCGATCATGGGCGGTTCGTGGAGCGAGCACTTCGATCTGATCACCGGGCTGCCCGGCCGGGGAGACACGGTGGTGGGCAACGACGTCTGGTTCGGCTACCGCAGCACGGTCATGCCCGGTGTCCGGATCGGCCATGGAGCGGTCATCGCCTCGGGCGCGGTCGTGGTGGACGACGTACCGGACTACGGCATCGTCGGTGGCAATCCGGCCAAGCTCATCCGGCGCCGATACGACGACGCCGATGTCGACCGGCTGCTGGCGATCGCCTGGTGGGACTGGCCGGTCGAGCACATCACGACGCACCTGCGCACGGTCATGTCCGGCAGCGTCGACGCGCTGGAGGCGGCCACCCCGACGGACGGGGCCTGAGACCCTGTCCGGCGGATCTTCGTGGGGCGTGAGGCGTGGGGGCTACGGCAGTACGCGGCAGAGCGCGTCCAGCGCACCGGCCCAGGCGCTGTCCGTCGGGGCGCCGTAGCCGACGACCAGCGCGTCGCGCCCCGGTGGGACCGACTGGTGCCGGAAGGCGGAGAGACCTCGGATCGCCAGACCCTGCCAGGCCGCCGCCTGGATCACGGCGCGTTCGTCGGTGCCGGGCGGGAGTTCGACCACGGCGTGCAGCCCGGCGGCGATGCCGGTCACCTGTGACTCCGGCGCGCGCTCGGCCAGCGCCTCCACCAGTTGGTCGCGCCGCCGGCGGTAGCGCAGCCGCATGGACCGCACATGACGGTCGTACGCGCCGGAGGTGATGAACTCGGCGAGCGTGAGCTGGTCCATGGCGCTCGGCACCGCCGCGACATCGCCCTTCGCCTCGATCACCTCCCCCACCAGCGCCCTGGGCAGCACCATCCACGCCAGCCGCAGCCCCGGAGCCAGGGACTTGCTCGCCGTGCCCATGTACACCACCCGCTCCGGATCCAGGCCCTGGAGCGCGCCGACGGGCTGGCGGTCGTAGCGGAACTCCCCGTCGTAGTCGTCCTCCAGGATCAGCCCGCCCGCGCCGCGCGCCCAGTCCACCACCGCCGCACGCCGGTCGGGATGGAGCGCGACACCGGTCGGGAACTGGTGCGCCGGAGTCGTCAGCACCGCGTCGACGCCCCGCAACTCACCCACTGCGGACGTCAACTCATCCGTGCGGGTGCCGAGTTCGTCGATCGGGAGCGCCGGTGTGCGCAGCCCAGCGGCGGTGAGGATGTCGCGGTGGAAGTCGAGCCCGTACGACTCGACGGCCACCGCCCGAGCCTTCGTACCCGCCCTGCTGCCCGCCCTGCTGCCCGTCCTCGCGACCGCCTTCGCGACCGTCTTAGTTCCGCTCCTCGCCCCCGCCCTCCCCCGCCGGGCCGCGAGCACCTGGGCCATCAGCGTCAGACCGTGGACGAACCCGGAGCAGAGGACGACCCGATCGGGGTCGGCGTACACCCCCCGTGTCCGGGCCAGATAGTCGGCGAGGACGGTACGCAGCTCTACGCGTCCCCGCTGGTCGCCGTAGTCGAACGCGTCGTGCGGGGCCGCCGCCAGGGCCCGGCGGGCGGAGGCGAGCCATTCGGCGCGCGGAAAGGAGCTGAGGTCGGGGGAGCCGGCCCGCAGATTGTGCGTGGGCCGGCCGCGGCTCGGTCGGGCCGGCGGGCCGCTCGGCGCCCGCGTGCGCGGCGCGGCCCGCCGGGCGACCCGCGTCCCCGAGCCCTGCCGCGCGGTCAGCCAGCCTTCGGCGACGAGTTCGGCGTACGCGTCGGCGACGGTGTTGCGCGCGATGCTCAGATCGGCGGCGAGCGTACGCGACGAGGGCAGCCGGGTGCCGGGGGCCAGCCGTCCGGTGCGGACGGCTTCGCGCAGGGCGTCCATCAGCCCCGTACGGAGTCCGGGACCGCGCAGCTCCAGATGGAGGTCGGCGCCGACCGTGACGGCGGTGACCTGCGGCTTCCCACTGACCGGCCCCTCACCGTCCGGCTCCTCGGCGCTCGCCGCATTGGCCCATGAATCCATCATGGAAATGGACCATACCGCTGCGCCACCGGCCGCGTAGCGTCGTATCCATGACAACGAACGAGAGCGATCACCAGCACGACCGCGTCCCCGAACACGAGCCGCGCCTGGCGTGGGCGAAGCTCGCGCCCGATGTCTCCAAGGCGATGTACGGCTTCGAGAAGGCGGTCCGGCAGGGCATCGACCCCGTGCTGTACGAACTGGTGAAGATCCGCGCCTCGCAGATCAACCACTGCGCGTTCTGCCTCGACATGCACACGAAGGAGGCGCTGGCCGCCGGGGAGTCGGTGGAGCGGATCGTCCAGCTCAGCGCCTGGCAGGAGTCGCGCCACTTCTACTCGCCGAGGGAGATCGCGGCGATCGAACTCACCGAGGCGGTCACCGTGCTGACGGACGGTTTCGTACCGGACGAGGTGTACGGACGGGCGGCGGAACACTTCGAGGAGACCGAACTCGCCTATCTGATCGCCGCGATCACGGTCATCAACTCCTGGAACCGCTTCGCGGTGACATCGAGGATGGCCCCCGGGCACTACACGCCGGTGGCGCGGCAGAAGTGAGCCCGCCGGACACGCCCATGTCGTGTCCGGCGCGACACGCACACGACCACCGCCGCATCCGCCTCCTCAGCTGGGATACGAATCAGCCATGACGCTCCTGACCACCTTCCGCGCCCTGCACCACGACCGTGCCGCCGAGGACCCGCTCGTCCTGCCGGGGCCGTGGGACGCGGGCAGCGCCCGCGTCTACGTGGAGGCCGGGTTCCCGGCACTCGCCACGCCGAGCGCGGGCGTCGCCGCGTCGCTCGGTTACGAGGACGGCGCCACCCCGGCGGACGAGATGTTCGCTGCGGTGACCCGGATCGTCCGGGCCGTCTCCACCGGCGACACGGCTGTGCCCGTCACCGCCGACATCGAGGACGGCTACGGGCTCGCCCCGGCCGAGTTGGTCGCCCGGCTCCTCGACACGGGCGCCGTCGGCTGCAATCTGGAGGACTCCGCCGACGGTCGCCTCAAGGACCCGCGGCGGCACGCCGATTGGCTGGCCGAGGTCCGGTCGGCGGCCGGGGACCGGCTGTTCCTCAACGCCCGCGTCGACACGTTCATCCGTGGTGTGGGCGATCCGGCGGAGGCGATCGCCCGCGCGGCTCTGTACGTGGCGGCCGGCGCGGACTGCGTGTACCCGATCGGTGCCCCGCGAGAGGCGATCCCGGCGCTGCGGGCGGGGATCGAAGGCCCGATCAACGTCGGGGCGGCGCCGGGCGGTGCGGCGGAACTGTCGGAACTGGGCAAGCTCGGCGCGACACGCGTCACCTTCGGTCCGGGGCTCCAGCGGCAGGCGATGGCGGCGGTACGGGAGGGCGCGGCGCGGCTGCGCGCCTGAGCCGCGCCGTCGACAAGCCGGGCGACGGCTCACGGCCCACAGCCGCCGCCCGGCTCACGGCTCACGGTTCACGGCCGCGAATCACCCATCTCGGGCAGCAGCCATGAGAGAGCGCTCTCCAACTCTCGTACACCTCAACTGCCCTAGATATGGCGCCACTTGACCGGGCTTGCCGCATCTATTGACACCCCTGCGGCCCGCTTCTACGTTCAGCGCCAGAGAGCGCTCTCTAACGTGATCAAGGCCCCCGATTCCTCAGATTGGAGTGCCGTGCTCCGCAGAAGACCCTCCCGCAGCCCCAGCACCCCCCGCACGCCCCGCACCTTCAACCCCCTCCGCACCGGACTGGCGTCCTGGCGCCGACGCGTCGTCGCCCTGGCCCTCGTCGCGCTCACCGCCTCCCTGCTCCAGGCCAACATGAGCAGCGCCAGCACCGGGTCCGTCGCCGCCGAGAAGGCTCAGCCGGGCACCAAGGGCGCGGCCGTCGTCCGCGTGTCGGAGTTCCTCGCCGAGTGTCCGTACAGCCACCGCCTCCCGGACGACCCGATCGTCTTCCCCGGGCTGCCCGGCGCCTCGCACATGCACAGCTTCTTCGGCAACGACACGACCAACGGCCGCTCCGACGTCAACAGCCTGGCGCAGGGCCGCACCACCTGCGCCCCGAAGGAAGACCTCTCGTCGTACTGGGTCCCGACCCTGTACGACGGCACGAGGGAGGTGGAGCCGACCGGCACCACCTTCTACTACCTGGGTGAGGGCGTACGGGACGACATCATCGCCCAGACCCAGCCGCTGCCGTACGGACTGCGGATCGTGGCGGGCAACGCCAAGGCGACCGGCCCGAACGACAACACGCGGGCGCGCTGGTCGTGTCTGCACCACGGCGAGGTCAATCCGTCCACCGACTTCGTCAACTGTCCGGCGGGCGCGATGCTGGAGTCGTATCTGGACTTCCCGCAGTGCTGGAACGGACGGGATCTCGACTCGGCCGACCACAAGAGCCATATGTCGTACCCGGTGGCGGGCGCGTGCCCGTCGACCCACCCGGTGCCGGTGCCGAAGCTGCGGCAGGTGCTGAGGTATCCGGTCAACGGCGATCCGGCGCGGTTCAAGCTCGCGTCGGGCCGCGGCTACACGATGCACGGCGACTTCTTCAACGTCTGGCCCGCGGCGGAGATGGAGCGGCGCGTACGTGACTGCATCCGTCCCATCATCAAGTGCGGTGCGGACGGCCGGCCTTCCTGACCGAACCACGCCCGGTGTCTGTCCGGGGCGGCACGGCCCCGGACAGACACCGAGCCCCCCACTCCCCCACTCCCTCACCCGAGGACTCCCCATGAAGGCGGTACGCGGTACGGCGGCGGCGCTCCTCGCCCTCCTGGTGGTGACGGGCTGCTCCGCCACCCCGTCGGTGGACAAGAAGCCACTCGCGGCATCAACTCCCGTAGTCCCCAGCCCCGTCGGCACCCTCTCCGGTGCGACCGACGCCGCGTGGATCCAGCTCATGACGCCCATGAACGAGGGCGCGGTCGAGCTGCTGACGATGGCCGCCGACCGGGCCGCCGACGCTCGTCTGCGCGACTGGGCGAACGATCTGGCCACCGCGCACCGCGCCGAACTCGGCCGTATGCGACCGCTGTTGAAGGAGCTGGGCCTGCCGTCCACGAATGTCCACGAGGGCCATGAGATGCCGGGCATGGTGACGCCCGGCGATCTCACACAGGCGCGTGCCGCCGAAGGTGCGGCCTTCGAGAAGGTCTTCGTCATTCAGATCCGCGAACATCTGGAGCACTCCGCGCGTGTGTCGCGTTCCGAGGTCGACGCGGGCAGCGAGGCGGCGGCCAAGAAGCTCGCCGCCGCGCTGGTCGAGGCGCGGCGGGGCGAACTCGCCGGCCTGAAGCGCATCACCGCGTAGCGCCGCCCCCGGCTGCCCGGGGACCCCGTCCGGGCGCCGAGTACCAACCGGTATAAAGGCTGCATGACTGCCGACGCCTCCCCGCCCGCGCGCCCGACCCTGGAGGACGTGGCCGCCGTGGCAGGCGTCTCACGTGCCACGGTGTCGCGCGTGATCAACGGAGCGCCGACGGTGGATCCCGCTCTGCGCACGATCGTCGAGGAGGCCATCGCCACCACGCACTACGTGCCGAACCGCGCCGCGCGCGCCCTGGTGACCCGTCGTACCGACTCGGTCGCGCTGGTCGTCTCCGAGCAGGAACGGCGGTCGGTGGCCGAGCCGTTCGTGGGCCGGATGTTCTCGGACCCGTACTTCGGCAGGGTCGTGGGCGGGCTGCTCGACGTGCTGCGGCCGGCCGGTGTCCAGATGGTGCTGATGCTGGCGGACGACGCCGCCTCCCGTGACCAGTTGCTGTCGTATCTGCGCCAGGGCCATGTCGACGGCATCGTCCTGATCTCCTCGCACGCCGGGGATCCGCTGCCCCGGCTGGTCCACGAGACAAGGCTGCCCGCGGTGCTTGCGGGCCGGCCCGGACAGCCGTCGCCGCTCACGTATGTCGAGGCGGACCAGGCGGCGGGCGCGCGGCTGGCGGCCGGGCATCTGGCGGGGCTGGGGCGGCGCAGGATCGGTACGGTCGCGGGGCCGCAGGACATGCCGGCGGGGCAGGAACGGCTCGCCGGGTTCCGGGCGGCGATGGCCACGTACGGGATCGAGGACGTGGCGGTCGCGGAAGGGGACTTCACACATACGGGCGGCGCGGCGGCGATGCGGCGGCTGCTGGCCGAACACCCGGATCTGGACGGGGTGTTCATCGCGTCCGACCTGATGGCACTGGGCGCGCTGCCGGTGCTGCTCCGGGCGGGCAGGCAGGTGCCCGACGACGTGGCCGTGGTGGGCTTCGACGACAGCAACGCGGCGCTGACCTGCGATCCGGCGTTGACGACGGTGCGTCAGCCGGTCGAGGAGATGTCCGCGGAGATGGCCAGGCTGCTGCTGAAGCAGATCGCCGCGCCGAGTGGTCCGCTGCCGTCGATGATCTTCACGCCGACGCTGGTGGTGCGGGAGTCCGCGTAACGCCCGTCAACGCGTCAACGCCGTCGCAGGCTCAACTCCGTTGATCGTTCAGGCGGTTCGGCCGTGGCGCTCCTCGTCCTCCAGCGCGGCGGCCTCCTGCGAGAGCCGTACGGCCTGGAGGAGACTCAGTCCCGGTTCGGCCTCGCGCAGCGCCTTCACCGCCCCTACCGAGTCGGCGCGCCCCTTCACCCCCGCTTCGGCTATCTTCCGGCGCGCCCAGTTCCCGCGCAGCTCACCGTCGGTGGCCGTCCTGGCGGCGGCGAGCAGCGCGGCGGCGCGCTCCAGCCCCGGCCGTTCCTCGGGTCCCGCGGTCCTCAGCGCCTGGTCCACGGCCTCGGCGACCTCGTCGGCCTCGCGCACGACGAGTACCGTGAACTCCTCTTTGTCCTGCCCGAATAGCTTCATCTTCGGATCCTGTCCGCCGCGGACTCCCGATCTCAAGAGAGTTGAGCCAGTTCTGAGGTATGCGAACGCCGGACGGCCCGGAGCCGGTGAGCGCTCCGGGCCGTCCGTGCGGCGTGGTCGGGCTACTTCTTGGGGAGCCAGGCCTCCCAGGTGGACTTGTTCGCCTTGACCCACTTCTCGGCCGCGTCCGGGCCGCTCATCTTGTCCTTCGCGATCGCCTTGGCGACCTCGTTCTGCGCCTCGGTGGTCCACTTGAAGTTCTTGATGAACTCGGCGGCGTCACCGCCGTCCTTCGCGAAGTCCGCGTTGAGGTACTTCTGGAGCGGGGTGTTGGCGTACGCGCAGTCCGTCGCCGTCTCCGGGACGTTGCAGCCCTCCGCGTACGCGGGCAGCTTCACCTCGACCAGGTCGATGTCCGCGTTGAGCCACTGCGGGTCCCACCAGTAGGTGATGAAGGGCTGCTTGTCGCGGTACTTCTGCTGGATCTCCTTGATCTGGGCGGCCTCGTTGCCCGTCTCCTTGATCTTGAGATTCAGCTTGAGGTTCTTGACCAGGTGCTCGTCGTACGTCGTGTACGAGGGCGCCGCGCCGAGGAACTCGCCCAGGTCGCCGCTGTTCGCGGACTTGAAGTCCTTGGCGAACTTGTTGAGGTTCTTCGCGTCCGTGACCTCGGGGTTGGCGTCCGCGTAGTACTTGGGGACGAACCATCCGATGTGGCCGACGACACCGAGGTCGCCGCCCTTGACGATGGTCTTCTTGTCCTCGACGTAGAGCTTCTCCTTCTTCGGAGAGCCGCCCCAGTCCTCCAGGATCGCGTCGGCCTTGCCGTTGTTGAGCGCGTCGAAGGCGACCGGCTCGTCGAGCTGCTGGAGCTCGACCTTCACGTCCAGCTCCTGCTCCATGATCACCTTGGCGACCTCGGCGTTGGCGCGCGCGCCGACCCAGGAGGGCACGGTCAGGGTGATCTCGTCGGACGCCGACTTCGACTCGGTGTCGGCGGCGCACGCGCTGAGCGCGAGCATGCCGAGCGCGCCGACTCCGGCGACCAGGGTGGTGCGTATCCGCTTGCTGTGGGTCACGTCGTTGTTCTTTCTGTCGCGGTTTCAGTTGTGGATTCAGTTGTGGTGCCGGCAGGGGGCGCCGACGGGGGTGTCTTCGGTGGCGTTGTCCGTGGCGTTCACACCAGGGCGCGTTCCTTGGCCGCCGCGCTCGGCTGCGAGATCCGGTCCAGCAGCAGCCCCAGGCACACGATCGCGATACCGGCCGTCATACCGAGGCCGAGATCGCCCTTGGCCAGGCCCTTCACGACGTCGACGCCGAGCGCGCCGCCGCCGATCATGCCGCCGATGACGACGATGGCCAGGACCAGCACCACGCCCTGGTTGACGGCGAGTTGGAGTGCGGGACGGGCCAACGGCAGCTGCACCTGGCGCAGTTGCTGTCCCGTACCGGCGCCCAGTGAGCGCGCGGCCTCCAGGGCGGAGGGGTCGATCTGCCGGATCCCCTGGGTGGTGATGCGTACGACGGCGGGCAGCGCGTAGACGACGGCCGCGGCGACGGCCGCCGTACGGCCGCCGCTGAACAGCGCGATCACCGGGATCAGATAGATGAACTGCGGCATCGTCTGCATGATGTCGAGCACCGGCCTGATCACCCGCTCGACCCGTGCGACGCGCGCCGCGAGGATGCCGATGGCGAAGCCGAGCAGCAGGGTCACCACGAGCGCGGCGAGTACCTGCGAGAGCGTGTCGAGCGAGCGGTCCCAGAGTCCCATCGCGCCGATCGCGGCCAGCGACAGCACCACCGTGACGACGGCGCGCCAGCCGGTGCGCAGCGCCAGCACACCGGCGACGAGGAGCAGCGCCCACCAGGGCGTGGCCAGCAGCGCGTCGCGCACCGGGTTGATGACCCAGTTCGCGAAGCCCTCGGACCAGGTGAGGGTGCCGCCCAGCACCGGTACGCCGGAGCCGAGTTCGCGCTCGATCCAGTCGACGACGGTGTTGACGGGTTCGCTGATCGCGACGGTCCAGGCCTCGGGCCACTCCTTGCGGCCGAGTACGGCTCCGAGCACCGCGCCGCCCGCGACGGCGGCCACGATGCCGGGCCACAGGACCCACCACTTGGCGGGGCGCCCGGCGGCGGGGTCCTCGAGCTGTTCCCCGGCCGCCGCCGTCGTACGGTCCAGCCAGATCGCCAGCAGGACGACGGCGATTCCGGCGGGCAGCGCGAGGCCGACGTCGACGGTGGAGAGGGCTGTGAAGATCTCGTCGCCCAGTCCGCCGGCGCCGATCATCGAGGCGAGGACGACCATCGACAGACACATCATGATCGTCTGGTTCAGGCCGAGGAGCATCTGTTTGCGGGCGAGCGGCAGCCGCGCCGTCATCAGCCGCTGCCAGGAGCTGGCGCCCAGCGAGGCGGACGCCTCCAGTGCGGCGGCGTCGGCGCCGCGCAGCCCGAGCGCGGTGAGCCGGGCCATCGGCGGGGCCGCGTAGATGACGGTCGCGACGAAGACCGACGGGATGCCGATGTCGAAGAGCAGCACGAACGGCAGCAGGTACGAGAAGGCGGGCAGCACCTGCATCGTGTCGAAGACCGGCCGCAGCACGCGCTGGCACCGGTCGGAGAGACCGGCCGCGAGCCCGAGCAGCGCGCCGACGAGCGCGGAGACGGTGACGGCGACGACCATCAGGGCCAGCGTCTCCATCGCCGGTTCCCACATGCCGAGCAGCCCGATCACCGCGAAGGTGGCGAGCGCGGTGGCGGCGGTGCGCAGCGCGCGGCGGCGCAGACCGGCGCCGCCCGCGTACCAGGCGATGAGGACGGCGGCGACGCTCACGCCGATGAAGCCGAGGCTCTCCAGGACGCTGAACACGCCGTCGACCGAGCTTTCGGCGGTGTTGCTGATGTGCAGGAGGAAGTAGAGGAAGAGGGGGTGGGTGGTGCGGTTGTCGACGAGCCAGCGGTTGAGGTCGTCGAGGGGCGAGCGCACGTCGACGGTCAGGTCGGCCGGCCAGGCTCCGCTGCTCGTGACGGCGGCGCTGACGATCGCGATGAGGACGGCGGCGACGAGGAGCATCGCGCGGGGGTTGCCGACGAGGCGGGCCCACGGCCCGGGGACGGCGCCGTCGGAGGTGTCGACCTTCGCCGTACGTACGTCGTCCACGGCGCCCGCGTCCCGCGGGGTCCGGTCGGTCTTCTGGAACACCGGATTGGGAGCGGCGCTCATACCGCCGCCACCTCCTTGGGTTCCGCCTCGTCGTCCAGTCCCGCGACGACGGCCAGCAGTTCCTCGTAGCCGACGACGCCGAGCGTCCGGCCGTTGTCCACGACCCGGCAGTACGCGCCGCTGCGGGCGACGGCCTCGATCGCGTCCGAGACCAGCGTGTCGGGCGTCAGGGCGACGCCCGACTCGCCCTCGCCGTCGCGCGCCGGGCGCATGGCGCGGCGTACGGAGATGACCTGCTCACGCGGGACGTCACGGACGAAGTCGCGTACGTAGTCGTCGGCCGGGTTGGCGACGATCTCCTCCGGGGTGCCGAGCTGGACGATCCCGCCGTCGCGCATCAGCGCGATGCGGTCGCCGAGGCGCAGCGCCTCGTTGAGGTCGTGGGTGATGAAGACCATCGTGCGGCCCTCCTCACGGTGCAGCCGGATGACCTCTTCCTGCATGTCGCGGCGGATCAGCGGGTCCAGCGCGCTGAACGGCTCGTCGAACAGCAGCACTTGGGGGTCCACGGCGAGCGCGCGGGCGAGCCCGACGCGCTGCTGCTGACCGCCGGAGAGCTGGCCGGGGCGCCGGTCCTCAAGTCCTTCGAGGCCGACCTTGCTGACGATCTCCGCCGCCTTGGCGCGCCGCTCGGGGCGGCTCATGCCCTGGATTTCGAGGCCGTAGGCGACGTTGTCGAGGACGGAGCGGTGCGGCAGCAGACCGAAGTGCTGGAAGACCATCGCGGCGCGGTGCCTGCGCAGTTCACGCAGCCGGGTCTTGTCCATGGCGATGACGTCCTCGCCGTCCATGGCCAGCTGCCCGCTGGTCGGCTCGATGAGCCGGGTCAGACAGCGTACGAGGGTCGACTTGCCCGAGCCGGAGAGGCCCATGACGACGAAGACCTCGCCCTTGCGGACGTCGAAGGAGACGTCACGGACGGCGGCGGTGCAGCCGGTCCGCGCCCTCAGCTCCTCGGCGGACAGCGCCGCGTACTCCTTGTTGCCCGGTATCCGTTCGGCCTTCGGTCCGAAGACCTTCCACAGATCGCGTACGGAGAAGACCGGTTCGGTGGCGGTCATCACGCATCACCTCCCGGTGCGGTTGTGTTGGTTGTCGAGGTGAGCAGTTCGGCGCACTTCTCGCCGACCATCAGGACGCCGATCATCGGATTCACGGCCGGCATGGTGGGGAAGACGGAGGCGTCGGCGATTCGGATGCCTGTCAGTCCACGGATCGTCAGATCGGGTCCCACCACGGCTTGTTCGTCGTCCGTGGCGCCCATCCGGCAGGTGCCGGCCGGGTGGTAGACCGTGTGGGCGCACTTGCGCGCGTACTCGCTCAGCTCGTCGTCGGAGGTGACGTCCGGGCCCGGACAGACCTCGCGGGTCAGCCAGTTGGCGAGCGGTTCGGCGGCGGCGACCTGCCGGGCGATCCGGATCCCGTCCACGAGGGTGCGGCCGTCGTAGTCGTCCTCGTCGGTGAAGTAGCGGAAATCCAGGGCCGGTTTGACCTCCGGGTCGGCGCTGGTGAGGAAGAGGCGGCCGCGGCTGCGCGGTTTGGGGATGTTCGGCGTCATCGAGACACCGTGCGCGGGGCGTTCGTACCCCAGGCGCTCGGGATTGTCCGTGAACGGGATCTGGTAGAAGTGGAACATCAGGTCCGGGCCCTCGATGTCCGGGTCGCGCCGGACGAAGAGGCCCGCGTCGGAGTCCATCGCCGAGTTCTCGGGGATCGGCCCGTCGGTCTCCCAGACGATGACCGACTCGGGGTGGTCGAGCAGGTTCTCACCGACGCCCGGCAGATCGTGTACGACGGGGATGCCGAGCGCCTCAAGGTCCGCGCGCGGCCCGATGCCGGAGTGCAGGAGCAGCCGGGGTGTGTCGACGGCGCCGGCGCAGACGAGGACTTCACGCCGGGCGCGCAGATACGACTCGGTGCCGTCCGCCGCCCGTACGCGCACGCCTGTCGCGTGCGTTCCGTCGAGCTCCAGCCGGTACGCCCAGGTCTCCAGCAGCAGCCGGAGGTTGGGCCGGTCCAGGAACGGGTGGAGATACGCCACGGAGGCGGACGACCGCTTGTTGTCCTCGGGGTGGTAGGCGAGGTCGAAGAAGCCGGCTCCTTCGTGGAAGGGCTTCTTGTTGAAGCCCTCCACGCGCGGGACACCGAGCGCCGCCTGCGCCGAGTCGACGAAGTCGCGGGCGATGGGGTTACGGTCCCGCTCGTCCACCGGCACGATGTTGTTGCGCAGCCGACCGAAGTACGGCTCCATGGACGCCGCGTCCCAGCCCTCGGCCCCGGCCTCGGCCCACTCGTCCCAGTCGGACGGCAGCGGCCGGAAGGCGATCAGGGTGTTGTGCGAGGAGCAGCCGCCGAGGACCCGGGCCCGGCTGTGCCGGATGTGGGAGTTGCCGCGCGGCTGCTCGGTCGTCGGGTAGTCGTAGTCCAGCTCGCCGCCGAGCAGCCCCATCCAGCGCCGGAGCGTCAGCACGTCGGGCCGGTCGATGTCGGACGGCCCTCCCTCGATGACGGCGACGGTGACGTCGGGGTCCTCGGTGAGCCGGGAGGCGATCACCGATCCCGCGGTGCCGCCTCCGACGACGACGTAGTCGTATGCGGCGTCGTGTTCGGCCATGGGCGTCGTCCACTCCACTTCCTAGGGTGCTTCAAGGTTCTTCCGCGTGATGGGGCGTACTGGGGCTGAGGCGTGATGAGGCTCCCCGTACACCGGTTGACGGGCCCGTACGCCGCTCGGTTCAGCCGGCGAACCAGCGCACGGGCCGTGGCGCGAGGTTCTGGTAGATGTGCTTGGCCTCGCGGTACTCGGCGAGACCGGCGGGGCCCAGCTCGCGCCCGATGCCGGACTTGCCGAAGCCGCCCCACTCGGCCTGCGGCAGATAGGGGTGGAAGTCGTTGATCCAGACGGTGCCGTGCCGCAGCCGCCCGGCGACGCGCCGCGCGCGTCCGGGGTCCGCCGTCCAGACGCCGCCGGCCAGCCCGTACTCGGTGTCGTTGGCGAGCGCGACGGCCTCGTCCTCCGTACGGAAGGTCTCGACGGTCAGTACGGGGCCGAAGACCTCCTCGCGGACGACCCGCATCTCGCGGTGGCACTGGTCGAGGACGGTCGGCTCGTAGAAGTACCCGGCGGCGGGCCGCTGCTCACCCGGCTCGGGCCGCTTGCCGCCGGCCCGCAGCACGGCGCCGTCGGCCAGGGCGGAGGCGACGTACTCCTCGGTCTTCGCCAGCTGTCCCGCCGATACGAGCGGTCCGCACTCGACGCCCTCGCCGGTGCCCCGGCCGAGCCTGATCCTGGCTGCGCGGCGGGCGAGTTCGGCGACGAAGCGCTCGCGCAGCGACTCCTCGACGATGAGGCGCGAACCGGCGGAGCAGACCTGGCCGCTGTGGATGAACGCGGCGTTCAGGGCCTGGTCGACGGCGGTGTCGAAGCCCTCGTCGGTGGCGCAGGAGTCGGCGAAGACGACGTTCGGGTTCTTCCCGCCCAGCTCCAGCGCGACCTTCTTCACGCCGGGCGCGGCGGCCCGCATCACCTTCGTACCGCTGGCCAGTCCGCCGGTGAACGACACGAGGTCCACGTCGGGGTGCTCGGCCATGCGGGCGCCGACGGGGTCTCCGGCGCCGGTCACGAGATTGGCGACGCCCGGCGGCAGACCGGCCTCGGTGAGCAGGTCGATCAGCGCGACGGTGCTGAGCGGGGTGATCTCGCTCGGCTTGACGACAAAGGTGTTGCCCGCGGCGAGCGCCGGGGCAATCTTCCAACTCGCCTGGAGAAGCGGATAGTTCCATGGGGTGATGAGCGCGCAGACACCGACGGGTTCGTGCACGACGACGCTGTGGACGTCCGGGGACCCGGCGTCCACGACCCGGCCGCCGCTCTCGTTCGTCACGAGGTCGGCGAAGTAGGCGAAGGCGTCGGCGACGCAGTCGACGTCGACCCGCCCCTCCTCGACGGTCTTGCCCGCGTCCCGGCTCTCCAGCGCCCCGAGCGCCTCCCGGTCCCGCCGCAACAGCCCGGCGACCCGCCGCAGCAGCGCGGCCCGCTCGGTGACGGCCGTGCGCGGCCAGATCCCCGCACCGCCGTCGAAGGCTCCGCGTGCGGCGTCGACGGCCGCGTCGACATCCTCGGCGCCGCCTTCGGACACCACCGCGAACGGCTTGGCGTCGGCGGGGTCGAGGATCTCGCGTGTGGCACCGGAGGCGGCTTCGCGCCACTCTCCGTCCACAAAGATGGTCTGTTGTGCCGACACGTCGCGTTTTGCCTTCCGTTCCCGATATGCACCTCCACCAGCAACAACTGGCGATCTGGGCGCCTGCCCCGGGATCGAGGAAGCATGCGTGTTCGATGGCCGAAAGTGTTCAGGGTCACTTCTGGCCGGCCCCTCACGGCGCCCCGGGCGGCACGAAGGCCCCTCGCCGGGGGGAACGAGGGGCCTTCGAGTATCGGGGCACAGCGGCTCGGGCCGCCGCGGGTCCGGTCAGACGACCGACTTGGTGCCGTCGACCGCGGCGGAGCGACCGAAGATGCTGACCGCCTGGTAGTACGTCCACGCCGTGCCGTCGCAGGAGGCCTTCGTCGCGCCCGAGTAACCGGCGCAGACCCGCTTCAGGTCCGAGTAGAACGCGTTGTCCAGCCGCGCCTTGTTGGCGTCGAAGGAACCGGCCGCCTTGTAGTTGCGGTAGCCGAAGTCGTGGCGCGCACAGGACGTCTGGAACGGGAAGCCGAAGGGGTTGTCCGGCGAGGACGAGCAGTAGTCCGTGGACCAGTCGAAGCCGTACGCGGACCAGGCGCCCTGGTTGCCGCGCGCGGAGACCCACGAGTTGTAGCTGGCGGCGCTGGTCTGCGTCCAGCTGCTGAGCACCTGCGGCTTGTCGGCCGGCGCTGCGGCGGCGGAGCTCGCCGACATCAGGGTGGCGGGGAGAGCGAGAGCGAGAGCGGCGAGCGGCATCGCCAGACGTCGGCGCATTTCGGAAACCTCCGGTGGGGAGACAGGTTGACGCTCCGTGTCCGGTGACACGGAGCTTCCCTCAGAGCGAGCGGCGCGGTCGCCGCACGGGTCTACGCGCGATGACCGACGCGGGAATGGTCCCCCAGAAGCAGCGCGTTGTAACCATGCTCATGACGAAACAACTGGAAAACAGGGGCCCAACTCGTCGACATTCGGCGCAACTTGGTGTTCGACGGGCACGCCCCCTACTCACCGGCGCGCGCCTGGTGGCCGGTTCGTCCGCTATCGCCGTACGGGTTCTCAACGCGGCACGGTCCACGAGCCTCAAGGGCCGCCGCGCCACGGGAGGTTGCCCGGTCCCGGCCCCCTACTCCGGTCCCTGCTCCGGCTCCGGCTCCTCCCGCCCCGGCTCCGAAGGCTTCGCGGCCTTCTTCCGCTCCTGCCGCCGCAACTTCCACGCGGCCCGCCTCGCCTCCTCCTTCTCCATCAGCCGCTTGATCTCCCGCACTTCCTCGTTCAGTTCGAGGGACGCGTCCTCGTCCTCCTCGTCCAGCAGGCCCTGCTCGCGCAGTTGCTTCGTATGCGCCTCGATCGGCGGATCCGGGTCGAAGTCCGACGGCCTGGGCCCCTCCGGTCCGTCGGGCCCGATCCGTACCAACTGCTCCACCCGCGCCACCCGGTAGCGCCGCCCTGCCACCGCGACGCCCGCCCCGCGCTTCTCGTCCAGCCGGTCCGCCGCCCGCGCGTACTCCTCGCGCTCCGCCTCGCTCAGCCTCTGCTGAATGGGCGTCATGACGCGGAAGTCCACCGCCAGCCGGTCCCGCGCGGCCTGCGGGCTCGGCGCCGCACCCGAGTGCGGCTTCCACTGCCCGTCCCCGCCGCACTCGGCGATCGCGAACTCCGCCGGCAGCAACACCCCGCCCGGATGCGTCTCGACGGCCCGCAGCGAATCGCCGCGCACGTCGGGCGGCGCGGTCCCGGCCTTCAGTACGAACTGCATCAGATCGAACTTGAGCAGCCCCTCCGCCATCCCCGTACCGATGTACGGATCGATGACGAACCCCTTGATCCGGCTGGGCAGCCGGTGCGCCTCCCCCACCTCGCCCGGGTCCGGGTCCGACGGCCTCGGCGGCTCGGGCCCGTCCGGACCCAGCCGGATGAACTGCTCCACCCGCACCACGCGGTACCGCGTGCCGAGCACCCGCAACTCGTCCACCGCGACCCGGTCGAGCTTCTCGTACGCCGCGCGGTACTTCTTGCGGTCCCCGGCGCGCCCGGCCTCCGCGGCGTCCTTGGCCAGCCGGCGGAAGTGCGAGCCGAGCCAGTCTCGGACCCCCTGCGGTGTGTCGCCGGCGGAGCCCATGACCTCCCAGCCGCCGCGCTCCGACTCCGTCGCGGCGACGAAGACCGGCAGCCCCATGCCCACGATCGTGGGATACCGCTCCCGTGCCCGCCACGCCTCCTCGTCGGCGAATGCCGCGATCGGACCCTCCTGCACCGTCATGCGGATGGTCCGGTACGCGGGCAACCCCTCTCCGTATGCGTTCATGCACTCAGTGTGCTCGAACGGTCGCGGCCGGTGGAGCCGAACGGCAAATCAACACCCGGCGGGTGTACGGGGGTTGACCCGCGTCCCGTGGCACGACGAAGCTCCCGGCGGCCGGGGGGCTGCCGGGAGCTTCGTGTTACCGACTACGTACGCCTGCTGACGACGTACGGCTACGGGTCAGAGAAGGCCGAGCTCGCGAACCGCGTCGCGCTCCTCCGTGAGCTCCTTCACCGAGGCGTCGATGCGCGCACGGGAGAAGTCGTTGATGTCCAGGCCCTGGACGATCTCGTAGGCGCCGTTCTTCGTGGTCACGGGGAAGGACGAGATGATGCCCTCCGGGACGCCGTAAGAGCCGTCCGACGGGATACCCATGGAGGTCCAGTCGCCCTCGGGGGTGCCGTTGATCCACGTGTGGACGTGGTCGATGGCCGCGTTGGCCGCCGAGGCCGCCGAGGACGCGCCGCGCGCCTCGATGATCGCCGCGCCGCGCTTGGCGACGGTCGGGATGAAGGTGTCGGCCAGCCACTGCTCGTCGTTGACCGTCTCGGCGGCGTTCTTGCCCGCGATCTCCGCGTGGAAGATGTCCGGGTACTGGGTGGCCGAGTGGTTGCCCCAGATCGTCAGCCGCTTGATGTCCGTGACCTGCGCGCCGGTCTTCGCGGCGAGCTGCGAGATCGCGCGGTTGTGGTCGAGCCGGGTCATCGCGGTGAAGCGCTCGGCCGGTACGTCCGGGGCCGCGGCCTGGGCGATGAGGGCGTTGGTGTTGGCCGGGTTGCCGACGACGAGGACCTTGATGTCGTCCGCGGCGTTGTCGTTGATGGCCTTGCCCTGCGGCTTGAAGATGCCACCGTTGGCGGAGAGCAGATCGCCGCGCTCCATGCCCTTGGTACGGGGGCGGGCGCCGACGAGCAGCGCGACGTTGGCGCCGGAGAACGCGGCGTTGGCGTCGTCGGTGATCTCGATGCCGCGGAGCAGCGGGAAGGCGCAGTCGTCGAGCTCCATGGCGGTGCCCTCGGCGGCCTTCAGGCCCTGCGGGATCTCCAGCAGACGCAGGCTGACCGGCACATCCGCGCCGAGCAGTTGGCCGGAGGCGATGCGGAAGAGCAGCGCGTAGCCGATCTGGCCGGCTGCGCCGGTGACGGTGACATTCACGGGAGTGCGGGTCATGGCGGTCTCCGTTAGACAGCGGTGGAACGGCGGGCGGCAGGGGCCCTGCCCCTGGTGCGGGCCATCTCTCCGACGGCGGGTGAATCTTGTCTTGACGTGAAGAGACAACCGCCGGTCAGGCTATCCGACGGGGAGGGGGCGGGGCGCGACGGGGCGCGGGCCGGTTGCCGTCCGGCGGTTGCTGGGCTGCGGTTCTCGTTGCCGGGGGCGGGGTGCGGGGCCTCCGAAGGGGTATGTCCGGACGGCGTGATTTACGGCGCGTGCCCCGTTCGTTGGACCCGATGCGGCGTCTTGTCCACGCGGCGTAAATCACGCCGTCCGGGCATGACCCCGGAGCGGCACCCGGACACCGGCCCGCACCACCAACCCCGCCGGAGGCGACCCCGCAGCCGTGTGTCTCACCCGCTCGCCGTCGTGCAGCCCTCCACGCCCGTCGTGAGCGTCGCGCAGGCCTTCGCCTCGTCCGCAGTGGCCACCGCGACCATCGGTGTGTACGCGTCCTTGTCCGCGTTGACCGTGCCCGTTTGGGGCTTGCCCTCGCCCTGGTCCGCCGCTATCTCTATCGTGTCGCCGGGCGCCGCCTGCGTGATACGGGCCCAGGCCACCCCGCACGTCTCGCTGTAGCGGACCTCGACGACCGCCGTGCCGACCGTCGCGGTCGTCGCCGTCTCGGCGAACTCGCCTCCGCAGCCCATGAGTTCGGGGTCCTCGCCCGTACAGTCGTCGCCCGCGCACTTGACTCCGGCGGGCAGTTCGGGCGCGCTCGTGGTCGGCTTCGCCGACGGGGACTGGGCGACCGGCTTCTTGTCGCCGCCACCGCCGAGGTCGGTCAGCAGTACGGCCCCGCCTATCACCAGCGCCGCGCAGACGAGAGCCGCCACGAATATCGTCGTCCGGCGCTTGCCGCGCCCATTTCCCTGGCCGGACGGCACGGGCGCCCCGGGCGGGGCCGACGGCGGGAAGCCGGGCGGCGGGCCCTGGGGGGCACCGGTCGGGGGACGGTTCGCGCCGGCGTAGCCCCCCGCGCCCGCACCCGCACCCGGTGGCGTCGCCGTACGTCCGCCGGGGCGGCTGCCCCCGGACCGGCCGGGGCCGACGTCGCCGCCGAACTCACCGAGCGCGTCCCGCGCCTGGGTGATCCGGATCGCTTCCATCGTCATGTCGTGGCGCATCTCGGACCGGCTCCACGCCCGCTCCGACAGCTCCCACATCGTCGTGAGGTGCAGCGGATTCGTGCCGGTCACCTCGGCGAGCGCCACGATCGCGCCCTTGGGCGCGAGCAGCCGCCCGTTGAGATACCGCTCCCACGACGTCTTGCTGTAACCGGTGCGGTCCGCCACGGCGGCGATGCTCAGGCCGCTCTTGTCCACAAGCCTGCGCAGCTGTGTGGCGAACTCCCTGACCTGTGGGTCGAGCTCCTCCGGTAGTGCCTTCCAACGAGGCATTACTTCCCCCTTGTCCCCCCGCACGCGATCCTGAATGTGCTCCGCGTCTGCCGCGCCCCCACGCCGGCCGACGACTACCCCAAGGGATGCGCGGAGCCAGGGTGTCAGTTCCAGAAATGGGAGTGCACCGGAGCATTCGGGACAGTCCCCGCGCCCCCTCGCGCGCCGCCCTCGATTCCGTCCCCCAGTCTCGCATCCGTTGCCCGACGATCACACCATGGCGGAATGGTCACTTCCGTGCCACAGGCATCCGCCGGACCTTGAAGCCGATTGGCGCGTCCATGACGCTTGCCACATGCCGACGGCGCCCGTCCTGACTCGGGGGAGGGGATGGGCGCCGTCTCTGCTTATGGGCGGGGGCTACGGGACCGTGGAGTGGACCACGTCCTCCAGGAACGGGATCTCCAGCCACGGACCCGGCTGCGTCATCAGCGACAGCAGCACGATCGCGACTCCGAGCAGGCCGTACGTCACCATGTCGGTGAAGCGCGACCGTACGGCGAGCATGCCGACCGACGGCATGATCCGCCGCAGGATCGCGCCGGTGATCAACGCCACACCGATCAGTATCGTGCCGACGCGGAACGACTGCTCGAACGGTGCGAGCCCGACGATCAGCAGCCCGAGACCGGTCGCGCCGAGCACGGTGAGCAGCGGCCACTGACGGGCGGGCGCGGGCGCGTCGCCGGGAGCGGCACGGCCGCCGCCCTCGGGGCGCGCGGTGTCCTGTGTGACGGTCGGAAAACGCCGCGAGGTGCCGGTGGCCGCGTGGGCGTCGCCCGCGTCGTCCCCCTTGTCCGTGTGGCCGTCCGCGGGCCCGTCCCCGTCCGCGTGCCCGTCCCCGTCCGCCTTCGTCTCCCCGGCCTTCTTCTCGCCGGCCGTCTTCTCGTCCGCCTCCGGGGCCGCCACGGCCTCGGCCACCACCGGCTCGCTCACGGCAGGACCACCGTCACCGCCGGGCTCGGCGGCCGCACTCGTACCAGCACCCATGGGTGCCCCTTTCACGTTCCGCTTCCGCTTCCGGCGCGCTCCGCCGCCTCGACGACGTTGACCAGCAGCTGCGCGCGGGTCATCGGGCCCACTCCGCCGGGGTTCGGCGAGATCCAGCCTGCCACTCCCGCGACGTCCGGGTGGACGTCGCCGGCGATCTTGCCGTTCTCGTCGCGGCTGACGCCGACGTCGAGGACGGCCGCGCCCGGCTTGACGTCCCCCGCCTTGATGATGTGGCGCACCCCGGCGGCAGACACGATGATGTCGGCCTGCCGCAGATGCGCGGAGAGATCACGGGTGCCGGTGTGGCACTGCGTCACGGTCGCGTTCTCGGACTTACGGGTGAGCAGCAGCGGGATCGAGCGGCCCACGGTGATCCCGCGCCCGACGACCACGATGTGCGCGCCCTTGATCTCGACACCGTGCGCGCGCAGCAGCTGGATGATGCCGTACGGGGTGCACGGCAGCGGCCCCGTCTCGTTCAGCACCAGCCGGCCGAGGCTCATCGGGTGCAGCCCGTCGGCGTCCTTCTCGGGGTCCATGAGCTCCAGGACACGGTTGGTGTCGATGCCCTTGGGGAGCGGGAGTTGCACGATGTAGCCCGTGCAGTCGGGGTTCGCGTTCAGCTCGCGTACGACTGCCTCGATCTCCTCCTGGGAGGCGGTGTCGGGCAGCTCACGCTGGATCGAGGCGATGCCGACCTCGGCACAGTCGCGGTGCTTGCCGTTGACGTACCAGCGGCTGCCCGGGTCGTCCCCGACGAGCAGGGTCCCCAGACCCGGGGTGATGCCCTGCGCCTTGAGGGCCGCCACGCGGGCGGTCAGGTCGGACTTGATCGCGGCTGCGGTGGCCTTGCCATCGAGAATTTGGGCGGTCATGCGTCCATCTTCGCGGATGACCCCACCGCTGTTCCAATCCAAGGTCATCCACGAGGTCGGCGCGGGGCCCGGCACAAGATCGCGGGGTCAAGATCAACGACGTGCCGCCAGGTTGCACTTGCACAACACATAGGAATACCGACTGGACAAAAAGTCCGTGTGAACCGCACGATGAGCCGCGCAGTACGCGGTCAGTGTTGGGGGGCAAACCGCTTGGTTTTGTGACGTTCCTCCCCCGGATCCGCGATGTCCCCGCGTTACCAACGGAGGAATCCCGCCATGAGCTTTGGCGACCCGAACAACCCTTACGGACAGCAGGGCCAGCAGCCTCAGGGACAGCCGGGCTACGGCTACCCGCAGCAGGGCCAGCCCCAGCAGCCTCCGGCCAACTACGGTTACCCGCAGGCGCCCCCGGTCCAGCCGGGCTACGGCTACCCCGGTGGCCCGGCCGGTGTCCCGCAGTCCATGCCCGGACTGATGACCGCGGCCCGCGTCCTCATGTACATCATGGCCGGGTTCCAGATCATCGCCGCGATCATCTTCGCCATCGCTCTGGCCGCCGTCTCGGACGTGGCCGACTCCGACTCCGGTGACGCCCTCGCCGGTATCGGTTTCATCGGTGTCGTCCTTCTGCTGGTCATCGCCGGTGTGTCGATACTCCTCGCCGTGAAGTTCTCCAGCGGCGGCACGGCGATCCGCGTCTGCACCATCGTCTACGCGTCGCTGATCATCCTGGGCTCGCTCGCCAACTTCACGTCCGGTCAGGCGACCGGCGCGGTCGGCGGCCTCATCAGCCTCGCCATCGGCGGCATCATCCTCGCCTCGATGGTGAACTCGCAGGCGTCGGCGTGGTTCAACCGCCCGCGTTACTGAGAAGCGCCGCGCGCGGGAGCGAATCCGTGCGCATGCCAGAAGGCCGTAACACCCGTCGTACCGACGTGGTTTACGGCCTTCTGGCGTTTGTCGCCCCACACGGTGGCGGATGGTCGCCAAGAAACTGACGGCGCCCCGGCGGCTTCCTATCCTGACAAGGATTCCGTCGGGGGAAGGATCACCGTGAGCAGGGCACACGGCAGGGCGTACGGCAGCGGCAACAGTGGTGGCAGCGACAGCGGTCGCGCGGCGTACAGCGTCATCGTCGTGCCGGACGACACATCGGGTCCCGACGAGCAGCTGCGGCTCGCTCCGGGCGAGACCCTGCGATTCGGCCGCACCTCGGCCGACGGCCCCGCCGCGTTCCTGACCATCCCTCATCACGGTGTGTCCCGGCGGGCGGGCGAGATCACCGCAGCCGGGTCGTACTGGACACTGAGCAACCTCAGCCGTACGTCCACGTATGTCGTGGAGAACCCGGAAGGCGCCGGGGAGCACATCAAGATCGCGCCGGGGCGGATCGAGGCGCCCATCCCGTTCGAGTTCTCCAGGGTCGTCCTGCCCGCCGCCGCCGACCTGTTGAGCTTCGACATCTGGGCCCCGCGCCACGACTACGCGGACGAGGCCGGTGACGAACACGGCGGTGAGCCGACCACGCACGCGTTCCCGCTCGACCGCACCAAGCGGTACTTCCTCGTTCTCGCCGCGCTCTGCGAGCCACGCCTGCGCGGCGCCCCGCACGCCCCGCCGCCCACGGCCGACCAGGTCGTGGACCGGCTGCGCCCTGTCTGGCCGGCCGCGAGCCGCACGGCCGTCCAGTGGAACATCGACTATCTCGCGGTCAAGTTCCGGCTCAAGCAGCCGCCGGAGTCGGCGGACTGCGGGCCGCGGCTGAACGGCAAGAAGGAGTCCCTGGTCTCGCTCGCGCTCCGGTTCGATCTCGTACGGGAGGCGGAGCTGGCCGTGTTGGAGGCGGGGGCGTCGGCGCCATGAGGCGGGAGTCGCTGGCCGTCTCCGTCCCGTACGGCTTCCGCGTCGGTGCGTGGGAGGTGCGTGAGCCGATCGGCTCGGGCGCCTTCGGCAGTGTGTACGCGGCCCGGCGCACGACGGACGCCACCGACGCCGAGGCCACCGCCACCGGCACCGGCACCGGCACCGGCACCCCAGGCGACCCCGGCGACGACGCCCTCCCCTCCCACGCCGCGCTCAAGTTCCTGCCCACCGGCACCCGCACACCGCGCCAGCTGCGCCATCTCCAGGAGCTCACCCGCCGCGAGCTGGAGACGTACCGCAGGCTGAAGCGTCCACGGCTGATCCGGATGTACGAGGCCCTGACGGTCTCCGCGCCCGAATCGCCAGAACTCGACGGCGCCACCGTGCTCGTCCTGGAGCGGGCCGAGGGCTCCCTCGAGACCCTGCTCTCCCGCGCCCCGAGGCCCGCCGCCGGGCCCGCTCTCCTCGCCCAGATCTGCGAGGGGCTGCACCAGCTCCACCACGCGGGATGGGTCCACGGCGACATCAAACCCGGCAACGTGCTGCTGATGGCCGACGGCACCGCCCGCCTCGGCGACTTCAATCTCGCGGCGGAGCTGGACGGCACGCACGCCTACTCCCCCATGTTCACCACCTCCGACTACACCCCGCCCGAGCTGCTGTGGTCGGAGATCAACGAGCGCGGCCTGCGGACCCGCCCCAGCACGGACATCTGGGCCTTCGGCGTTCTCGCCCATCTCGTCCTGACGGACACGTTGCCACTGCCGGGCGCCACCCGGACCGCCCGCAAGGAGACGCTGCTGCGCTACGCACGCGGTGAGGAGGAGTTACGGCTCTCGCCCGAACTGACCGGACCCTGGCGGGAGATCGTCACGGACTGTCTGGCACGCACCCACGAGGAGCGCGCCGCGCACGGCGCCGCGTCCCTGCTCCGCCGGGCGGAACGGGCGGCGGGCACCTCCCGCGCACCACGGCTGCCCCGGCTGCGCCCGCGACCGCCGGCGCGCCCCCGCGCGGGCCTCGCGGTCACCACCGCTGCGGCCGTGCTCGGCGCCGCCGCCGTACTGGCCCTGCGGGATCCACCGCCGCACACGTCGGCGTACGGCTACGAGCGCTGCCCCGCCGGCTCGGCCTGCTTCTTCAGCGAGCGGAACGGCGAGGGGGAGATGTGCAGTTGGACGAACGACGACATGAACTGGCTGACGGGTGAGGAGACTTGCTCCTGGACCAGGGACCGGCCGGTCAAGTCGGTGTTCAACAACGACCGTGAGCGGAAGAGGAATCACGCCCTGGCGTACTTCTGGGAGCCGGAGTGGAAGCCGCGCCCGGCCGACGGCGACGAACGGATCGGCTGCACGAACGTCGACGTCCAGGGAAATCTGGCCGGCTTCTACGCCCCGCTGTCGCACAAATGGATCCCCAGCTGCTCGACACACCACTACGCGCCACCACCCCGGACGGCACCCACCGCACCGACCGCCGCCGTCCCGGCCACCGCACCCACCACGGCCACCGCACCCTGAGATGTCCGAGGTACCTCCCCCGAGCCCCCGGCGGAACGATGAAGCCGTGCCGCCAAGGGGGCGGCGCGACGGGGAAGCACCACCGGACCGGGTGGTGCGGGAGGAGAAACCATGCGCAAGATCCGTACGGCGGTGGCGGGGCTCTCGATCGGCGCCGCGCTCGCCCTCACCGGCCTGGCCGGGACCGCACAGGCGGGCCCCACGGCCGACCAGGGAGTCCGGGCCACGTTCGACGGCCGCGGGATCAACCTGGCGGACGGCTGGCAGGGCGCGCGGGCGTGTGCCGTGTTCGCGGAGAACGACGTCCGCTGCTACGACACGACGAAAGCAGCCGACCGGGCGTCGGGCTACGACCGTGCCACCGACCCGCTGGCGGCACGCGCCGGCGATCGCGGCGCGCGGGCCGTCCCGGCGTGCGCGAACGGCTGGGTGTGCCTGTACCAGTACACGAACGGTGAGGGCCGACGCCTCATCTTCAGCGACGAGTACTGGGACAACCTGGGCAACTACGGCTTCGACAACAAGACCTCGTCCTGGCGCAACAACCAGAACCGCGGTGACAGCGCCTCGCTGGCCCAGTTCAACGACGGCGGCGGCACCCGCGTCAGCCTGACGGCCCCGGCGTACGCCTCCTCGCTCGGCTCCTTCGACAACAAGGCAAGCTCCGTACACGGCTGACAGGCGCCGGAACGAACGGTGGCCGCCCCCGGCGCGACGGGGGCGGCCATCTCCGTACGGAGACTCACGCGTTGCGGGACCGACGCGACGTCAGTGGAAGAAGTGCCGCGTCCCGGTGAAGTACATCGTCGCGCCGGCCTTCTTCGCCGCCTCGATCACCAGCTCGTCACGCACCGAACCACCCGGCTGCACCACGGCCTTGACCCCCGCGTCCAGCAGGATCTCCAGACCGTCCGGGAACGGGAAGAACGCGTCCGAGGCCGCGTACGACCCACGGGCCCGCTCCTCTCCAGCGCGCTCCACGGCGAGCTTCGCCGAGTCCACGCGGTTGACCTGGCCCATGCCGACGCCGACGCTCGCGCCGTCCTTGGCGAGCAGGATCGCGTTGGACTTGACCGCGCGCGAGGCCTTCCACGCGAAGGCCAGCTCGTGCAGTTCGGCCGCCGACAGCGCTTCGCCGGTCGCGAGCGTCCAGGTCGACGGGTCGTCGCCGTCCGCCTGGAGCCGGTCGGCGACCTGGAGCAGCGCCCCGCCGTCGATGGGCTTCACCTCGACGGGGGCCGAAGGACCGCCCTCGCAGCGCAGCACGCGGATGTTCTTCTTGCGGGACAGCACCTCGACGGCACCGTCCTCGTAGCCGGGCGCGACGATGACCTCGGTGAAGATCTCGGCGACCTGCTCGGCCATCTCGACGGAGACCGGCCGGTTGACGGCGATCACACCGCCGAACGCGGACAGCGGGTCGCACGCGTGGGCCTTGCGGTGCGCCTCGGCGACGTCGTCGGCGATCGCGATGCCGCACGGGTTGGCGTGCTTGATGATCGCGACGCACGGCTCGGAGTGGTCGTACGCGGCACGGCGCGCGGCGTCGGTGTCCGTGTAGTTGTTGTAGCTCATCTCCTTGCCGTGCAGCTGCTCCGCCTCGGCGAGACCTCCGCCGGAGCCGCCGGTGTAGAGCGCGGCGGGCTGGTGCGGGTTCTCGCCGTAGCGCAGGACGTTCTTGCGCTCGTACGTCGCGCCGACGAAGTCCGGGAGTCCCGAGGTGTCGGCGGCGGCGTAGTCGGCCGCGAACCAGGAGGCCACGGCCACGTCGTAGGCGGCGGTGTGCTGGAACGCCTCGGCGGCGAGCCGCTTGCGGGTCGTCAGGTCGAACCCGCCGTCCTGTACGGCCGCGAGGACGTCCGCGTACCGCGCGGGGCTGGTGACGATGGCCACCGACGGGTGGTTCTTGGCCGCGGCGCGGACCATGGACGGTCCGCCGATGTCGATCTGCTCGACGCACTCGTCCGGGGTGGCCCCGGACTCGACGGTCTCGCGGAAGGGATAGAGGTTCGAGACGACCAGCTCGAAGGGCTCGATGTCGAGTTCGGCGAGCTGCTCGCGGTGCGCGGCGAGACGCTGGTCGGCGAGGATGCCGGCGTGGACGCGCGGGTGCAGCGTCTTGACGCGGCCGTCGAGGGTCTCCGGGAAGCCGGTCAGCTCCTCGACCTTGGTGACGGGCACACCGGCGGCGGCGATCCGCCCGGCGGTGGAACCTGTCGAGACGAGCGTGACGCCGGCCGCGTGCAGTCCGCGGGCGAGCTCTTCCAGACCTGTCTTGTCGTAGACGCTGACCAGCGCGCGGCGGATGGGCCGCTTCGTACCTTCGACGGCCTGTCCGGCGGTCTCTTCGACGCTCACTGGATTGTTACCTTTCGTCCCTCAATGCGGTAGCCGTGCCGGGCGATGCGCCCCACGACATCGACGAGCAGCCGTCGCTCGACGTCCTTGATGCGCTCATGGAGAGCGACGCCACCGTCCGCGTGATCCTCGTCCCGCACCTCGACCACGCCTTGCGCGATGACCGGGCCGGTGTCGACGCCGTCGTCGACGAAGTGGACGGTGCAACCGGTGACCTTCGCCCCGTACGCGAGCGCGTCACGCACCCCGTGGGCACCGGGAAAACTGGGCAGCAGGGCGGGGTGGGTGTTGATGAACCGACCGCCGAAGCGGGCGAGGAACCGCTTCCCGACGATCTTCATGAAGCCGGCCGAGACGACGAGGTCGGGCTCGTACGCGGCGGTGGCCCCGGTGAGCGCGGCATCCCACTCCTCGCGCGTCGCGTGGTCCTTGAGGCGGCAGACGAACGTCGGCACCCCCGCGCGCTCGGCACGTTCCAGACCGGCGATGGAGTCCCTGTCGGCGCCGACGGCGACGATGCGGGCGCCGTACGCCTGTGCATCGTCGGCGATGGCGTCGAGCAGGGCTTGGAGGTTCGTACCGGAGCCGGAGACGAGGACCACGAGCCGGGCCGGGGAGCCGAATTCGACCGGGGAGCCCGGTTCCGTCGGGTCGACCGGGGTGTCGGGGGCGGGCGGGGACGGCGGGGAGGCCACGGCGGAACGCCTTTCTGGAAGCGAGCACAGCCTCGCGGGTCGTGCGGCTTTGTGTGGTCGTACGAACGAATCGTGTCTCCCGTATCGGGGAACTCTACGAAGGAGCCGACCGTCAGCAACGATACCGGCACACCGAACGGCCCCCGGGGGACGGGGGCGCGGCCGGGAGGTAGCGTCTGGGGACACGGACCTGTCTCCAGGACGGGCCATACGACACAAGACCCCTTGCGCCAAGGGTCTGAGGGGAAGACGTTCACCAGATGCCGGACCGACGACACCGCACGGCACTCCATGTCCCGCAGCCCACCGGGCCGGTGCTCCTGCTGCGGGAACGCCAGTCCTCGTCCGCGGGATCCACCGGGCCGGAGGGCCCTTCGGGGTCGGACGGAACTCCGGGGCCGGAAGGCTCTTCGGGATCCTCCGGGAGTTCGGGAGGTTCGGGGTCGTCCGGATCCTCCGGGTCGTCGGGGTCCTCCGGGTCCTCCGGGTCCTCCGACGACAATCCGTTCGCGCCGCCGCCGGAGAACAGGCCCGAGCAGCCGTGGCAGCCGCGCCATCCCCAGAACGGGGACGGGACGCCGGACGACCAGTCGTCGGGCGGTGACCGTTCGTCCTGGGGCAGCCAGTGGAGCAGCCGTCAGCCGGGCCGTTCGTCGGGCGGTTTCGGCGGCAGGCCCGGCAGCCAGAACGGACCGGGCGGCGGACAGAACGGCCCGAACGGCCGTCAGGACGGTCCGGAGGGCCAGCCCGGCAAGGGCAAGGGCGGTCTGCGCTGGGACCCGACCGATCCGTTCCAGCGGCGCGCCCGGTACGCGCTGCTCTCCGGCATGTGGGCGTTCTTCTTCGCCCTCTTCGACCTGCCGGAGATCGCGCTGCTCCTCGGCGCGCTCGCGCTCTACTGGGGCATCAGTTCGCTGCGGGCCAAGGCGCCGCTGCCGCGTCCGTCGGTCGACGGCCCGGCGGCGGGCGGTACGGACGTGCGTACGGCCGCCGGTTCGGGATCCGACTCCGGTACGACGTCTTCCGCGCCGGCCACCACGGGCGCACCGCCGGCACCGGGCACCCCTCCGGGCGCCCCCGCCCAGGGCACGACGGCGCACAAGCCGCAGACGACCGCCGCGGTGAGCGGGATCGTCACGGCGGCCATCGCGCTGCTGATCGTGGCGGCGACGTTCACCGTGCAGCTCGTCTACCGCGACTACTACACGTGCGTGAACGACGCGCTGACGAAGACGGGCCAGCTGGCCTGCAACGACAAGCTTCCCGACTCGCTGGTCCCGATCTTCGGGGTCCAGAAGTAGCCGAGGAACACACGGCACACACGTCGGCGGCCCCACCCGTCCCGGTATCGGGAGAGGTGGGGCCGCCGCTCGTTCGAGTGGTGTCGGCGTCGGTCAGTCGGCCTTTTCCGTCTCCGGCTCGGGCGAGGGCCCGTCCACGGACTCGGAGTCGGGCGCGGACTCCGACGACGGCTCCGGCTCCGGGTTCGGGTCCGGGTTCGGGTCCGCGTGGGGCTCCGGGTCCGGGTCCGGCTCCATGCCCGCGTGGGGCTCGGAGTCCGGGTTCGGGTCCGGGTCCGTGCGCGGCTCGCGTTTCGCGTCCCCGTCCGCGTCTCCGTCCCCGTCCGGCGGGAAGTCGACCATCGGGCCGCCCGACGCCTGCTTGATCGCCGCCCGACGCGTCTCCCGCGTCTCCCGCGCGTCCCGGTCGTGCCACGCGTCCATCGGCAGGAAGTCGTACGGCTCCTGCGCCGGGGCGGCGCCGTCCGGCGTTGGCGGGCCCTCCGCCCCGCCCCCGGCCGTACCGTCCCCCTTCTCGTGCTCCGACCCCTCGTCCGCGGCCTGCTCCGCCGTTCCCGCTCCCCGCCGCCACGGCGCCCGCCGCCGCCGGGCGCCCTTCGTCGCGGTCTCATCCGCCAAGGCGTCCGGCGGGGCATCCCCCGAGGCCGCGCTCTCACCCGCCGCGCCTGCCTCCGCCACCGCTCCCATCTCCGCCATCTCCGCCACCGATGCCGACTCGTCCGGCTCGCCCGCCGCGTCCACCACGGCCGTCCCGCGCCGCTTCCACAGCCGCCAGGCCCGTACCGTCAGCGCCGCCGGTACGGCGATGCCCACCGTCCAGACCAGCGCGGCGGCCCCGGTCAGCCACCACACCGGCCCGAACTCGGCCAGCCGCCCCGTTCCCATCGGCCCGCCCGCGACCGCGGCCAGCACCGCCGTCAGCACCGCGCATCCGGCGCCCGCGAGCGCCGCCACGAGCGCGGTGTCGCCCGCGCCCCACGCCTCGTCCCGCTCGGCATAGGGCGGGGCGGCGACCTCGACGGTGAACCAGGCGATCACCAGCGCGGCCGCCACGGGCACGACCCCCGCCGCCCACGTCACGACCATGCCGGGCCCCTCGGCGGGCACGGCCGCCAGCAGCGGGAAGGGCGGCAGCGCCGGGCTGCCCGTGACGGCGAGCGGGGTGACCGTCGCCGACGTACCGATGGCGAAGCCGGGGCCGAGGGCGTACGACGCGCCCCAGACCGCCGCGTTCGGGAGGAGGGCGACGGAGAGCAGCAGCACGGCGATCCGCCCGGACCAGGCGGCCGCCAGTTGCAGGAAGGTTTCCTGTGCGGTGTCCGCGTGCCACAGCAGCGAGCAGACGACGAGAAGAACCCCGCCGCCCAGCAGCGCCGCTGTCCCGGCGGTCGCGGACCGCATCGCGACGAGGGCCCGGCGGCGCCTCCCCGCAGTCGCCGCCGTCGGCTTGTCCGGCCGGCCGCGGCCGGGCAGCCGGTCGAGCAGCGGCCCCAGCGGCAGGCCATTCGCCACCCACACGCCCGCCGCGGCCGACAGCAGCGGTACGAGGGGCAGTTCGAGCGCCGTACGGAATGTGTTCGTGGAGAGCGCCCCGCCTCGCGCGTAGAGCACTACCGACCAGCCGACCAGCAGATATCCGCCGACGACCGTGCACAGCGCGCCGAGCGCCGTGAGTTGGGGCCGGCCCTCGTCCGGCTCCAGCGCGTCGCGCGCCGACCGGTAGACCAGACACACCGGCAGCGCCATGACCAGCAGGGGTACGACTCCGACGGGCGCGGGCACCCCGGAGAGGGTGTCGGGCCGTACGAGCTCCGCGCCGTGGGCCAGCAGCCACAGCGCCCCCGCGATGCGCAGGGCTCCACCGGCACCGCTGTCGGGGTACGGGGAACTGATCCACGCCGCGATGACCAGCGCGGCGAGGGAGCCGAGGCCGAGGGCCGCCGCGAACGCTCCCCGGAGGAACGCTGCGGTCAGCGCGGCGGCCCTGCCCGCATCGGTGGCGGAGGCCGAGGACAACGTGGTGCCGCGCTCGCTCACTTGGGTCACGGCGCACATGCTGCCAACGACACGCGCTTAAACCGCGTAACAGGCGGATAGCCGTTGTGTCGCTCAATATACGTTTATGTACTTTTTCGGCCAGTACAGTGCTGCGGGGAGTTCTTCATGACGCAGAGCACCACGAGTTCCTCTTCGGTGCCTACGCTTCCCTCCCCGAAAGAGCGCCGCAGACTGCGCGAGGCCATGGACATGACCGAGAAACAGGTCGCGACGGCGGTGGGGGTCACCCGAAGGACCGTCAGATCCTGGGAGACCGGGCGTACGACACCCCTGGGGCGCAAGCGCGAGGCGTACGCACGGCTGCTGGCCGCGTACGCGGCTGAACTCGACGAGAAGAAGCGCGCGAAGAGGCGCCGGCCGAGGGATTCGGAGAACCCGTCGGCGAGGAAGCCGGCCGCGGCATCGACAGACGCACCCGCACGCGCTCCCACTCCCGAATCGGCACCCCGCACCGACAGCACCTCCCTCAAGGACGTCCTCCCCGGCGATCCCTCGTCCTCGCGTCCGCCCACACCCTCGCGCAAGAAGCCCCTCAACCGCCGCCCCGTCCGCACGGTCGAGGAGGACAGCCGGTCCAGGCAGAACGCCCAGCGCCGCAAGGAGAAGGCCGAGGCCCTGGCCGGGGCCGCCGCCGCGGAGGCCGCCAAGCTGACACCCGCTCAGGCCTTCGACGAGCTGTACGCGCACGCCGCCCCCGCGCTCGTACGCCAGACGTATCTGCTCACCGGACGTCGCACGCTCGCCCAGGAGTCCGTCGAGCGTGCCTTCCAGCTGGCCTGGCACCGCTGGCCCGAGGTCGCCGTCGACGCCGACCCGGCGGGCTGGGTGAGGGGGGCGGCGTACGACCACGCGACAGCGCCCTGGCACCGGTTCCGGCGCGCCTGCCGGCACCCGGACCCGTTCACCGGCGAACGCGACGGACGCGCGCTGCGCCGGACACTGCTCGATCTGCCGCCGATGTACCGGCGCACGCTGCTGCTCCACGACGGTCTGGGGATCGGCCTGCCCGAGACCGCCGCCGAGACGGAGGCCACCACGACGGCCACCACGAACCGGCTGCTGCACGCGCGTGAGGCCGTCGTCGAGGTGCTGCCCGAGCTGGGGGACGAGGCGGTCCTGTACGAGCGGATGCGGGAGCTGGCGAAGACGGTGTCCGCGCCGGCCGTCGCGACCGCGCCCGCCGTACGGCTGGCGAGCGAGCGCCGCGCCAAGTTCTGGACACGGGTCGCGATCGCCGTCACCGTCCTGATCATCGGGGCGACAGCCTTCACGGCCGTCACGGCGCCGTCGCGGTACGAACCGACGCCCGCGCCCGGCCAGCGGGTCGGCGGTGTCCCGGCCCCGAAGGGGCCGCAGAAGCTCGACCGGCGGGATCTGAAGCTGCGCGACAAGCTCCGGGCCGTGCCGCTGAACGGACCGGGGCGGCTGCTGCCCCGGATTCCCTGACGCGCGGCGACGACCTGTCGGGCGCACGCGCGTGGGCCCGCACCACCTGAAAGGTGCGGGCCCACGCGCGTTGTGCGGCAGTTCAACCGCCGTACTCGTTACGACCGTACCGCCAAGAGTCGATCCGCGTCAGCCCGCGAGGATCGCCCGGGCGAGGCCGGCCGTCTCGGTGGGCGTCTTGCCGACCTTGACGCCCGCGGCCTCGAGGGCCTCCTTCTTGGCCGCCGCGGTGCCCGACGAGCCGGAGACGATGGCGCCGGCGTGGCCCATCGTCTTGCCCTCGGGCGCCGTGAAGCCCGCGACGTAGCCGACGACCGGCTTGGTCACGTGCTTGGCGATGAAGTCGGCCGCGCGCTCCTCGGCGTCGCCGCCGATCTCGCCGATCATCACGATGAGGTCGGTGTCGGGGTCGGCCTCGAACGCCTTGAGGGCGTCGATGTGCGTCGTACCGATGACCGGGTCGCCGCCGATGCCGATGGCGGACGAGAAGCCGATGTCGCGCAGCTCGTACATCATCTGGTAGGTCAGGGTGCCGGACTTGGACACGAGACCGATGCGGCCGGGCTTGGTGATGTCGCCCGGAATGATGCCGGCGTTGGACTGGCCGGGCGTGATGAGACCGGGGCAGTTGGGGCCGATGATCCGGGTCTTGTTGCCCTTGCTCGACGCGTACGCCCAGAAGGCGGCGGAGTCGTGCACCGCGATGCCCTCGGTGATCACGACGGCGAGACCGATCTCGGCGTCGATGGCCTCGACGACCGCGGCCTTGGCGTGGGCCGGCGGCACGAAGAGGACCGACACGTCGGCGCCGGTCTTCTCGATGGCTTCCTTGACGGAGCCGAAGACCGGGACGTCGGTGCCGTCGAAGTCGACGGACGTGCCGGCCTTGCGCGGGTTGACTCCGCCGACGATGTTGGTGCCGTCAGCGAGCATGAGCTTGGTGTGCTTCATGCCGGTGGCACCGGTCATCCCCTGGACGATGACCTTGCTTTCCTTGGTCAGGAAAATAGCCATGGTGTTGGTGACCTTTACCTTTACTTCGCAGCCGCGAGCTCGGCGGCCTTGTCGGCCGCGCCGTCCATGGTGTCCACGCGCTGTACGAGCGGGTGGTTGGCGTCCGACAGGATCTTGCGACCCAGCTCCGCGTTGTTGCCGTCGAGGCGAACGACCAGGGGCTTGCTGACGGTCTCGCCCTTGGACTTGAGCAGCTCCAGGGCCTGCACGATGCCGTTGGCGACCTCGTCGCACGCGGTGATGCCGCCGAAGACGTTGACGAAGACGGACTTGACGTCCGGGTCGCCGAGGATGATCTCCAGGCCGTTCGCCATGACCTCGGCCGAGGCGCCGCCGCCGATGTCGAGGAAGTTGGCGGGCTTCACGCCGCCGTGGGCCTCGCCCGCGTACGCGACGACGTCGAGGGTGCTCATGACGAGCCCAGCGCCGTTGCCGATGATGCCGACCTCGCCGTCGAGCTTGACGTAGTTGAGGTTCTTGGCCTTGGCGGCGGCTTCGAGGGGGTTGGCCGCGGCCTTGTCCTCGAGGGCCTCGTGGTCGGGCTGGCGGAAGTCGGCGTTCTCGTCGAGCGAGACCTTGCCGTCCAGCGCGATGATCTTGCCGTCACCGGACTTGATCAGCGGGTTGACCTCGACGAGCAGGGCGTCTTCCTTGATGAAGACGGTCCACAGCTGCTGGAGGACGTCGGCGACCTGGTCGGCGATCTCGGCCGGGAACTTCGCCGCGGCGACGATCTCGGCGGCCTTCTCCGGGGTGCAGCCCTCGTTGGCGTCGACCGGGATCTTGGCGAGCGCCTCGGGGTTCTCCTCGGCGACGACCTCGATCTCGACGCCGCCCTCCACGGAGGCCATGGCCAGGAAGGTGCGGTTGGTGCGGTCGAGGAGGAAGGAGACGTAGTACTCCTCCGCGATGTCCGCCGTCTGGGCCAGCATCACCTTGTGGACCGTGTGGCCCTTGATGTCCATGCCCAGAATGGCGTCGGCCTTGGCGACCGCGTCGGCCGGGTCGGAGGCCAGCTTCACGCCGCCGGCCTTGCCTCGGCCGCCGACCTTGACCTGCGCCTTGACGACAGCCTTGCCGCCGAGACGCGTCGTCACCTCGCGCGCCGCCTCAGGCGTTTCGATGACTTCACCGGCCAGCACCGGTACACCGTGCTTGGCGAAGAGGTCCCTCGCCTGGTACTCGAACAGGTCCACGCGCGTCCGTCCCTTGTCTGTCTTCTAAGATTCGCAGTGATCGCGGTTCGTAATCTGCGTGGGCGTGCCGCGATGGGCAACGTGACTGCACTTGTCACAAGGAAGGCGCAGAGGGAGTCCCGGAGCGCGGCATGTCCGTCTCGCAGGTTATCCCCGTGGGCCGTGGACCCCTAAATCACAGATCACCCCTGAGCGGTGATACCTGTCACAGACACGTGGATGCCTGGGGTGGCTAGGGGGTGGTGGTGTCCGGTATGGGCAGGGGGCGCTTCTCGATCGCCGCCGCCATCACCTCCGGGAACAGGTCGGGGGTGCAGGCGAAGGCCGGGGCGCCGAGTGCGGCGAGGGCCGCCGCGTGGTCACGGTCGTAGGCGGGCGCGCCCTCGTCGGACAGCGCGAGCAGCGCCACGAACTGCGTGCCAGACGCCTTCATCGCCGCGACCCGCTTCAGCATCTCGTCGCGGATTCCGCCCTCGTACAGGTCGCTGATCAGGACGACGACGGTGTCGGCGGGCCGGGTGATCTGCGACTGGCAGTAGGCGAGTGCGCGGTTGATGTCCGTGCCGCCGCCGAGCTGGGTGCCGAACAGGACGTCGACGGGGTCGTCCAGCTGGTCGGTGAGGTCGACGACCGCGGTGTCGAAGACGACGAGGCGGGTGGAGATGGAGCGCATCGAGGCGAGGACGGCGCCGAAGACGGAGGCGTAGACGACGGACGCCGCCATCGAGCCGGACTGGTCGATGCAGAGGACGACCTCCTTCTTCACGGACTGTGAGGCGCGGCCGTATCCGATGAGGCGTTCGGGGACGACCGTGCCGTACTCCGGCAGGTAGTTCTTGAGGTTCGCGCGGATCGTGCGGTCCCAGTCGATGTCCCGGTGGCGCGGCCGGCTGATCCGCGCGGAACGGTCGAGGGCGCCGGTGAGCGTGGCGCGGGTACGGGTGGCGAGCCGCTTCTCGATGTCGGCGACGACCTTCCGCACGACGGCGCGCGCCGTCTCCTTGGTCGTCTCGGGCATGGCCTTGTTGAGTGAGAGGAGCGTGCCGACGAGATGGACGTCCGCCTCGACGGCCTCCAGCATTTCCGGTTCGAGCAGGAGCGCGGAGAGACCGAGCCGCTGGATCGCGTCGCGCTGCATGACCTGGACGACGGAGCTGGGGAAGTACGTCCGGATGTCGCCGAGCCAGCGGGCGACGGAGGGGGCGGACGCGCCGAGCCCCGCGGAGCGGTTGCCGGTGCTCTTCCTGGCCGTGCCGCTGCCGCCGCCTCCGTACAGAGCGGTCAACGCGCCGTCCATTGCGGCGTCCTGGCCGGTGAGCGGGCGTCCGGTGCCGTCGGCGGAGTCGCCGCCGAGGACCAGCCGCCAGCGCCTCAGCCGCTCGTCCGCCGCCTCGTCCGTCGTGCCGGTCCTGCCGTTCGTCGTGCCGGTCGTCGTCATCGGGCCGCCCCCGCGAGGTCGTTGTCGTCGTCGTGCTCAGGGCTGGGCTGCGGAAGGTCCCGGTCCGTCGGTCCGCCGAGCAGGAGACGGACGACCGGGAGGACCGCGTCCGCGCGGGTCTCGTCGATACCGGCGCCGAAGCCGGGGATTCCCGCCTCGGAGCGGTCGGGCCGCGCGCCGCCGCCCGCCGGTCCGCGCCGGACCAGTTCGCCGAGCGTGCGGCGCACTCCCGGTTCGTACGCGGAGAACGTACGGCGCAGCAGGGGCAGCACGTCGGTGAAGGAGCCGTCCGGCACCCCGGTCAGCCAGGTGTCCACGAGGCCGAGCAGCCGTTCGTCGTGGACCAGGAGCATTCCGCCGCCGGACGCTCCTCCCACGAACCCCTCGATCCAGGCCGCCGCGTCGGCCGGTGGCGTGGCGGGCGACAGGGCGAGGCCCATGAGGCGCGCTGCCTCGTCCTCGGGGAGGCGTCCGTCGTCCAGGAGCAGCCGGGCGGATCTGCCCCGGATGACGCCGGGCACGGTGTCCCGCGCGGCCAGTTTGCGCAGCACGGCGCCCCAGCGGCCCGGCAGGTCCCCGGCGGGGCGGCCGGGGGTGTCGGGCAGCAGGCCGATCGCGGTGTGGACGCTGTCGAGGTGCTCTCTCATCCCGGCCGCGCCGTCCGCGTCGAGCCCGGCGCAGGCGGGCGGCAGTCCGACGCAGATCCGCTCGGCGAGCCCGGCGGCGACTTCGCCGAGCGCCGCCGTGTCGGTGGACCGTACGTCTCCGTAGCGCAGCGAGCGGGCGAGCGCGGGCAGGGCCTGGGCGAGGTGGGCGACGTCGGCGTCCAGCGCGGCGCGGTCGGCGAGGGCCTTCATCACCACGGGCAGGGCGTCGGTCAGTTCGGCCAGGAGGCACTGCTCGGCGAGGGCGGTGACGTCGGCGAGGGCGGTCGCCGCCACTGCCCGGGACTCGGCCTTGGCGGTGGCAGCCGAGAGGACGGTGGTGCCCCAGACCCCGGCCTCGGCGACCCGTACGTACAACTCGGGCTCCCAGCGCAGCCGCCAGCTCTCGCGGAACGTGCCCGTGCTGCCGCGCCCGGTGGCCGGTTCGCCCCAGCCGATGCCGAGCAGCCTCAGCCGGTGCAGCATCCTGCTCCGGCCCGCGTCGGTCTCCTTACGGAGGTCGAGGTCCAGCTCGCGCTCCAGCGCTTCCGGCTTCAGCCGCAGCGAGCGCTGGAGCCGCGTCAGGTCGCGCTGCAACGGCACGGCCGGGGCGGAGTCGGGCACCTCACCGAGGACGTCCCCGACGATGAGCCGGTCCCTGATGAGCCCGAGCGGCACGTCGGACCCGTCGCACATGACGGCGCGGATCGCGTCGGTCGTTTCGGTCAGTCCGGCGAGGGGCCGGCCGCGCATGGTGGCCAGGGTCTCGGCGAGCCGCACGGCCTCGATGACATGGGCGGAGGAGATGGGCAGGTCCTCCTCGCGCAGCAGACCGGCGACCTTGGTCATCCAGCGCTCCACGGGGCGGTCGGGCGCGCCGAACAGGTGGCCGTACCAGCCGGGAGAGTCGATGCCCGCCCCGTATCCGCTGTGTCTGGCCAGCCGGTGGTGGGTCCACGGCACCCAGGTCATCTCGGACTTGACCTTGGGCAGTCCCTTGAGGAGGGCGCGGTCGGCGGTGGCCGTGGTCTTCGCGCCGAGTGCGGGCACGTGCCACGCGCCGCAGACGACGGCGACGCGGTCGTCACCGAACTCCTTCCGCGCGGCGCGGAGTTGGATCCGCATGTACGCCTCGCGGACCAGGTCGCGCGGGTGCCCGCCGTCGCCGTACTCCTCGCGCAGGGCTGTCATCGCCTCGCCGACGGCGGCGAAGGGCGCGAACGGGTCGGTTGCGGCGCCGCGGTGTTCCACGACGTCCTCCCACCAGCGCTCGGCGTCGTCATAGCCGGCGGCTTCGGCGAGGACGGCGAGCGGATCGATGCGCAGCGCCCGGGCGGAGGCGTCCGGATCGGGACCGGCTTCGGAGCCGGGTGTCTCGCCGTGCGGCGTCTCGTCCCCGTCCGTGAAGGCCAGCGAGTGCGTCGCGGGAAGGTCGATGAAGCGGACGGGCACGTCGTGGGTGAGCGCCCAGCGGATCGCGACCCACTCCGGGGAGAACTCGGCCAGCGGCCAGAACGCCGCGCGCCCCGGATCGTCCACGGCGTGGGCGAGCAGCGCGACGGGCGGGCGCATCTGCGCGTCGCCCGCGAGCGACACCAACGCGTCGCCCTCGGGCGGGCCTTCGATCAGGACGGCAGAGGGCGCGGCCGCGTCGAGCGCCGCCTGTACGGCGCGGGCCGAACCGGGCCCGTGGTGCCGGACGCCGAGCAGCAACGAGCCGCTCCCGGCAGGCCGCGCCGGGGCCGCGCCGGGCAGCGGGGACGCATCGGCCGACGTGTCCGTGTCCCGGACCGGCGTCGTCACGCGCCGACCTCTCGGCAGGCGCGGTAGAAGTCCTTCCAGCCGTCCCGCTCGCGCACGACGGTTTCCACGTACTCCTGCCAGATCACCCGGTCCGCCGCCGGGTCGCGGACGACGGCGCCGAGAATGCCGGACGCGACGTCGCCGGGGCGCAGGACGCCGTCGCCGAAGTGCGCGGCGAGCGCGAGGCCGTTGGTGACGACGGAGATCGCCTCCGCCGTGGAGAGCGTCCCGGAGGGGGACTTGATCTTCGTACGCCCGTCGGCCGTGACCCCGTCGCGCAGCTCGCGGAAGACCGTGACGACCCGGCGGATCTCGGCGATGCCTTCGAGGCCGCCCGGCAGGTCGAGCGAGCGCCCGATCTGGTCGACCCGCCGCGAGACGATGTCGACCTCCGCCTCGGCGGTGGCGGGCAGCGGCAGGACGACGGTGTTGAAGCGGCGGCGCAGGGCGCTCGACAGGTCGTTGATCCCCCGGTCACGGTCGTTGGCCGTGGCGATCACGTTGAACCCGCGGACCGCCTGGATCTCCTGACCGAGCTCCGGGACCGGCAGCGTCTTCTCGGACAGGATCGTGATGAGCGAGTCCTGCACGTCGGCCGGGATGCGCGTCAGCTCCTCGATGCGGGCGGTCATGCCTTCCGCCATGGCCCGCATGACGGGACTGGACACGAGCGCGTCCCGGCTCGGGCCGTGGGCGAGCAACTGCGCGTAGTTCCACCCGTATCGGATGGCCTCCTCGGGCGTGCCCGCCGTCCCCTGCACCAGCAGCGTCGAGTCACCGCTCACGGCGGCCGCCAGATGCTCGGACACCCAGGTCTTCGCGGTGCCGGGAACGCCGAGGAGAAGCAGCGCCCGGTCGGTGGCGAGTGTGGTGACGGCGACCTCGATGATCCTGCGCGGGCCCACGTACTTCGGCGTGATGACCGTGCCGTCGGGAAGCGTCCCGCCGAGGAGATACGTCGCGACCGCCCACGGCGAGAGCCGCCAGCGGACCGGCCGTGGCCGGTCGTCGGCGGCGGCGAGCGCCTTCAACTCGTCGGCGAAGGCGTCCTCGGCGTGCGGTCGCAGGACCTCGGCGCCGACGGCCCCGCCGACCGTCTCGGCGGTCGTCGCACTCGTTTCGGGCATGGTCATGGATCCCCCTCCAGATCGTTCGACCGGGTGTGGGATCCACGGTGCACCATGCCACTGACAATCGACCGTTTCCGCAGGTCGGAGCCGATTGTCAGTGGGGCGGCCTAACGTCGTGGGCATGGATAAAGCGGGGGTGCGCTGGACGACGGAACAGGTGCTGGCCCTGGCGCCTGACGATGCGTCACGCAAGGCGGGCGCCAGGCTGAGCGCCGCCGGGCCGTGGTCGGACGCGGGCAGCAGCGGCGAGGGGGCCGTATGGGGTCTGTGCAAGGGGAGCGGGAAGAAGCCGTATCAGACGGTGATAGACACGAAGGGCCCCGCGTACAAGTGCAGTTGTCCGAGCCGGAAGTTCCCGTGCAAGCACGCGCTGGGGCTGCTGATGCTCTGGGCCGCCGAGGGGGAATCGGCGGTCAGGACGGTCGTGGACGTGGGGGACGGGGAGGCCCCCGACTGGGCTGAGGAGTGGCTGGGGGCCCGCCGCGAGCGGAGCGAGGAGCAGGCGCGAAAAGCGAAGGACGAGGCCTCCGGGGCGGCCGGGCAGGCCGACCCGGAGGCTGCCAGGCGCCGGGCGGAGCGCAGGGCGGCCCGGATCACGGGCGGGGCGCTGGAGCTGGAGCAGCGGCTGATAGACCTGCTGCGCGGCGGGCTGGCGGCGGCGGAGCGGTCGGGATACGGGCTGTGGGAGGAGACGGCCGCCCGCATGGTGGACGCGCAGGCGCCGGGACTGGCCGCGCGGGTGCGGGAGTTGGGCTCGATACCGGGCTCGGGGGCGGGCTGGCCGGTGCGGCTGCTCGAAGAGTCGGCGCTGCTGCATCTGCTCGATCTGGGCTGGCTGGGGATCGACCGGCTGCCCGCGCCGCTGGCCACGACGGTCCGTACGCGGGTCGGGCTCCCCTCCCCCGCCGACGGCCCGCCGGTCAAGGACCACTGGCTGGTGCTCGCGCAGTACGACACGTCGGACGGCAAGATCACCACGCGCCGGATCTGGCTGTACGGGCGGGAGTCGGGGCGTACGGCACTGGTGCTGGGGTTCGGCGCGGCGGGCCGCTCGCCCCAACCGGCGCTGCCGGTCGGCCTGGTGATCGAGGCGGAGCTGACGCCGCACACGGGGGCGGGGCAGTTGAGGGCCGATCTGGGCGAGGAGGTGGGAATTCCCGAGGGGGGCGGGACTCCCCCGCCGGGCGGGACCACCACGGCGGCGGTGGAGGCGTACGGCTCGGCGCTGCGGGAGGATCCGTGGCTGGAGTCCTGGCCGGTGACGCTGACCGATGTCATACCCGTCCCCGAGGGGGACGGTTGGCAACTGGCCGACGCGGCGGGGGAGTCGGCCCTGGCCATCACGCCCGCCTCGCTCGCGCGGCCGGGTCTGTGGAAGCTGGTGGCGCTGTCGGGGGGCGGCCCGGTGACGGTCTTCGGCGAGTGCGGCCATCGCGGATTCACCCCGCTCGCGGCGTGGTCGGCGGACTCCCCGGAGACGGTCCGGCTGACCTGACCGACCCTCGGCATCCGGTTCGTCCTCGATCGCCGGACGGGCTCGCACTGCCCCGGCAGGCCCTACGGCCGTTTCCCCTATCTATACGTATCTCCATACGTACGGAGGCATCCGATGACCCGCACCACCCTCTGGGAAGATCTCGTCACGTCGGCCCTGCTCGGCACCGACCGGCGCACCCCGCCGGCGGACGTCATGGCTCCCGGCCAGGACGCGCCCGTCGCGCTCCTCGACGCCGCCGCGCTCCACACGCTCCGCCGGCGGGCGGGTCTGCTGCCCGCGCGCGCCGCCGCCCGGCCGGAGCCCGCGCCGCACGACGGCCGCCGCGAACTGCCGGAGCCCGCGCGCAGGCGCCTCTCCCAGCTGCTGGCCGACCGCTCGGCCCCGGCCGGTACGGGCGGCAGACGCGGTACGGCCCCTGATCTGACCGAACTGCTCCCGCAGTGGCTCACGACCGCGAACGACGAGGGCTACCGCGCCCCCGCCGCCGCGCTGCCCGCGCTCCTCGACGCCGCGCGCGGGCGCAACGACCTGCGGCCGCACGCCCTCGCGTTCGCCGGCCCGCGCGGACTCTGGCTCGCGCGCTTCAACTCGGACTGGAAGTTCGCGCTGCGCGGCGCGTCCGGCGGCGCCGTCCTGCCGGGCGTCCGGGACACCGAGGCCGTGGAGCAGTTGTGGGAGCAGGGGCTGTTCGCGGAGCGCGTCGCTCTGCTGGCGGCCGTCCGCGCGCAGGACGCGACCGCGGCGCGGGCGCTGCTGGCCACGACATGGCCGACGGAGCGCGCCGAGGACCGGCTGATGTTCCTCGACTCGCTGCGCGCCGGACTGTCCGACCTCGACGAGCCCTTCCTGGAGGACGCGCTCTCCGACCGCAGCCGCAATGTCCGCGCGACCGCCGCGGAGTTGCTGTCCGCGCTGCCGAACTCCGCGCTGGCCGCGCGGATGGCGGCGCGGGCGGCCACGTGCGTGAGCCTGGACCGCACCGAGGGCCCCACGGGCCCGACGGTCGTCGTCGAGGCGCCGCACGAGTGCGACGCGGACATGCAGCGCGACGGGGTGAGCCCGACACCGCCCAGCGGCCGGGGCGAACGGTCCTGGTGGCTGGGCCAGTTGGTGGAGGCGACACCGCTGTCGGTCTGGTCGGGCCGACTGGGGGACCGTACGCCCGAGGAGATCGTGACGCTGCCGGTCCTCGACGGCTGGACGGACGAACTGCACGCGGCGTGGTGCCGCGCCGCCGTCCGCCAGCGGGACTCCCACTGGGCCCGCGCCCTGCTGGGCCCACCGGCCGCATCCCCGGCCACCGGTCCGGGGGCGTCGTCACTGGCGGAGCGGGCGAAGCTGCTGGCCACCCTGCCCGCGGCGGAACGGGCCGCCTGGGTGGCCGGGTTCATAGCCGCGCACGGCCTCTCGGAGGCATTCCAGCTCCTCGGCGTCTGCGCGGTGCCGTGGTCCGAGCCGCTGGGCCGGGCGGTGGTCGACGCGCTCGACATCGCGCGGGACGGCGGGAGTTACCCGTGGAGCTTCAGCGGCGTGATGGGCCTGGCGGAACGCTGCCTGAACCCGGCGGAGGCGTCCCGACTGGAGATCCTCACCGCCACCCCGGACGAACCGGAGGGCGCGTCACCGGGAGCGGGCGGCTACTGGTCGGAGGCGTTCCAGCGCCTGGTCTCCACGCTGCGGCTGCGCGCCGCGATGCTGTCGGAACTGACAGGTGAGGGCTCGACGAGAACAGGCAGCCCGGCCGGCGACTGAGGTCCGGCGGTGGCCCGGCCACCCCGCCCCGGCCACCGCACTGTGCACTACGTACTACGCACCCGCGGGCTGCCGGACATTCGCGTTCACCCAGTCGACGATCGACGTCGTCGTCGCGCCGGGCGTGAAGATCTCCGCCACGCCCTTCGCCTTCAGGGGCGCGATGTCCGCCTCCGGGATGATGCCGCCGCCGAAGACCTTGATGTCCCGCGCGTCGTGCTGGTCCAGCAGATCGATGACCTTCGCGAACAGCGTGTTGTGCGCGCCGGACAGGATCGACAGGCCGATCGCGTCGGCGTCCTCCTGGAGCGCGGTGTCCACGATTTGCTCGGGCGTCTGGTGCAGCCCGGTGTAGATGACCTCCATACCCGCATCCCGCAACGCTCGCGCGATGACCTTGGCCCCGCGATCGTGGCCGTCGAGACCCGGTTTCGCCACCACCACTCGGATCGGACCGGTCACACCCATCACTGCCTCCACATACCGACTTCGTCGTCATTGGCACGGGTCCCCGTACCGGCGAGGGACGGAGATGTGAACGAACGTTATCTCCAGCATCTCGCACGCCGCTGTTTCGCGGTGGCCGGGGAGGGGGAAATCACACATTGGGACATGTTCACTCTGCGTCGTACCGGCCCCACCTGGTACGAGAGCCGCAAGGGAGCCGCTTCCCGTGTGGCGTAGGGAGGTAGGTCAATGAAGATCCCGCCTTTCTCCGAGCTTTTCTCGCCCTTTCCGTCCGTGGTGCGGCGGCCGGCGGCCTGGGAGCTGCCCGTCACGCTCCTGCGGGCCTCGGCCCTTGAGCTGGCGATTCTCGCGGGGCACATGGTCCTCTATCCGGGTGGTATCGCCAACGAACGCCCGGCCCCGGAGCTGCCGCCCGAGGCGGCCACACTGCCCACGGAGGGCCGCTCACGGCCGCCGGTCCTGCTCCTGCACGGTTTCGTGGACAACCGCTCCGTCTTCGTCCTGCTGCGCCGCTCGCTGGCCCGGCACGGCTGGCGGCATCTCGAATCCCTCAATTTCTCGCCGCTGACCAGCGACATCCGGCTGGCGGCCGAGGTGCTGGGCCGGCACATCGAGGAGATCTGCGCCCGTACGGGGCACCGCGAGGTCGACATCGTCGGCCACAGCCTCGGCGGACTGATCGCCCGGTATTACGTACAGCGACTGGACGGCGACGCACGGGTGCGGACCCTGATCACGATGGGCACCCCGCACGCCGGTACGGCCGCCATCCCGCTCGCGAGCGCGCACCCCGTCGTCCGGCAGATGCGGCCCGGCTCGGACCTGATCGAGGAGCTTCGGGAGCCGGCGCCCGGCTGCCGGACCCGGTTCGTCAGCTTCTGGAGCGATCTCGACCAGGTCATGTCACCGGTGGGCGCGGCCCGCGTCGAGCACCCGGACCTCGTCGCGGAGAACGTGGGCGTGACCGGTATCGGCCACCTCGCGCTGCCGGTGCATCCGGCCGTCGCCGCCGGTATCCGGTACGTCCTGGAGCACGACGGCGACGACGACCTCGCGGGCCTCATCGAGTCGGCCGAATGGGCGGGAAGCGACGCGGAAAGCACGGAGGGCCAGGCCGGCGGAGCGATATCGGTGGCGTGACGCCCCAAACGCCGAGATCGAAATTGGTTGCGCCCACGCCCGATTCGATGTCGGTTCGACACCTCGCCGACACTCTTGAAATCGAACAATCTTCGAACGTAGTGCCAAAGGTGCGCCCGCAGTTCGCCGAAAGACGGCCGAATGCCCGTTTCCAGAGCGCCCGGAAGTCGAGGAAGATTGTCGCCGTCGCATACCGCCGGGTACAGTCGCGGCCACTGCTTTCCCTTCTGGGTCCCACCGTTCGTCAAGACGGCCCCAGGAGCCTGGTTCTGCTGCCGAGGCGAGAGAGAAGTTGGTGAACGACCAGCACCCCCACGCCGGATACGCCGCCCACGACGGCTACTCCACAGGCAGCTTCGACAGTGACCCGCTCTTCGGCGCGCTTCCGGGCACGAGCCCGGTGGGCACGGTCACTTACGAGACGGACCACAGCGGTCAGTACGACTCGGCGCAGTGGAACGCGGGTTACGAGGGTTACGACCCCTACGCGACGCAGGCGCCGCAAGCACCCCAGGCTCAGTACGAGGCGTACGACGCCTATGCGGCACAGCCTCAGCAGCCCCACCAACCCCAGCAGTCGTACGACACGACGGGTCAGTGGGACGCCAACGCCTGGAACGAGGCGAACCAGGCGGCCAGTTACGGATATGACCAGACCGGCCAGAGCGCCCCGGCCGACCAGTGGTCGGCGCCCGTCGCCGACACCGGCGCCTACGACGCCACCGCCTGGAACTCGGGCGAACCGGCGGTCCAGCCGGACGTACCGTTCCAGAGCGAGACTCCGGCGGCTCCGTACTACGGCGACACCGCGACGTACGAGTCGCACGACCCGGCGACGTACGAGTCCCACGAGGCGACTTACGAGCCCGCCGCGTACGAGTCGGCCGCCTACGACCCCGAGGTCGAGCACCAGCACGAAGCCGCGTACGACCAGCCGGAGTTCACGCAGGCCGAGTACGCGCAGCCCGAGTACGAGAGCGGCCAGGAGCACGAGTACGACACGCCCGGTCCGGAACCTGAACAGGTGTCGGAATCGGATTCGTCGCCCGAATGGGACCACTCCGAGCACGCGGACCACCCTCACGCGGACCACCTTGTCGGGGCCGCGGCCACCGCCACCGCCGCGACGGTCACCCCCCGCCCGGTCCGCCGGGCGGCCGGAGGCAGCCGGGGCAGGCGTCGTACGCCGGCGAAGCGTTCGGCACTGCTGACCGTCGCCGTCCCCTCCGCCTGTGTCATGGGCGTCGCCGGTATCGCCGCCGCGTCGGTCGGCGGACTCGGCGCCGAGGAGACCAAGGACGACTCGACCACGGTCACCGCCGCGGACGCGACAGCGATCAAACCCGCCGCGGTCAACAACAAGCTCGACACCCAACTCGCCGCTCTCGACGCCGACGCGCGTGACTTCGGGGACCGCGCCAGCCGCACCCAGGAGCGCATCGACCTCAAGGAACGCCAGGCGGCGGAGAAGAAGAAGCGCGAGGCAGAGGCCGCGGCCCGCGAGGCCGCGCGCCCCAAGTTCGCCATCCCCGTCGCGAATCACGCCCTCAGCGCGTACTACGGCCAGGCCGGCGTCAACTGGATGTCGATGCACACCGGCATCGACTTCCCCGTCTCGTACGGCACCCCCGTGATGGCCGCGACGGACGGCACGGTCCGTACGCAATGGAACGGCGCCTACGGCAACATGGCGATCGTGACCGCCCCCGACGGCACCGAGACCTGGTACTGCCACCTCAGCAGCACGAAGATCCGCTCCGGATCGGTCAAGGCCGGTGACGAGATCGCGTACTCCGGGAACTCGGGCAACTCCACCGGTCCGCACCTGCACTTCGAGGTACGGCCGGGTGGCGGCTCGGCGATCGACCCGCTGTCCTGGTTCCGCAGCCACGGTCTCGAACTGTCGTAAGCGGTCCGTTCCGCGCCGCTCCCGGCTCCGCGCTTTCCCCGGCATCGACGCGGCGGGCCTCGTCGGCCCGCCGCATCCTTGTACCCGCGCGTCCCCGCGCCTGGACCGCTCGCTAGAGCTTGTCGACCGGCGCGTACCGCAGCAGCAACCGCTTCGGCTTCGAGTCACCGAAGTCGATCGTCGCCTGCGCGTCGGCGCCCGACCCCGTCACCGTGACGACCGTCCCGAGCCCGAACTGGTCGTGTGTGACCCTGTCCCCCACCGCCAGCGAGATGACCGGCTTCTCGGTCGCGCGCCGTGTGGCGAACCCGGCGGGGCCCGACCGTGAGCGGGACGTGGACAGCGAGGACGTGATCCCCGACGTCGGCCCGGCGGGGGCGGCCATCGGGCCGGTGCGCTTCCACGCCAGATGCTCGCCCGGAATCTCCTCCAGGAAGCGCGACGGCGGATTGTACGAGGGCTGGCCCCACGCGCTGCGCATCGAGGACCGGGTCAGATAGAGCCGCTCGCGGGCGCGCGTGATGCCGACGTACGCCAGCCTGCGCTCCTCCTCGAGCTCCTTCGCCTGGCCGAGCGCACGCATGTGCGGGAAGACGCCGTCCTCCATGCCCGTCAGGAAGACGACCGGGAACTCCAGCCCCTTCGCGGTGTGCAGCGTCATCAGCGTGATGACACCGGAGCCGTCCTCGTCCTCGTCCGGGATCTGGTCGGAGTCGGCGACCAGCGCGACCCGCTCCAGGAACTCGGCGAGGGTCCCGGACGGAGTCGCGGCGGGCGCGTCCCCGGCGGCGGCCGCCTCGTCGGCGTCGACACCGCCCGCGTCGGCGTCCGCTTCCGTGTCCGCCGTTCCCGTCCCCGACGCTTCCGCCCCGGCCGCCTGCGCGCGCTCCTGCTCGAACTCCAGCGCCACGGCGGCCAGTTCCTGCAAGTTCTCGATCCGCGTCTCGTCCTGCGGGTCGGTCGACGCCTGCAACTCCGCCAGATAGCCGGTCCGTTCCAGCACGGCCTCCAGGACCGTCGCCGGACCGGCGCCGGACTCGACGACCGTACGCAACTCCTCCATCAGCGTGTTGAAGCGCTTCACGGCGTTCGACGAGCGGGCCGCCATGCCGTACGCCTCGTCGACCCGGCGCAGCGCCTGCGCGAAGGAGATCTTCTCCCGGACCGAGAGCGCGTCGATCATCGCCTCGGCCCGGTCGCCGATGCCGCGCTTGGGCACGTTCAGGATCCGGCGCAGCGGGACGCTGTCCTCCGGGTTGGCGAGGACGCGCAGATAGGCCAGCACATCGCGGACCTCCTTGCGCTCGTAGAAGCGCACACCGCCGACGACCTTGTACGGCAGGCCGACGCGGATGAAGATCTCCTCGAAGACACGCGACTGAGCGTTCGTCCGGTAGAAGACGGCGACGTCGCCCGCCTTGGCCTCCGACGCGTCCGTCATACGGTCGATCTCGTCGGCGACGAACTGCGCCTCGTCGTGCTCGGTGTCCGCCACGTACCCGGTGATCAGGGCGCCCGCTCCCGCGTTCGTCCACAGATTCTTGGGCCGCCGGCTCTCGTTGCGCTCGATGACCGCGTTGGCCGCGCTGAGGATCGTCTGCGTGGAGCGGTAGTTCTGCTCCAGCAGGATCGTCGTCGCGTCCGGGTAGTCCTCCTCGAACTGGAGGATGTTACGGATCGTGGCGCCCCGGAACGCGTAGATGGACTGGTCCGCGTCACCGACCACGCACAGCTCGGCCGGGTCGTCCCCCTCGCCCGAGGGGCCGACCAGCTCACGCACCAGGGTGTACTGCGCGTGGTTGGTGTCCTGGTACTCGTCCACCAGGACGTGGCGGAACCGGCGGCGGTAGTGCTCCGCGACATCCGGGAACGCCTGGAGCAGATGGACCGTCGTCATGATGATGTCGTCGAAGTCCAGCGCGTTGGCCTCGCGCAGCCGCGCCTGGTACATCCGGTACGCCTCGGCCAGCGTCTTCTCGAAGGGGTCCGTGGCCTGGCCGGCGAAGGTCTCCTCGTCGATCAGCTCGTTCTTCAGATTCGAGATCTTGGCGCTGAACGCCTTCGGGGGGTGGCGCTTGGGGTCGAGGTCCAGATCGCGGCAGACCAGGGCCATGAGCCGCTTGGAGTCGGCCGCGTCGTAGATCGAGAACGACGACGTGAACCCGAGCCGCTTCGACTCTCGGCGCAGGATCCGCACGCAGGCGCTGTGGAACGTCATCACCCACATGGCGTTGGCGCGCGGTCCGACGAGCTGTCCGACGCGCTCCTTCATCTCGCCCGCGGCCTTGTTGGTGAACGTGATCGCCAGTATTTCGCCCGGATGCACGCTGCGGTTCCCCAGCAGATACGCGATCCGGTGCGTCAGCACCCGGGTCTTGCCGGAGCCCGCGCCCGCCACGATGAGCAGCGGCGATCCGGTGTGCACGACGGCGGCGCGCTGCTCGTCGTTCAGCCCTTCGAGCAGCGCCGCCGGGTCCACGACCGTGCGCGGCGCACCGTCTCGGTGGTACGCATCCCTGGGCGGGGGCACGTCGAACTTCCCTCCGAAGAGATCGTCGGGCACCTGTTCCGGAGCGGTGTCCTCGGGTGGCGGCGGGGGCTCCTCGGCCGAGGGCTGGAGGTCCGCCAGGAAGCTGTCGTCAAAGAGGCTGCTCATCGCTTCCTGAGTCTAGGGTGCCGCACTGACAGCCCGCCGCCACATGGCCTCGCGGGGGCACCAACGAGCGTTTGCGTCAAAGGTCACGAAAATGTATCGGGCATATCGGCCATCAACCTTCACAGCGGCACCACAGATTGGCTAGCGTGCACGCCGAGGCCGTCCGTACTCCATCGGCGATCAGCGCCAAGCGGGCTGCCTGCGCCGAATCCGGGCTTCCCGAAGGGAGTCCGGAACCGGGGACCCACCAAGTTCCACCGGGGTGAATCGGGCCGTGATCCTGGCCCGTAGGGCAGCCTTCCGTTCCGCCCGAACCCGACAGCTAACCCGGTAGGCGGTCCACGGAAGGAGATGCCGACCTTGGCGTCGCATCGCAAATCGCGCAGTCGCACCGGAGTGCGCGCGAACACACCGGCTGTCGGCTTCACGACGGCCGCACTCGCCTCGGTCACGCTTCTGTCGACGCAGAGCGCCACCGCCGCGCCGGCGGAGCCCAAGCCCTCCATAGAAGAGGTGCAGAAGAAGGTCGACGACCTGTACCGGCAGGCCGGTACTGCGACGCAGCAGTACAACAAGGCGAAGGAAGCGACCGACACGCAGCGCAAGTCGGTCGACCGGGTCCTGGACGACGTCGCCAAGAGCGCCGAGAAGGTCAACGAGGCGCGGCGCTCCCTCGGTACGTACGCGGCGGCGCAGTACCGCGCGGGCGCGGTCGGTCCCACGGCCGCCCTGATGTTCGCCGACAGCCCGGAGTCGTACTTCGAGCAGACCCAGCTGATGGACCGGCTGACCGACCGCCAGCAGGAAGCCGTCGAGGACTTCCAGAAGGAGCAGCGGTCCGCGGCCAAACAGCGTGTGAAGGCGACGAAGAGCCTGGAGACACTGACGGAGTCGCAGACGTCGCTCAAGGCGGGCAAGCAGAAGGTCCAGAACAAGCTCGCGGCGGCGCGGTCGCTGCTGTCGGACCTGACGGCCGAGGAGAAGGCGCGGCTCGCCGCGCTGGAGCGGAAGAAGGAGGAGGAGGCGCGCCGCAAGGCCGAGGCGAAGGCCGAGGAGGAGGCCGCGGAGCGCAAGCGTCAGGAGGAGGCGCGGCAGGAGGAGGCGCCCGCCACCGGGGGCGGCACGGACACGGGCTCGGGCTCGGGCGGCGGCTCGGGGGCCACGGACGGTACGTACGCGGCCAAGGCCGAGAAGGTCCTCGCGTTCGCCCGCGCCCAGATCGGCAAGCCGTACGTGTGGGGCGCCACCGGCCCCAGTTCGTACGACTGCTCGGGGCTGACGGGCGCCGCCTGGAAGGAGGCCGGCGTCCAACTGCCGCGTACGACCTGGGACCAGGTGAAGGTCGGCAAGCGGGTCGCCACGGCGGATCTGCTCCCCGGCGACCTGGTGTTCTTCTACGACGACATCAGCCACGTCGGCATCTACAAGGGCGACGGCAAGATGATCCACGCGCCGAAGCCGGGTGCGAACGTCCGCGAGGAGTCCATCTACTACATGCCGATCTACGGCAGCGTGCGCCCGGCCTGAGCGGGTCGCCCCGCCGGGCCGTTGAGGAACCAGACGTCGATCGGGTCCATCTCGTCCTGTTCGGCGCACCCGACGGTGACCAGGGCGCGGCCGTCCGGGGTGAAGGCGGCGACGCTCGGCCCGGACGACAGCCGCAGCACGCGGCCGTCGCCGCCGAAGAGGACGTCGCCGACGTCCGACGACATGAACGCGAGCGGTCCGCCCTCGGTCCATATCGCCCGCGCGGTGATCACCGACAGCGGGTCGGTGGCGACCATGCCGTCGGGCGCCCGGTCCGGCCGTATCAGCTCACCCGCGGTGAGGGTGGACGGCGGGGCCGGGGCCTCGGCCGGGGACGAGGACTCGGTCGACGGCGGGGACAGCGTCAGCACGCACACCGCCGGGTCGTCCTTGCCGTCGGCCCCGACGGCGAGGAACCCGGTGCCGTCCGGCGCCGCGGCCAGCGCGTGGATCGTGACCAGCCCGGTGTCCGCCTCGGCGAGCACCGCGCCGCCGGCCGCGTCCCGCACGACCAGCCGGCTGCCGCGGGCGTGCCCCAGCAGCCTCCCGGCCGCGTCCAGGGCGACGGGGCCCTCGCCCTCCCAGCGCGCCCCGTCCGGACCGGGTGAACCTGCCAGGACCTTCCCGGTCCGCGCGTCCAGGACGGCAACGGGGCCGCCGCGCAGCCGCCCCACGGCCACCCTCCGACCGTCCGCGTCGAACGAGAACCGCACGGGCACGTCGATGCCCACGTGGTCGTCCTCGGCCTCCTCCTCGTCCCCGTCGTCCGCCCCGGCACCGGCCGATCCGTCCGGCCAGATGTCCTCGGGGTCGAGCGTCCACAGCGGCTCCCCGGCCGACGACCAGGCGTGCCAGCGGCACTCCACCGAGGCGGCCACGGTCGCGCCGTCCGGGGATATCTGGATGTCGAGCGGGTTGTCGTGGTAGTCGGCGCCGCCGAGGAACATGGTCAGCGGACCGCTCGCGACCGTGCTCCAGCCGACGACGTCGCCGCCGTTGTGATGCCACTCGGCCACCGCGCCGAACACCAGCCGCCGCAGGCCGGACGGGGCCGCCACCGCCATCGCGCCGTAGGGGAATGCCACGCCGTCGGTCAGCGCGTACCCCGAGGCCGTGTGCACCCTGTCGTTCGCCTCTTCGTACTCGTCCCGGTCCGCCTCCGGCTCGGCCGGCACCCTGGCCGACTCCACGTCGACCAGCCGGCCGAGCCTGCGGGTCCCCGCCAGCGCGTGGTACGGCCGTACGTCACCCGCCAGCCACTCGGCCCACCACCGGTCCGGCATCGGCCGCTGCTCCGGCGGCCAGCTCCGCAGACCGGTGGCGGCGGTGGCCACCTCCGACTCGTCCAGGGCTTCGAGCAGCGGGCACAGCCGATCCCAAAGCGACCTGGAACAAGGCCCCTTCAGCATTTCCCCGAGAGTGGTCATGGGAAGAACCTACGCGCGACCGCTGACAGTTCGGGCCCGCCCCCCGGGGCCGCTGTACCACCGCTCCCCCGCCGCATGTGCCGGTGTCATCCGATCGGTCAAGTTCTGTCCGGGACTGTCGAATCCGGTGGGGACCCGGCGGCCACATTCCGTCGCCGAGCTGCCGGCTGCGGGCAATTACGGCCATGCCGCCGCGCTGCCGTGACCGCCGCGCCTAGCGTCCTCACGTCAGGAACCCGTACGGAACAGAGCCGGAACGAAGGATGTGGACGCCCCCGTGGCAGCGCACCGCCGACCCCGATCCAAGCACCGACCGTTCAGCGGCCAGTACGGCCGTACGGCGGCCACTCTCGCCCTCGCGGGCGCCGCGACGGCCACCGGGCTCGAAGGCTCCGCACACGCCGAGCCGCGCCTCACGCCGGCGCAGGTGAAGGCGAAGGTCGACAAGCTCTACCACGAGGCGGAGGCCGCCACCGAGAAGTACAACGGGGCGAAGGAGAAGGCGGACGACGCGCGCGCCTCGCTGGACAAGCTGCGCGACGAGGCCGCGCGGCGGACGGAACGGCTCAACGTCTCGCGCAACGCGCTCGGTTCGATCGCCGCCGCCCAGTACCGCGCGGGCGGTCTCGACCCCGCCGTACAGCTCGCCCTCAGCTCCGACCCCGACGAGTATCTGCGCGGGGCGGCGCTCGCCGAACGGGCCGGCTTCCAGCAGGCCCGCGCCGTCAGTGGGATGCGCACGCAGCTCGGCGACATCGACCGCCTCCGTACGAAGGCCGACGGAAAGCTCGCCGACCTGAAGAAGCGTCAGGCCGAGCTGGCCACGCACAAGTCGACCATCAACAAGAAGCTCGACGACGCCCGGAGGCTCCTCGACCGGCTCACCGCCGCCGAGCGCGCGCGGTACGAGGGGAGCACCGGGTCGGCCGACCCGCGCGCCGACCGCTCGCGGAACCGCGCCGCCACGGCGGCCCTGGCCGCGCCCAACGCCCGCGCCGCCGCCGCGATCGCCTACGCGCGCGGGGCGATCGGCAAGCCCTACGTGTGGGGCGCGACCGGCCCCGCCGGGTTCGACTGCTCCGGGCTGACCCAGGCCGCCTGGCGCGCCGCCGGAGTCGCCCTCCCCCGCACCACGTACACGCAGATCAACGCGGGACAACGGGTCTCCCGCTCCCAGCTCGCCCCGGGCGACCTGGTGTTCTTCTACTCCGGGATCTCGCACGTGGGGCTCTATGTGGGCGGCGGGCAGATGATCCACGCCCCTCGGCCCGGCGCCGGGGTGCGGATGGCCCCGATCGACCAGATGCCGTTCGCGGGCGCCGCCCGCCCCGCTTAGCCCTGTCGGTCACTGGAGGCACCCACCCGGCCCAAGCCCGGATGCCGTTCCGCGCGCGCCGCACGACGATGACGCCATGAGACACGGACGGGCCCGCGCGGCGGCGCTCACTCTCGGCGCGGTGCTTGCCCTGGCACCGGCCGGTGCCACTCCCGACGGCTGCGGCGACCTCACCGGCGGCCGGCTCTGCGTCGAGGGCCCGGTGGGCGGCGAGGGGGCGTTCACGACGCGTTACGTGCGGCACGGCGCCGACGGCGAAAAGGGCCCCGGCCCGGCGGTCCAGCTCGGCTACCAGCGCAAGGACGCGCGGATCACCGCGTTCCCCGGCTGGTTCGGCACCCTCCGTACGAAGGACGGCTCGGCCGAGCTGACCGGCACGCTCGACACGGCGCCCGGCGAATGCGTCCGCGGTCTGCTGCACCACGACGGCCGGGACTACGTCACCGAATGGCTCTGCTCGGACTGACCGGCCCGCCCGCACACAGACGTAGCACCCTCATACGGAGGTGAACTCACACCAGCCTGCGCGCCGTCGCCCACCTGGTCAGTTCGTGCCGGTTGGAGAGCTGGAGCTTGCGCAGCACAGCCGAGACGTGCGACTCGACCGTCTTCACCGAGATGAAGAGCTGTTTCGCGATCTCCTTGTACGCGTAACCGCGCGCGATCAGCCGCAACACCTCGCGCTCGCGCTGTGTGAGGCGGTCCATGTCCTCGTCCACCGGCGGCGCGTCCGTCGAGGCGAACGCGTCGAGTACGAAGCCCGCCAGCCGCGGCGAGAAGACCGCGTCGCCGTCCTGGACCCGGAAGATCGAGTCCACCAGGTCCGTGCCGGTGATCGTCTTGGTGACATAGCCGCGCGCACCGCCGCGGATCACGCCGATCACGTCCTCCGCCGCGTCGGACACCGACAGCGCCAGGAAGCGCACCGGGTCCTCGGCCGCCGCCATCAGCGGCGCGCAGCGGCGCAGGACTTCCACGCCGCCGCCACCGGGGAGGTGGACGTCGAGCAGGACGACCTCGGGACGGGTGGCCGTGATGACCGTGACGGCCTGGTCGACGTCGGCGGCCTCGCCGACGACCTCAACGCCCGTGGTCGCGGTCTGCCCGATCTCGGCCTGGACACCGGTGCGGAACATGCGGTGGTCGTCGACCAGCACCACCCGTACCCGCCTGCTCTCGGCCTCTCCCCCGCCGTCGCCGCTCGTGCCGGTCGTCCCGCTGGTGCCGGTCATGCGTCCGCCGCCCTCTCCATCTCAAGCTCCACTTCCGTGCCCCCGTCGGGCGCCGAACGCACCCTCGCCGTACCGCCGTTGCGTTCCATCCGGCCGAAGATCGACTCTCGTACGCCCATCCGGTCGTCGGGCACCGCGTCCAGATCGAACCCGGGCCCGCGGTCCCGTACGGAGACGAAGACCGTCCGGCCCTCGACCTCCGCGTAGACCTGCACGGCGCCTCCCTCGCCACCGTACTTGGCGGCGTTGACCATTGCCTCGCGTGCTGCCTGCATCTGTGCGGCCAGTTTGTCGTCGAGCGGGCAGTCGCCGACCACCACGACCTCGATCGGTACGCCGTGGTAGTCCTCCACCTCGGCGGCGGTCGCCTTCACGGCCTCGGCGAGGGTGTCGGGTTCGTTCTCCTCGTCCTTGCCGGTGCCTTCGGGCTTGTACAGCCAGGCGCGCAGCTCCCGCTCCTGCGCGCGGGCGAGCCGCCGGACCTCGCCGCCGTCGTCCGCGTTGCGCTGTATCAGCGTGAGCGTGTGCAGGACGGAGTCGTGTACGTGCGCGGCGACCTCGGCGCGTTCCTGGGCGCGGATGCGCATCAGGCGCTCGTCGGACAGGTCCTGGGTCATCCGTACGAGCCAGGGCCCGGCGAGCAGCGCGACTCCGGCCACGACGGCGATGGCCGCCGTAAGGACGTTGCCGAGCTGGGCCGCCGAGCCGCGTACGACCATGAAGACGGTCAGGCCCATGCCGACGAGGGCGACACCGGCGAGCCCGCGCGCCATCTGGAAGATCCTGCGGCGCCTGCTGTCGGTCGAGAGCGAGGCCCACTGGGCGCGGCGGGCGTTGTCGGCCTGGCGCCAGACCAGGACGACACCGGCGCCGATGAGCAGCGTCGGCCAGATGTAGTTGCCCGCGCCGCCGCGGCCGAGGTCGGCGCTGGCCACGAAGACGGTCCCGACGACGAACAGCGCGATGATCGCGAAGGTCTGTCCCCGGTCGGGTTTGCGGAGCCGGCGCCGCCCGTCGCCCGTCGTCTCGAAGAGCGGGCGCGTCTCGGTGGGGGTGCCGCCGACGCCGAGCGGCACGACGATCCAGAAGATGGCGTACAGCAGCGCGCCGAGCCCCTGCGCCAGGAACAGGGCGAGGAAGACCAGCCGCACCCAGCCGACCGGCAGCCCCAGATGGCCCGCGAGCCCGCGTGCGACGCCGCCCAGCAGTCTGCCGTCCGCGCTGCGGTAGAGCTTGCGCAGGGGCTGCTCGTCGGCCCCCGGTGCCGTCCCCGACGCCCGGCTCCGGCTCCGGGACGCGCTCGACGGCCCCGCGCCCGAGGACGACGAGGAGGACGACGGGGGCGGGGTTGGCGTGGCGACCGGCATGCCACTGATGGTCACACGGCGGTGCGGGCCGTGGCATCAGGGCTGCGCCCTGAGAGCGGCCCCGAGAACGACCCTGACACCCCCCGGCCGGCCCCGGCGGAATATCAGGGACGGGCCAGGGTCGGCACGGGTGGAGACCGGGCGGGCGGGCGGTCACCATGGACCCATGACTCAGTCCGCCCCGCACACCTCGACGCAGCCGCCGCAGCCACGGCCTCCTCAGCTGGTGCGCGCGCCGCGGCAGAAGGTCGTCGCGGGCGTCTGCGGCGGGCTGGGGCGGTACTGCGACCTGGACCCGGTCATCTTCCGGATCGTCATCGTCGTGCTCACGCTGACCGGTGGCATCGGGCTGATCTTCTACGGCTTCGCCTGGCTGCTCGTCCCGCTCGACGGTGAGGACGACAACGAGCTGCGGCGGCTGCTGTCGGGCCGCGTCGACGGTGCCTCCCTGATCGCCGTGCTGCTCGCGCTCGTGGGCTGCGGCCTGTTCCTGTCGATGCTCAACAACGGCGAGACGCTGGGCTTCGCCACGCTGCTGTCGATAGCGGCGATCGGCGCGGCGGTCTGGTCGCAGCGGCGGCACGCCACCTCTCAGGAGGGCGGCCCGCTCGACCCGGGGACGGCGGCGGCGGTGGCCGAGGCCCCACCGGAGACGAAGGCGCCGCCGACGCCGGGCAGTCCGTCGTGGTGGCGCGACCCGATCGTCAAGGACGGTACGACGGGGCCTCCTTCACCGTCCGGGTATCTGTGGGGTCCGGACGACGAGGCCGACGAGGCGGGCCGGGGTTCCAAGCGCCGGGGGGCGGGGAAGCGGAAGTCGTCCGGGGGCTCGTGCGGGCGGCACGGCCCGCGCGGGATCGGCGGGCGGATCTTCCTGCTGGCGCTGCTCGCGGGCGGTCTCGCACTGAGGCTGTCGTGGGACTCCGAGCCGCTCGGCACGAGCCTCCAGATCGGCTTCGCCGCCGCGCTGGGTGTATTCGGTATCGGTCTCGCGGTGAGCGCCTTCCTGGGACGTACGGGCTTCGGCACGATCTTCCTCACCGTCGTCACCGCCGGACTGCTCGCGGGCTCGGCGGCCATCCCGAAGGACATCGGCACGGACTGGGTCCGCAAGACCTGGAGCCCGGCGGCCGTCGCGTCGGTTGCGCCGATGTACGAACTGGGCACCGGGGTCGGGAAGCTCGACCTGACCGCCGTCGACGTCCCGGCGGGCGAGACCCTCCGTACGAAGGCGGAGGTCGGCGCCGGGAAGCTGAAGGTCGTCGTGCCGCGCGACGTGACGCTGAAGGTGCACGCGGAGACGGGGCTCGGCGACATCCGGCTCCCCGGTGAGCCGCCGAACGACATCGACCTCTCACCGGCGCAGGCGCGGACGCGTACGGTGGCCCCGCCCAAGGGCGTGAAGCCCGCGGGCACACTGGACCTTCGGCTCGAAGTCGGTGTCGGACAGGTGGAGGTGACCCGTGCCGCTGCATGAGTTCAAACCGGGCAAGCTGGTGGCCGGCCTGGCCGTGATGGGCGCGGCCACCGTGTTCGCCGGTGACGCGGGGGGCTGGTGGGACGCCCCCTGGTTCGTGATCGTGCCGATCATCTGCGGCGGCCTGTGTCTGGCCTCGGCCGTGTCGTTGGTGGACTACCGCATTCGGCGCCGCCTGTCGGCCAGGGCCGCGTCCAGGGAGAGCACGGAGGCGCCGGCGAGCACGAGCGGCAGCCAGGCCATGAGGTAGGCGAGGTCGTTGCCGTAGTAGTACGGCTCCGTCTGCCAGCTCACGGTCAGCCACAGGCTCAGCGAGATCAGCGCGCCGCCGAACGCCGCGAGCCGGGCCAGCAGCCCGACGAGGGTGCCGAGGCCGACGGCCACTTCGCCGAGGCCGATGGCGTAGCCGAAGCCCTCGGGGTTCTTGATGGCGAGGTCGACGAGCGCGGGAACGGCCGAGCTGTCCCGCACGCTCCGCATCAGTTCGCCGACGGAGCCGGGCCCGGTCGCCGACATGAAGGCACTGTCGGTGAGTTTGTCGAGTCCGGCGTATATGAAGGTCACGCCGAGGAAGATCCGCAGCGGCACCAGGGCGTACCTCGTCGCCGTGTCCTTCCAGCCCTGCCGCTCACCGCCGATCGTCCCGAAGGTGTCTGTCCGGTATCCGTGCGCCATCGCGCGCCTGCCTTTCCGCTGCCCACGTCGCTCGCAGGGCTTGATTGTGCCCGCGTGCCTCGTACATGCATACGGATGGGACGGGGCTCGCGCTCAGCGGATACCTCCGGGCCCGGCAGGTCGGTCCGGTCAGTCCACGACGTCGATGGGCATCCGGTTCGTCTCGACGCCCGCCGCCGTCACGACCTGCACATCGAGGCGCCCGGGCTCGACGTCCACCGGCACGGGCACGGTGAGCACCGTGTCCGACGGGTTCCGGAAGCCGCCGGGGACCGGGATCAGCGGTACATGGACATGGACAGGGCCGATCCGTACGACCATCGCGCCCAGCCGGTCCGGCGTGCCCGCGCCGGGCGGCACGAAACCCGTCCCCCGGATCTCGATGTCGTCACCGGTGCGGATCGGCGCGTCCAGGTCCCCGGCCTCCCTGGCCCGTACGACCGACAGGACCACCGGGCGACCGCCCTCCGCCCACTTCGACGCGAAGTACGTCGCGGCCGAGACCGTGACCAGCAGGGCGAGCGCCCACGGCAGGTCGGGCAGTTGCTCGGGGCGGCGGGCCAGGCGTACGGCCGAGAAGAGCACGGCGACGGCCGTCACCAGCGTGTACTGGACGTCGGCGAAGCTTCCGCGCCCGGCGTCGTCGCAGAGCAGGTCGGCGAGGCGCGGACGCTCGGCCCGTACCTTCTGCAGACGCCGGTCCGCGACGCGTACGCCCACCACACGGCGTACGACGACGGCGATCGCGCACACCACGGCCAGCACGGTCAACATGCCCGCGCCACGGGCGAGTTCGAGCCCGGCGATCAGTTCGTCGCGGGCGTCGTGGTCGGACGCGCCGGCGAGTTGGAGCGCGAGCACCAGCACGGCGAAGACGAGCAGCAGCACCCACGCGGAGGCGACGGTGCGGGAGGTCGACAGCCGGTTGTCCTCGCCGATGACCGGGGCGAGGAGGCCGCCGCGCGTACGGTGCAGCCTGGCCGCGCCGGTCAGCAGTCCGGCCACCGCGAGGGCGGCGAGGAGCCCCGCCGTACGGGCGACGGTCCAGCCCGCGCCGATGGCGGTCCCGGCCAGCGCGAGCGCGAACACCGCTACGCCGCCCCACACCAGGATCAGCGTGTGCCGCCAGACGGCCAGCAGCCAGGCCTCGCCCGCCTCCCGGCTGCGGTCGGCGACGGCGCGCGCGGACTGGGTGAGTTCGTCGGACACCCACTGCCTGGACGCGCCCGGGGAGTGGGCGAGCGCGGCGGGCAGGCCGTGCCCGGCCGCGAACTCCTCCCTCTTGGCGAGGAAGGCGGCGACCGCCAGCCGATGCCCCTCAGGGGCCCCGACCGGGCAGTTCCCGCAGGTACAGCCCCCGCCGTGAGTGCCTTGTCCCACCACTTGCACCGCCACGCCGAATGCCGCCTTCCCCGCCCCGCACCCGTGGATCTTGTTGGGTGAACTTCCTTGCTGTGACTGGGAATTGTGCCGTATCCGGGAGGGTGTCAGACGCCGAGGACGAGATACGCGAAGCCGAGGTACCCCCGGTAGCCGCCGAGATAACCCTCCCGGTGCCGGGCGGCGGTGGCGCGGGCGTCCGCGTGCAGCGGATGGTCCGGGTTCTCCAGGGCCCAGCGCTCGCCCCAGCCGGCCCGGCCGCTGGACTCGAAGACGTCCCATTCACGCTGGTCGGCGACGGTCGTACGGAGCGGGGCGAAGCCGGCGTCGGCGGCGGCCCGGACCAGATCGTCCAGCGAGCCGACGAATTCGTCCTCCTCGGCGCCGAGTCCCTCGAGGGCGGCGGGGGTCGGCCTGACCGTCCAGAATCCATCGGCGAAGAGCACCCGCCCGCCGGGCTTGACGGCCGCGCGCAGGGCACGCAGCGCCTCACGGGTCGTGCCGGGCCAGGCGTGCACGGCCCCGATGCAGACGGCGAGGTCATAGCCGGTCTCCGGCCACACGTCGGCGGAGCTCTCGTGGAACGTCACCCGGCCGTCCAGCCCCCGCTCGCCGGCGAGCCGCCGTCCGCGCGCCACGGCGGCGGGGTCCTTCTCCACACCGTCCCCGGTGCTGCCGGGAGCCCCTTGCACCAGCCGCAGCAGCAACTCGCCCCATCCACACCCGAGATCGACCACCCGCCCACCGTCGGGCACCACGCAGGCGTCGATCAGCGAGCGGGCGTGCTCTTCGGAAAGAGGGGCGTTCCAGGTCAGGAGGGGGTTGTTGGGGGCGGCGAGGATGGCGTGGAGTTCGTCGTGGTCGGACATGGCCGCGACGTTCGCACACGTGGTCGGCGTGGTGCGAGTGAATTGCGCATACGACTGCGCGATCTCGGACAGCTCGTACACCTGGACGACCGGGTGTCGTCCTACCCAGGGCATATGCCAATGCCGCCACCCAAACGAATGAGTGACGGCATCGGCGTTGACCTGGGGGAGAAGGTCACTCCCACTCGATCGTGCCCGGCGGCTTGCTCGTCACGTCCAGGACCACGCGGTTCACGTCCGACACCTCGTTCGTGATGCGGGTGGAGATCTTCGCCAGTACGTCGTACGGCATCCGGGTCCAGTCCGCCGTCATCGCGTCCTCCGACGACACCGGGCGCAGCACGATCGGGTGGCCGTAGGTGCGGCCGTCGCCCTGGACGCCCACGGAGCGTACGTCCGCGAGCAGGACCACCGGGCACTGCCAGATGTCGCGGTCGAGGCCGGCCGCCGTCAGCTCCTCGCGGGCGATGGCGTCCGCCTCGCGCAGCAGGTCGAGCCGCTCGCGCGTGATGTCGCCGACGATACGGATACCGAGGCCCGGCCCCGGGAAGGGCTGGCGCTGGACGATCTCTTCCGGCAGGCCCAGCTCCTGGCCGACCATCCGGACCTCGTCCTTGAAGAGCTGGCGCAGCGGCTCGACAAGGGAGAACTCCAGGTCCTCGGGAAGCCCTCCCACGTTGTGGTGCGACTTGATGTTGGCGGTGCCGCTGCCGCCGCCGGACTCGACCACGTCCGGGTAGAGCGTGCCCTGGACGAGGAACTCGACCGGCTCGCCGGGCTCGGCCTCGGCGATGATCTCCGCCTGGGCCTGCTCGAAGACCCGGATGAACTCACGGCCGATGATCTTCCGCTTCTGCTCCGGGTCGGAGACCCCGGCCAGCGCGGCCAGGAAGCGCTCCTGCGCGTCGACGACCTTCAGCTGTACGCCGGTCGCGGCGACGAAGTCCTTCTCGACCTGCTCGGTCTCACCCTTGCGCATCAGACCGTGGTCGACGTAGACGCAGGTCAGCTGCGAGCCGATCGCCTTCTGTACGAGGGCGGCGGCGACGGCCGAGTCCACACCGCCGGAGAGACCGCAGATCGCCCGGCTGCCGCCGACCTGCTCGCGGATCGCGGCGACCTGCTCCTCGATGACGTTGCCCGTGGTCCACGTCGGCTCGATGCCGGCGCCCCGGTAGAGGAAGTGCTCGAGGACCTGCTGGCCGTGCGTGGAGTGCAGCACCTCGGGGTGGTGCTGGACGCCGTAGAGCTTCTTCTCGTCGTTCTCGAAGGCGGCGACCGGCACCACGTCGGTGGAGCCGGTGACGGTGAAGCCCTCCGGTGCCGCCGAGCAGGCGTCGCCGTGCGACATCCAGACCTGCTGCTCGGCCGGGGTGCCCTCGAAGAGCGTGGAGCCCGTCTTGGAGACGTGCAGCACGGTGCGGCCGTACTCCCGCGAGCCCGTGTTGTCGACCGTTCCGCCGAGCGTCGTCGCCATCAGCTGGAAGCCGTAGCACATGCCGAGGACCGGGACCCCGGCCTCGAAGAGCGCGCGGTCGACGGTCGGGGCGCCCTCCGCGTACACGGAGGACGGGCCGCCGGAGAGGATGATCGCCTTGGGGTTCTTGGCCAGCATCTCGGCCACCGACATCGTCGAGGGGACGATCTCGCTGTAGACCCGGGCCTCACGGACGCGGCGGGCGATGAGCTGGGCGTACTGCGCGCCGAAGTCGACGACGAGTACGGGGTCGGGGGCGGCGAGGGGTACTGCTGGCACGGGCGCGGCCTTCCGGCGGTGAAGGGGTTCTGTACACCGATTCTAACGGCGCCCGGAGACAGCTTTTCGTCTCAGCATCCGAACCCCGATCGGGACCGCCGGACCCCTCGGGCATACTGGCCGCCATGCGCGAGCACTCGACCTTCTTTACCTATGGCACCGGCCCGTCCGGCTGCCATGGTCGTTTCCGCTTGAGCTGACAAGCGACTTCCCAGGCGCCCCGGGCCGACAAGGCCGGGGCGTTCTGCGTTGTCCGGGCCGGAAGTTCGCCGCTCGGGGCCTCCCCTTCGTACAGAGGAGCCCTTCATGACCGTCACCGACCGCACCGGCGCCCGCACCGACGAGGCCGCCACCGTGATCGACGGCGCGCGCGAGCGCATCGACGCGCTCGACGACCGGATCATCGGTCTCGTGCAGGAACGGATGGCCGTCTCGGCCGTCATCCAGGACGCCCGCATCGCCTCCGGCGGACGCCGGGTCAATCTGTCCCGCGAGAACGAGATCCTGGGCCGCTTCAGGGACGCGCTCGGCACGCCGGGCACCTCGCTCGCGATGACGCTGCTGGAACTCTCGCGCGGCCGGATCTGAACGGGCCGGCCGTACGGACATGGGTTCGGGCGCATCCTCACCCGTACGGCGCGTGACCGGACCCGCCGGGCCTTCGTTGGTCCCGATGTCCGTGTCAGCCAGGGGCGGGCCCGAACAAACCACGCGTGGCTTCGCTGGGGCGTGTGACGTACCGCTGGTACGTCGTGGGACCTCGTCTCAGCGCGAGTGGCCGGTCGGCAGGGGACAGCATGCCCGGTCACCCCAAGAGCGGTCGGCACCGGGGACGCCCGGCGCCGACCGCATACGGATACGGATCCCCCCGTGTCCAACCGTTCGCCCGACCGCTCCTCCCGCTCACCCGTCCACCGTCCCGTACTCGCGACGCTCACCCCCCCGGCGTCGCGATCCGGCACCGCGCGCCGCCCTGACGCCACGGTGCCGGCGACAAGGGCCCCGCAGGCGCCCGTCCGACTCACCTCGGACCGGGCCCGCGGGGCCCTTGTCGCGCTCGCCACACACCACGACGCCATGGTGTGACGCGCGCCACATAAAGATTCCGTGAGGAAAAGGGCAACCATCTCCCCAGGTCACAGGTCCACCATGCGACACAACGGACTCCCCTGCCCCACGTCGGAGGGGCCCCTGGACTCCGCACCGCCGGTACGGCGGTGCGCCGGACTTCACTGAGGTCTCGCATGAAGCTTCGCCGCGCCATGGCCGTCGCAGCAGCGACCGCTGTCATGGCCCCTGCCGCCTTCCTGGCGGCGTCGGCCGCGTACGCGGCCGACGGTGACACCGGGACCACCGGGCCCACCCCGGCCACCGGGACGATTTCCGACGACGAGAACCCGCCGCCGCCCGGGGACGACGAGGTCGTACCGCCGCCCGGGGACGACGAGGTCGTACCGCCGCCCGGGGACGACGAGGTCGTACCGCCGCCCGGGGACGACACGGTCGAGCCCCCGCCGGTGGACGACGGCGTCGTACCGCCGCCGGTCGACGACGAGAACCCGCCGCCGCCCGTGGATCCGCCCAAGGACGACACGGTCGTACCCCCGCCCGTCGACGAGGTCGAAGATCCCGAGCCCGGCGACGACGAGGAGGAAGAGGGAGAGGGAGAGGAAGAGCCCACGCCTCCCGACGAGGAGTGCGCGGACGGCGACTTCAAGAGCACGCTCTCGGGGCTCCCCAGCAAGATCGTCGCCGGTTCGGGGTGGAAGGAGTTCAGCCTCAACCTCGACAACAAGAACGGCGACGACGTCGCGACGATCGTCCTCGGCGCCGTCGTGCTGTACAAGAAGGACGCCAACGACTCCTTCGAGTCCGAACTGACCTCGAAGTACGCGCAGTTCGAGTACTTCGACGGCAAGAAATGGGTCAACGACGACCTCTCCGACGGCGGCTCGTTCGCCGGCGTGCTGGACGTCGAAGCCGGCAAGACCTACTCGCTCAAACTCCGTATGAAGGTCTCCGCGAAGGCCCCGGCCGGCGCGGCCGTCGCCATCGCCTTCGCGGTCTCCGTCGACGACGACCTCAACTGCTACGTCGACGAGAAGTGGTACAGCTTCGAGATCCTGGCGGCGGACTCGGCGCCGGGCACCGTCCCGCCGGCCGAGCCCGAGGACGGCAAGAGCCCCGCGGACATCAAGCCGCAGGGCGGCGCCAAGGCGCTGCCGGCCGCCGCGAACGGCAGCCTCGCCGAGACCGGTTCCAACTCCGTGCTGCCGGCCGTCGGCATGGCGGCCGCACTGGCCGTCGCCGTGGGCGGTGGCCTGGTGTTCGCGCTCCGTCGCCGCGAGGGTGACGCCGTCGCGTAACACGCCTCGGCGGAGCGGGACCGCAAGACCGGAGGCGCTGCACTCGGAGGGGGGTGCAGCGCCTCCTTGCTGTCCGGGAGCTGCCCGGGACCGGGTCCGGGAGCTGCCCGGGAAAGCCGGCCGCTACGGCTTCTTCTTCGGCGGAACCGCCGGCATCCCGAGGAACGGCAGCTTCAGCGCCCCGAAGGCCGACGCCGGGACCGCAGGGGACTTCGGTGCGACAGCGTCCAGCCGTACGTACGCCGTCCCGGCCGACTGCTCCGGACGCGGGTCCTCCTCACCCTTGTTGGGCCAGAAGGACATCGCGCGCTCGGCCTGCGCGGTGATGGTGAGCGACGGATTGACGCCGAGGTTGGCCGAGACGGCCGAGCCGTCGACGACCGAGATGCCCGGGTGGCCGTAGAGCCGGTGGTACGGGTCGATGACACCGCGCTCCGCGTCGGCGCCGATGGGGCAGCCGCCGAGGAAGTGCGCGGTGAGCGGAGTGCCCATCAGCTCACCGACGTTCGAGCCGGCGAAGCCGTTGATCTCCTCGGCGAGCAGGGTCGCCGTCCGCGTGCCCTCCGCTATCTGCTTGGGGTTGGGCGCGCCATGCCCCTGACGTGCCGTCAGCAGCCCCTTCCCGACGCCACCCCGCTTGCGGTACGTCGTCAGGGAGTTGTCGACCGACTGCATGACCAGACCGATGATGGTCCGCTCCGACCAGTGCCGGTTGGAGAGCGAACGGGCAGCCAGCACAGGGTGTTTGACCATGCCCCCGAGCCAGCCCGCGATCCGGCGCCCGTTCTCGCTGTAGGGGACCTGGAGGATCGACAGCGAGCCCATCGCGTTGGAGCCCTTGCCGTAACGCACCGGCTCCACATGAGTGTTGGCGTCGGGGTGGAAAGAGGAGGTGATGGCGACACCTCGGGTGAAGTCCGCCCTGCTCCGCCCTTCGAGTCCGGCTCCGTGCTTCTTCCGGTAGCGCCGGTCGGTGGTCTGTGCGCCCACCAGGGCCTCGGAGTTGGTACGGGTCAGCTCACCGAGCCGGTCGGAGAGCCGGGGCAGCCGGCCCAGGTCCTTCATCGTGTGCAGCAGTGTCTGCGTCCCGTACGTCCCCGCCGCGACGACGACATGACGGGCCTTCAGCACCCGTGGCGCCGACTTGCGCCGGTGGGTGGGGACGGTCGCGACGCGATGGCCACCGTCCGGGTCCTCGGTGATGTCGACGACGGTCGTCATGGGGCGGATCGCCGCGCCGGCCTGTTCGGCGAGGTACAGATAGTTCTCGTTGAGGGTGTTCTTGGCGCCGTGACGGCAGCCGGTCATGCACTCGCCGCACTGGGCGCACGCTCTGCGGGAGGGGCCCGCGCCGCCGAAGTACGGGTCGCCGACGGACGCGCCCGGCTCGGCCACCGCCGTACCGTCGGCGTCCTGGCCGTCGCCGAAGAAGACGCCGACCGGTGCCAGATGGAAGGTGTCGCCGACGCCCATCGCCTGCGCGGTCGCCTTGAGATGGACGTCCGACGGCGTCATGGTCGGATTGAGCCTGACGCCGAGCATGCGCCGCGCCTGGTCGTAGTACGGGGCGAGTTCGGCCTGCCAGTCGGTGATGCCGGCCCACTGCCTGTCCTCGAAGAACGGCTTCGGGGGCACGTACAGCGTGTTCGCGTAGTTGAGCGAGCCGCCGCCGACACCGGCTCCCGCGAGGACCATGACGTTGCCCAGCAGATGGACCCGCTGGATACCGAAGAGACCGAGGGCCGGGGCCCACAGATAGTTCTTGATGTCCCAGGAGTTCTTGGGGAGGGTGCCCGGTGTGAAGCGGCGGCCGGCTTCGAGTACACCGACGCGGTACCCCTTCTCGGTCAGCCGCAGCGCCGAGACCGCGCCGCCGAAGCCCGACCCGACGACGATGACGTCGTAGTCGTAACCCTGGTCAGCGCCGTGGTCAGGACCGTGGTCGTGGCCGTTGTCGTGGTCGAAATCGTCGCCGCCGGCGCCGTCCTCGCCCCGGTCTTCGGCATGGGTGTCCCGTGACATCGGCTCTCCTTCGTCGGATCAGCGCAGCCGGAAGGCCTTGAGCGCGCGCAGGCTCCTGGTCATGAACGCCGCGTACTTCTCGTCGTCCATGCCCATCGACGGAGCCATCGGCAGCACGCGCTGCTGCGCGACGGTCTGTACCTCGGTGTATTTGAGAATGCCCTCGGAGCCGTGTCTGCGGCCGAGGCCGGACTCCTTCATGCCGCCCATCGGCGCCCGGACGCTGCCGTACGCCGGGGCGTATCCCTCGTTGATGTTGACTGTGCCGGTACGCAGCCGGGCGGCGATCGCGTGCCCGCGTCGGCCGTCGCGCGTCCAGACGCTCGAATTGAGGCCGTACGGCGTGGAGTTGGCCAGCTCGACGGCCTCGTCCTCGTCGCCGAACCGGTAGACGGAGACGAGCGGCCCGAAGGTCTCCTCCGTGCAGACCGACATCGGCGCCTCGACGCCCTCCAGGATGGTGGGCTCGTAGAAGTACGGTCCGATGTCGGGCCGCGCCACGCCGCCCGCGAGGACCGTGGCGCCCTTGGCGACGGCCTCCTCGACATGGCTGGTCACGGTCCTGAGCTGGCGTTCGCTGACGAGCGAGCCCATGTCCGCGCCGTACGCGAGCGCGCTGCCCAGCCGCATCGCCTTCGTACGGGCGACGAATCGCTCGACGAACGCGTCGGCGACCGACTCGTGGACGTACAACCGCTCGATGGAGATGCAGAGTTGGCCGGCGGTGGAGAAACAGGCGCGCACCGCGCCGGCCGCGGCCTTCTCGATGTCGGCGTCGTGCAGGACCAACATGGCGTTCTTACCGCCGAGTTCGAGGGAGGCGCCGACCAGCCGGCTCGCCGCGCGCTGCGCGACCTCGCGGCCGGTGCGCGTGGAGCCGGTGAAGGAGACGTAGTCGCCGCGTTCGACGACCTCGGGCCCGATGACGGGCCCCTCGCCGAGGACGACCTGGAAGACCCCGGCCGGCAGTCCGGCCTCGACCAGCAGATCACGCGCCCACAGCGCGGTGAGCGCCGTCTCGGTGTCGGGCTTCATCACCACGGCGTTGCCCGCGACGAAGGCGGGCAGGGCGTCGCCGACGGAGAGCTCCAGCGGGTAGTTCCAGGGGGCGATCTGTCCGACGACACCGCGCGGCTGGCGCTGCTCGGTGACCTTGGTCAGCAGGGGTACGGCGCCGGTGTGCCGCCGCGGCCTCAGATACGAGGCGGCCTTGCGCCCGTAGTGGCGCGCGGCGACGGCGACGGCCTGGACCTCCTCGTGCGCGTGCAGCCTCGCCTTGCCGGTTTCCAGCTGGACGAGGTCGAGCACCTCGGCCTGGCGCTCCAGCAGCAGGTCGTGGAAGCGGAGCAGGACGGCGGCCCGCCGCCGTACGGAGGTCGCCGCCCACACGGGCTGTGCGGCGCGGGCGCGCGCGAACGCCTCGGCGACGTCCTCGGGAGTGGACTCGGGCAGGTCCGCGAGCTTCTCGCCGGTGGACGGGGTGTGGTTCGCGGTGAGCCCGGAACCCACGACGCCCCTGACGAGCTGGGCGAGCACTTCGGGAGTGACCACGTCGGCGGCGGTGCGCACGCCCGCGGGCACCGGAGCCACGGGATTGGTCGTGGGGGCCTGTGAGTCCGTCATGAGGGCGAGGGTATGCCGCCTCCGGGACTTTGGGTACCCGCGGGTAACACCTTTTCGCGGGGCTCCCGCCGACCGGCCGCCTCTCGCCCGCCGACGGGCCCCGAACGCGCCAGTGATCACTGGCGCATAAGCCCTGATCAGGTGCTCAGGGCAGGAACTTGCTCTCGATCTCCAGATGCTCGACCACGTTCGAGAAGAGTTCCTCGCCGTCCGTCACGGCGTCCCCCTCGGCCGGCATCGCCACCCGCAGCCGCCAGTGCACCTCGTCGGTGCCCGGGACGATCAGCTCGTGGTAGCGGTAGCGGATCGGGTCCTCGGAGGAGTCCGAGTACGGCACGAAGTCGACGATGTTGTCGAAAGCCTTGTCCGAGCCCGGGAACGACGATTTCCCGCTCTTGTACTCCGCTTCCTTGATCTCCGTACCGTTGTCCCCGCCGTCCTCGTAGTACTTCTCCCAGACCGTCTTCTCGGCCGACAGGATCTCGTTGTCCGGCTTCTTCTGGACCTGGTCCATGGAGACGGTGAAGACGCCGCTCGGATCCCGGAAGGTGACGCGGCTGTCCTCGGTCAGGCTCTCCTGGGAGCGCCGGTAGTCCTCCGGGACGGCGATCTTGGCGTCGAGGATCTCCACCTCGGAGCGGACCTCCCAGCCCTCCGGCAGCTCGTCGCCCGCGAACGGGTCGAAAAGGATCAGCCCCACCACGAGGGCCACCGCGAGCACGCCGGCGCCGAGCCCGTACTGCGCAGGGCGGTTGCGGTGCAGGACCGGCGGTACCCACTTGCTGCCGGCCGCGCCGCCGCCACCGGTGCCGGCGCTCCGGTAGAGCCTCGTCGCCTCCGGGGAGAGCTGCGGCGGACGCGCCACCGACTCCAGCACCGCCCGCACCTCGGCGGCGGTGGGACGCGCCGCCGGGTCCTTCCGCAGGAGCTGCATCACGATCGTGCCGAAGGCACCCGACCCGCGGGCCGGCATCTGCGGCTCGGCGGACAGCACGGCCTGGAGCGTCGCGGGGATGTTCGAGCGGCGGTACGGGGACATCCCCTCGACCGCCGCGTACAGCACGACGCCCAGCGACCACAGGTCCGACTCGGGCCCGGGGCGCTGGCCGAGCACCCGCTCGGGCGAGATGAACTCCGGTGAGCCGACGAACGCCCCGGTCTCGGTGAGTCCCTGCTGGCCCTCGACCTGGGCGATGCCGAAGTCGCTCAGTACGACGCGGTCGGCGCGCCCGAGCAAAACGTTGTCCGGCTTCACGTCGCGGTGCAGCACACCCGCCTCGTGGGCGGCGTTGAGCGCGTTGAGTACGTCGAGCCCGATCCTGGCGGCCTCGCGGGGGTCGAGCGTGCCCTCCTGGAGACGGTCGGCGAGCGACTGGCCGCGTACCAGCTCCATGACGATCCACGGCTTGTCGTCCTCGACGACCACGTCGTGCATGGTGACGACCGAGGGGTGGTCGATCCTGGCCGCCGAGCTGGCCTCGCGCCGCATCCGCCGGTGCACGTTGTCGCGCTCCTGGGCACCGAGATGATCGGGAACGCGCGGCTCCTTGACCGCGACGTCGCGGTCCACGATCTCGTCGTGCGCCAGCCAGACCGTTCCCATGCCGCCGTGCCCGAGCCGCGAGACGAGCCGGTAGCGACCGCCCAGCAGACGGCCCACCGACGGGTCGGGCTCGGCGGGGGTGTGCCGGTTCGACTGCGTCGGCTGGTACGGGGAACCGTGGGGGACCTGGGGCGGCACCTGCGGCGGCTGCGACTGCCCGTGGTGCGGCTGGTACGGCTGCGACTGCGGCGGCTGCTGTTGCGGCGGCTGCGGCGGGCGAAGTCCGTAGCTGGTGGGCTCGTTCGCCCGTCCCCCATCGTTCGTCATGACCACATCTTTACGGAAAGCGCGTCGCGATAGCCACCGGGGGGCGACAGCGGGTGCAGAGCCGTGACATCGGCTCCGGCTCCCGCTCAGCCGCCCGCGCCGCCGGCCTGCCAGCCGCCCAGCATGATGTCGAACTGTGCCCGGGACCAGTCCCGGGCGGGACCCGACATGTAGAGCGCGTACTCGGTCGAGCCGTCGGCCGAGAAGAACATCTGGTCGATCGCGCGGCGCTCGCCGACGTACACCTCCTTCTCGTCCTTCACGGTCCAGGTGAACTCCCACAGCGCGGCCTTCGTCTGGCCCCGGAAGGTGTTGGGACCCAGCCTGATCCGCTGGTACTCGGGCAGGCCGTCGACGTTCTTCTCCATGTCCTTCATGTGGTGGAACGGATCCTGGAAGTCCGGTGAGGTGTCCACGGCGATACGCAGGAAGTGGACGCCGTCGTCGGGGGTGTAGTCGATCTGGTCGCCGTTCACCTGCCGCTCCCAGCCCTCGGGGACGAGGAGGCTGAAGCCCGCGGGATCGTCGACCCGCTTCCACCCGTCGGGGACTGAGGCGGAGTCGGTCCCGGTCGGATCGCCGTCACCGTCACCGTCGTCGGCGGAGCCGCCGTTCGCGTTCTCGTCCTTGCCGTCGTCCGAGGACGAGCCGCTCGGGTCCGGGTTCGCGCCGGCGCTCGTGCCGGGATCGTCGTTGTCGTTCGCGTGCTGGAGCGCGTAGTAGCCCACACCACCGCCTATCAGCGCGGCGACGACGACCGCCACGAGCACCGCTCTCCAACGGCCCTTCCCGGCGGGCGGGTCGGTGGTCAGCGGCCCGGTCACCAGCTGGTAGGCGTTCGGCGGTGTGTGCCCGTACGGCGCGGGGTACGGCGCCGGGGCCTGCTGGTGCGGCGGGTGCTGGGCCCCCGGAGGCGGTGTGTGGGACGGGGACCGCACGGGGCCCGCGGCCTGCCGCCGCTCCGCCTCCGTCACCGGCGACGTCGGCGCCTCGGGCTCCCGCCCGCCCAGCACGTCCCGCAGCATCCGCTCGGTCTCGGCGGCGTCCGGGCGGGCCTCGGGATCCTTGTGGAGCAGCGCGGCGATCACCGGGGTGAGCAGCCCGGCGCGTACGGGAGCCGGCGGGTCGTCGGTGACCACGGCCTGCATGGTGGCCACCGCGGACGTACGGCGGAACGGGGACGTGCCCTCCACCGCCGTGTGCAGCGTCGCGCCCAGCGCCCACAGGTCGGAGGCCGGTCCGGGATCGTGGCCGCGCACCCGCTCGGGCGCGAGGTAGTCGATGGAGCCGACGATCTCACCGGTCCGGGTGATGGCCGAGTCGCCCTCGATGGCGGCGATCCCGAAGTCGGTGAGCAGTACCCGGCCGTCCCGCGCGAGCAGGACGTTGCCGGGCTTCACGTCGCGGTGCAGGACCCCGGCCGCGTGCGCCGCGCGCAGCGCGTCGAGCACCTGGAGGCCGATCCGGGCCGCTTCCTTCACCACGACGGGGCCGGAGGCGACCGCGTCGGCGAGCGAGGGGCCGTCCACGTACTGCATGACGATCCAGGGCCGGCCGCCGTGGTCGAGCACGTCATGGACCGTCACGACGGCGGGGTGGCTGATCCGGGCCGCGGCCCTGGCCTCTTTCTGGGTGCGGGCGTGCAACACGGCGCGGTCGGCGGCGGTGACGTACAGCGCGGCGGTCAACTCCTTGATCGCCACGGTCCTGTTAAGCAACTCGTCGTCGGCCCGCCACACCTGGCCCATGCCGCCGCTGCCGATGGCCTCGGCCAGCTTGTAGCGCCCGGCGAGCACCAGTCCCTCGCGTGTTTCCACAGACTCTTCCACGTGCCCCCGCCTGTTCCTCGGAATCACAGGTTACGGAGCGGACGCGCGTACACGGAACCTGGGCTCGCGCCTGAAACCGCACCGTGACACAGACGAGGGAACGCGCGGGCGGTTGGGAACAGGGCGTACTCGGCCGGTCGCCCTGTGGCCCTGTCGGACCGTCAGGCGGTCGCCCCCGTCGATCTTTCGGCCGCTCGGGCTTACGGCCGCTCGGGCTTTCGTCCCGTCAGCCGGTGATCCGGTAGGAGCCGATGGCCTGTTGGTAGATCTCGGAGACCTTGTCCCGCTCGTCCTCCGGGCCGATGACCTGGATGATGTGGTAGCTGCCCTTGACGATCATGGCGAGATTCCGCACGTAGACCTCCTGGCCGCTGCTGTTCTGCCAGGTGAACTGCCCTTCGGCCATGGGCTGTTGGCCGACGTCGATCCGGCGCAGACCCGAGGACGTGGCCCAGGAGGAGTCCCGGAAGGGCTGCAACTCCCGCTCCTTCTCCCGCTGGTAGGCAAGCGGGTCGTCGCCGTTGTCGGCCACGGTGTCCCGGCCCGGCACCACGATGAGCGTGAAGTCGCCCCGTCCGTAACGGACTTGCCCGCTGTCGTTGATCGGGCGGCGCTGCCAGCTCTTGTCCACGCCGATGTCGAACCCCTCGGTGTCCTTGCGCAGGACATAACCGTCAGCGAGGTCCGCCGGCGGCCCGGAGGTCTGCGGCGTCGAGGAGTTGGGGTCCGCCGGCTTGTCGCCGCCGTTGTCCGGGGTCGTGTCGGGGTTCTGCGGTTTCGGCGTACCCGGCGCGCTCGGATTCGACCCGGCGCCGCTCCGCGAATCCTCCTCGCCGGCCTTCGGCAGGAACATCACGGCGAAGGCGATGGCCGCGACCATCAGCGCGAGAATCACGACGAGCAGGACGCGTCCGAGCGAGCGCGGGCCGCGTGAACCGCCGCCGCCCGGCCTCTCGCGCGGCTCGCGGTACTCCCTGTCGCCGAAGTCGTCGTCGCGGTGGTCCCGTTCGTCGTAGGCGCGCTCCGTGTGCTCGCGGCGCGGTTCGACGTACGTCTCGCCGTGCGAGGCGCGCGCGACACCGCGCTGTTCGGAGGACCTGCCGCCCTTCTCCTTGCGCTCCTTGACCTTCTTGTGGCGGTGCCGGCCGGCGTCGCCGCCACGGCCGCGGCCACGGCGCTTGCGGACCAGCTCGCCCCTGCGGCGCACGATGGGCAGCCGCTCGTCCACGGAGGGCACGGCGACCACGTCGAGACCGGCGTCGGGCTCGGGGGCCGAGCGCACCAGCGAACGCAGCCAGCCGCGCAGCTCCTCGAAGTCCGGCCGCTCCGTGGGGTCCTGACGGAGCAGCGACTCCACGACGGGGCGCAGCGGACCGCACTCCTCGGCGAACGCGGGCGGCTCGGCGCAGACGAGCTGGACCAGCTCGGCCGCGCTCTCCTCGGGATACGGGGCGTGGCCCTGGACGGCGCGGTAGAGCAGCGCGCCCAGTGCCCACAGGTCGGTGGACGGGCCGATGGGCGGGGCGAGTTGCCAGTTCTCGTGGACAGGGCCGGCCTGCTCGGGTGCCCATCGCTCGGTGACGGCGCCGACGACGGCTATCCGTGCCTGGCGGGCGCGTTCGGCGGCGAGCGGGGTCGCGGGGCCTCGGTAGGCGGGGGTCGTGCCGCCCGCGACGACCTCGTCCCAGCGGCCTGCCGGTACGGCGGGTCCGGGGACGGCGGGCAGGTTCGAGGACTGCCTCCGGGCGTCGGCGCGCATGGCGTCGCTGGTGCCCGAGCCGTGCCAACCGCCGCCACCGCCCGTTCCGCCGGTGCCGCCGGTGCCACCGCCCGCGTTCTCCTGGCGGAGGTACGGGGAGGAGCCGCCGGCCGGGGGCAGCGCGGGGACGTCGCGGCTGCCCGGCGCCTGGCGGTACGGGTCACCGCCGCCCGCGGACAGCGGGGGTGAGCCGTCGCCGGCGCCGGTGGGGCCGTCGTGCCAGGTGCCTGCCAGTTGGACGCGGCGGGGCGGCTGCGGGTCGTCGTCGTCCGCGTCGTCGTCCGCGTCGATGCCGGCCGGGCCGTCGTACGTCCGGCGGCCCGACGGGTCGATCTCGCGGGGCGGCATCGCCCACCAGTCGGGGTCGCGGTCCTCGCCCTGCGAAGGTCCGGCGGCACCGGCCGAAGGGCCGCCCGGCGGGTTGTCCTGGGCACCGCTCCGGCCGGGGGCCGAGGGGTCCGACAGATGCACGGGGCGCTGGACGGGCAGGGTGCCGGTGTCGCGCTGCTGGTCCTCGGTGACGCGGGCGGCGGCGCGCGCTCCGGCGCGGTAGGCGGCGATGGCTCCGGCGCGGGCGGCGCGGGTGTCCGCCGGGCCGCCGCGGGAGGGGTTGGCCGGCAGGGCGGGCTGTCCGGTGTACGGGACGACGGGGGCCGGTCCCGTACCGCCGTCATACGTCTCCGGGCCGTCCTGGCCGCCTTCGGCGCCTGTGCCCGTGTTGCCGTCCGCGCCCGTGTCCGTGCCACCGGTGTCCGGGCCGCTGCCCACGACGGGCCGTCCGAACGCGTCGGTGCCGTAGGGGACTTCGCCGTACGAGCGGTCACCGTACGACCCGTCGCCGTACGGTCCGTCGGCCGAGCGGGCCGTCTCCAGCGCGGCACGGCCCGGCGACCCGGGCCCCACCGGCACGCCCAGCGCGCCGGTGCCCGGCGGCAGCGCCTCGGAGGTGCCCGTACGGCCGCTCGGGATGCCGACGACGCCCGGACCCGCGCCCGGCAGGCCCGCCGTCTCGACACCGCCCGTGCCCGGTCCCAGGTCGGGGCCCGGCGTCTGTCCGGCGCCCGGCACGGGGCCCGGAATCTCACCGGCGGGTCGGTAGCCGGCTTCGAAACCGCCCTCCCCCGAGGACGGCGGTACCGGCATGTAGCCGCAGAGCGCTTCCTCGGCGGCGCCCGCCGCGAGGCCGGTGAGCACCACGCGCCCGTCGTCGCAGACGAGCACCGTGCGGATGGTGATGTTCCGGTGGGTCCAGCCGTGGGCGTGCAGCACCCGTACGGCGGTGAGCACGTCCGAGGCGATCTCGGCCGCGCGGTAGGGGTTGAGCGGCTTCTCCGCGAGCAGGGCCGCCAGCGGCCTGGCCGCGACCAGTTCACTCACTATCCACAGCGACCCGCCCTCGGCGAACACGTCGAAGACCTGGTCGAGCCGCGGGTGGTCGGGGATCTGGGCGGCGCTCTGCGCGGCGTCGATGGCACGCCGGACCGCCGGGTCCGTGGGCCTGCGTGTCGTACGGCCCGAGACCCGCCGCGTGGCCGGGGCACCGTCCGGGTCGACCATCTCGGCGTCCACGACCTCGGGCAACGGCACTTGCCTGACGAGGACTTCCTGCCCGCTGTACGTGTCGAACGCACGCGTCTCGACGAGGTCGAACTCGTCGGACGGAGGCAGGGGCAGGCGGTAGCGGTCGGCAAGCACCCGTCCCGCGTAGTCGTCCACGACGCCTCCCACCAAGCGCGCTGTCCCTGGATCCCCGGGTCCTCGGAGACCTCGCGAAACCGCCAATTCCGGTCGTTTACCGGCCCATTGTGACTGCGTACGGTCCGCGAGTTCTCACGATACGTGGCCGCACACAAATATGCCGCCGGGTCAGGGCAACACAGGTCCTAACCTTCCCGGCAACCCGGGCCCGTACGCCCCGATGCCCCGGGCCGGTACCGGCCACGCCCCGTTCCGGGTCATGACGCGGGCCGTCTCACAGAGAGTCGCATCAATCACCGGAACGGGTTGTACCGCCCACGAGTTCTCGCCACCGCGACATGTTCACGCCGCGAGCCGCTGTCAGTCAGTCGGCTTGAAAGTGCTGTACGCCGTCTCACGGAGCGTCCGGCACTCGTCGTCGTCCCACTCGCTCGCCTTGCAGGTGATCATGATCGCGTAGCCATGGGTGGCGTCGACCTTGAAGCCGCGATTCAGCACCCGCACCCGCTCGCCGCCCTGATCGCGTTCGAATCCCCAGTCGGCGACGGTGGGATAGCCGTTGAACTCGACGGACTTGATGCCGAGGCGCTTGTAATTGCCGAGGCTGCCCTTTATCTGCGCTTCGAGCTGCTCCCAGGCGCGCTTCGCGTCGTTGGTCGGCTTGGCGTTGAAGTCCACCTGGATACGGGGGAATTCACCGTCCTCGCTGTAGATGCCGCCCGAACTCTCCCCGGCCGTACCGGTGCGCTTGAAGTCCTCGGGCATCGCCATGGAGAAGTGGAACTGCTTGTCCGTGACCGTCTTGAAGTCCTCGGGGACGCCCTTGCCGTCCGAACCGGAGCCGGAGTCCGAGTCGCCGGAGCCCGGTCCCGAGTTGTCCGTACCGGGTTCGTCGTCGGCCGACCGGCCGTCCGACGGCTTGTCGCCACCGCCGTCCTTGGCCGAATCCTGCTGCTCGTCCTTGCCCGACGTGTCGCCTGTGCCGCTCTTCGCGTCGTCACCGGCGGTGGCGCCGGCCGACGTGGCGGTGTCGTCCTTGCCCGCGTCTCCCTTGGCCCCGCCGTCCGAGTCGCCGTTGAGGGCGACGATCAGGACGACGGAGAGGATCGCCAGCGCGACGACCGCCGCGATGATCATCATCGTGCGGCGCGGGACGACATCGGTGAGCGACGCCCGTGTGGTCGTGGTCCCGGCCGTGCCGGTGGCCGGTGCCGGCGCGGCGCCCGAGTCGGACCGCGACGTGGCGGCGGCCGAACCGGCGGCGCCCGCCCCAACTCCCGCACCGGCGACAGGCGCCTTGCCCGTCTTCGGCCCGGCAGCGGACGCACCGGACGCACCCGAAGCACCCGCGACGCCGACACTCCCGGCGCCCTTCCTGGTCCGGCCCTTCGACCGGGGCGCGGGCTCCGGGGGAAGCGGCGGCAGCGCCACCACCCGCGTCGCGTCGGCCGCCGGCTCCGGCAGTTCGGAGGGGTCGGGGGTGTCGATGACGTCCTGGAGCAGCGCCCGTGCGCCCGCGTCGTCGAGCCGCAGCGCCGGGTCCTTGGCCAGCAGGCCGTAGATGACCTCTTCCAGCGCGCCCGCGTTCTTCGGCGGGTCGAGCGGTTCGGTCATGACGGCGGTGAGGGTCGCGATGGCCGACCCCTTGTCGTACGGCGGGCAGCCCTCGACCGACGCGTAGATCAGCCCGCCCAGCGACCACAGGTCGGCGGCGGGGCCGGGCTTCTTGCCGCGGGCACGCTCCGGCGAGATGTACGACGGGGCGCCGACGAGCATGCCGGTCGAGGTGACCGAAGGGTCGCCCTCCACCTGGGCGATGCCGAAGTCGGTGAGGACGACGCGTCCGTCCTCGGCGATCAGCACGTTGGACGGCTTCACGTCGCGGTGCAGGATGCCCTCGCGGTGCGCGGAGCGCAGCACGTCGAGGACCGCGAGCGCGACCTCGGCGGCGCGCTTCGGAGTCAGGATCCCGTCCTCGCGGACGACCTCGGCGAGGGACTTGCCCTCGATGAGCTCCATGACGATCCACGGCCGGTCGTCCTCGTCGACGACGTCGTAGACGGTGACGGCCCCGTTGTTACGGATCCGGGCGATCGCCTTGGCCTCGCGCAGCGTGCGCGTGATCAGTCGGCGCTTCTCGTCCTCGTCGATGCTGGTGGGGAAGCGCAGCTCCTTGACGGCGACCGTACGGCCCAGCGTCTCGTCGACGGCCCGCCAGACCGTGCCCATTCCGCCGCGGCCGAGCACCTCGCCGAGCCGGTACCGTCCCGCGAGGAGGCGCCCCTCGGTGCTCCCGTCGGCCCCGCTCCCGGTGTCGTCCGTGCTGTCCGCACCGTCAGCGCCGTTCTGGGGCTTTCGCACCGTGTCCCGTGACTGCTCCGCCTCCGCCATGCGTCCCCTCTGCGATCCCTGGTGTCCGCCCGCGCCTGACGCCTGCCCGCGCTCGGCGCGGTAACGCGCCCTGACAGAGCCTTCATTGTCCCTCACTCCGGCGCATGCGATGGTCCCGGGTCCGCCATCCGTCGGGAGAAGGGCCCACGCGGGGCGCGGCCGGGGGCCGTTGGACCGGGTACGGGGGATCGCGCCGCTGGTCATGCCCCTGTTCGGGGCCCGAACAGGGGCGCCCGACGCGATCCCCTGAAGGATCGCATCGGGCGTCCCAGCCGCCTCACATCACCTCAAACGCCCCTCAGGGACGGTCCCGCACCTCACAGAGGCACGATGTCCGGCGCCCCGAGCCGCGCCGCGTCCGCCGTCAGGTCGTCCGGCTGGCGCTGCGACTCGCGCTCCGCCTCCACCCGCTTGCGATAGTGCTCGACCTCCTTCTCGATCTGCTCCTTGTCCCAGCCGAGCACCGGCGCCATCAGCTCCGCGCACTCGCGCGCGCTGCGCGTCCCGCGGTCGAACGTCTCGATCGAGATCCGCGTCCGCCTCGTCAGGACGTCGTCGAGATGGCGCGCCCCCTCGTGCGACGCCGCGTACACGACCTCGGCCCGCAGATAGTCCTCGGCCGCGCCCAGCGGCTCGCCGAGCCCGGGGTCGGCCGCGATGAGCTCCAGCAGCTCCTCGACCATCGCCCCGTACCGGTTGAGCAGATGCTCCACGCGCACCACATGGAGTCCGGTCCGCGCGGCGATCCCCGCCCGCGCGTTCCACAGGGCGCGGTAGCCCTCGGCGCCGAGCAGCGGGGTGTCCTCCGTCACGCAGGCGGCCACCCGCTGGTCCAGTCCGTGCACCGCCTCGTCCACCGCGTCCTTGGCCATGACCCGGTACGTCGTGTACTTGCCGCCCGCCACGACGACCATGCCCGGCACCGGGTGCGCGACCGTGTGCTCGCGCGACAGCTTGCTCGTCGCGTCGGACTCGCCGGCCAGCAGCGGGCGCAGCCCGGCGTACACCCCCTCCACGTCGTCACGCGTCAGCGGTACGGAGAGGACCGAGTTGACGTGTTCGAGGAGATAGTCGATGTCCGCGCTGGAGGCCGCCGGGTGCGCCTTGTCGAGGTCCCAGTCGGTGTCGGTGGTGCCGACGATCCAGTGCCTGCCCCAGGGGATGACGAAGAGCACCGACTTCTCGGTCCGCAGGATCAGTCCGGTCGAGGAGTGGATGCGGTCCTTGGGGACGACCAGATGGATGCCCTTGGACGCCCGGACGTGGAACTGTCCGCGCTCGCCTATCAGCGCCTGGGTGTCGTCCGTCCACACGCCTGTCGCGTTGACGATCTGCTTCGCCCGGATCTCGTACTCACCGCCGCCGTCCACGTCCCGCACGCGGGCTCCGACGACCCGCTCGCCCTCCCGCAGGAAGCCGACCACACGGGCCCTGCTGGCGACATGGGCCCCGTAGCTCGCCGCCGTACGCACCAAAGTGGCCACGTAGCGCGCGTCGTCCATCTGCGCGTCGTAGTACTGCAACGCGCCGACCAGGGCGTCCTTCTTGAGCGCGGGCGCGACGCGCAGCGCGTGCCGGCGGGAGAGGTGCCGGTGCGTCGGCAGGCCCCGGCCGTGGCCCGACGAGAACGACATCGCGTCGTACAGCGCGACGCCCGATCCCGCGTAGAGCCGCTCCCAACCCTTGTGCTGCAACGGATAGAGGAACGGCACCGGCTTCACCAGATGCGGGGCCAGCCGCTCCAGCAGCAGTCCGCGCTCCTTGAGCGCCTCCCTGACGAGCCCGAAGTCGAGCATCTCCAGATAGCGCAGTCCGCCGTGGATCAGCTTGCTCGACCGGCTCGATGTGCCCGAAGCCCAGTCGCGCGCCTCCACGAGCCCGGTCGCGAGCCCGCGGGTCACGGCGTCGAGCGCGGTCCCGGCGCCGACCACACCCGCGCCCACGACCAACACGTCCAGTTCACGCTCGGCCATCCCTGCCAGAGCCGTGGCGCGCTCCTCCGGTCCCAGTGTCGCTGTCCTCACCGCTACCTCCCGTCGCCCCCCGTGTTGTTCGGGCTCTTCGATTCTGTCCGGACTCACCGACTTCAGCCACCGGCTGTGGACAACGCCGGCTGAAGATCGGATCAGGCCCAAGAAATTCGCCGATATGCCCCGCCATGTCAGGCCATGCAATGACGCATATCGGTCATATTTACGCCTAGTCTGACATTGCGCTCGCTCGTTCTGTCCACACGGGTTGCGCTCCTTGTCTCCTCCGGTTATGGGAAAGGACGGCCCACATGCCCGCAGACCTCGCCGTCATCGGACTCGGCCATCTCGGCCTGCCCCTCGCCCAGGCCGCCGTGGCCGCCGGCATCGAGACCATCGGCTACGACACCGATCCACGCCCCGTCGCCGAACTGGCCGCGGGCCGTACCCCCGTCGACGGCTCACTCACCCCCTCCGACGTCCGCCGCATGCTCTCCGGCGGCTTCCGGCCCACCACCGACCCGACCGAGCTCGGCCGGGTCCGTACCGCCGTCATCTGCGCGCCCACCCCGCTCGGACCCGACCGCACGCTCGACCTCAGCGCCGTCGGCGAGGCCGCGCGCGCCCTGGCCGCCCGGCTGCGCCCGCACACCACCGTGCTGCTCGAATCACCGGCGGGCCCCGGCACCACGGAGGGGTTCCTGCGCACCATCCTGGAAGAGGGCTCGGGCCTGCGCGCCGGACGCGACTTCCACCTGGCCTACTCCCCCGGCCGCCTCGACCCCGGCCGCCGGACCCACGGCCACGCGAACACCCCCAAGGTGATCGGCGGACTCACCCCCGCCTGCACCGAATCGGCCGCCGCCTTCTACGGACGTCTCACCGACAAGGTCGTCCGCGCGCGCGGACCGCGCGAGGCCGAGACCGTCAAGCTCCTCGAAACCAACTTCAGGCACGTCAACATCGCTCTGGTCAACGAGATGGCCGTGCTCTGCCACGACCTCGGCGTCGACCTCTGGGACGTCATCCGGTGCGCCGAGACCAAGCCGTTCGGCTTCCAGGCCTTCCGCCCCGGCCCCGGCGTCGGCGGCCACGGGGTCCCGATGGACCCCAGCTACCTCCCGCACGCGGGCCGCACACCGGGCCACCCGCTGCGGATGGTCGGTCTCGCCCAGGAGATCAACGGCCGTATGCCGCAGTACGTGATCCAGCGCTGCGCCACGCTCCTCAACGAGCACGGCAAGTCCGCCCGCGGCGCCCGCGTCCTGCTGCTCGGCGTCACCTACAAGCCGGACCACGCCGACCAGGAGAGCTCGCCGGCCACCGAGATCGCCTGCCGGCTGATGGACCTCGGCGCGACCGTCAGCTACCAGGACCCGTACGTCCTCGACTGGCGCGTACGCGATCTGCCGGTCCCGCGCGCCGACTCTCTTTACGAGGCCGCGGCGCAGGCGGATCTGACGGTGCTCCTCCAGCACCACCGCACGTACGACCTCCAAGGTCTCGCCGTGAAGGCGCAGTTGCTGCTCGACACCAGGGGAGCGAGCCCGGCGGGCGCGGCGTACCGTCTCTGAGGCGGTGACGCCCCGGCCCTCCCCCACCGCGTACCCGCCCTCCACCGCCGGGGAATTGCCTACGGCGCTGTCGTAGCGGACTGCTATGGTCCAGGGCGCTCGCACAACGGTGCGAGCTTTCCTTGGGGGATTCTTCACATGAGCCAGTCTGTTCCGCCGCCCGGAAACCCGTTCGCCGGCGGCCCCGTCCCGCCCGGCCCCGGCAACCCGTTCGCCCCGGCCCCGCCGGTCCGCGACAACGTGGGCCTCGGTCTGGCGGCCGCGGCCGGTACCGCGATCGCCGCCGCCGCCATCTACGGCGGAATCGCCGGCGCCATCGAGAGCGAGATCGGTTTCGCCGCCATCGGCGTCGGCTTCGTCATCGGTCTGGTCGCGGGCAAGGTCGGCGGACGCAACCCGATCCTCGCCGTGGTCAGCGCCGTGTTCGCGCTCGCCGCCGTCTACCTGGGCCAGATCTTCGGCATCGCGATCATCGGTGCGGAGGAGCTGGGCCTGTCGACGACGGAGATGCTGTTCGACCACTTCAGCCTGCTGACGGACGCGTGGAACGCGGGCAAGGAGGCGATGACGTTCCTCTTCTTCGCCCTCGCCGCCTTCGCGGCCTTCTCGGGCGCCAAGAAGGCCTGACCCTCAACCAGGGCCTGTCCGGCGGAACTTCGCGGGACAGGCCCTGGGGCATGTCCGCGGGAGGCGCGCCGCCCCGGGACAGGACAGTGCCCCGGACCGCGCACGGTCCGGGGCACCCTCGTCTGCCTCAGCGGCTGTGCTGCGAGTCCGCGACCGTCACCTCGACGCGCTGGAACTCCTTGAGCTCGCTGTAACCGGTCGTCGCCATCGCCCTCTTGAGCGCGCCGAAGAAGTTCATCGAACCGTCCGGGCTGTGCGAGGGGCCGGTCAGGACCTCCTCGGTCGTCCCGACGATGCCCAGGTCCACCAGCTTGCCGCGCGGCACGTCCTCGTGGACGGCCTCCATGCCCCAGTGGTGCCCCTTGCCCGGCGCGTCGCTCGCCCGCGCCAGCGGGGAGCCCATCATCACCGCGTCGGCCCCGCAGGCCACGGCCTTGGGCAGGTCGCCGGACCAGCCGACACCGCCGTCCGCGATCACGTGCACGTACCGGCCGCCGGACTCGTCCATGTAGTCGCGCCGGGCGGCGGCCACGTCGGCGACCGCGGTCGCCATCGGGACCTGGATGCCCAGCACGTTACGGGTGGTGTGCGCGGCCCCGCCGCCGAAGCCCACCAGCACACCGGCGGCGCCGGTGCGCATCAGGTGCAGCGAAGCGGTGTACGTGGCGCAGCCGCCGACGATGACCGGGACGTCCAGCTCGTAGATGAACTGCTTCAGGTTCAGCGGCTCGGCCGCGCCCGAGACGTGCTCGGCGGAGACCGTCGTCCCGCGGATGACGAAGATGTCCACCCCGGCGTCCACGACGGCCTTGGAGAACTGCGCGGTGCGCTGCGGCGAGAGCGCGGCGGCCGTGACCACGCCCGAGTCGCGCACCTCCTTGATGCGCCGCCCGATCAGCTCCTCCTGGATCGGCGCGGCGTAGATCTCCTGGAGCCTGCGGTTGGCGGTCGCCTCGTCCAGCTCGGCGATCTCGTCCAGCAGCGGCTGCGGATCCTCGTAACGGGTCCACAGACCTTCGAGGTTGAGCACACCGAGACCACCGAGCTCGCCGATGCGGATCGCGGTGCTCGGCGAGACCACGGAGTCCATGGGGGCGGCCAGGAACGGCAGCTCGAAGCGGTAGGCGTCGATCTGCCAGGCGATCGAGACCTCCTTCGGGTCGCGGGTGCGCCGGCTGGGGACGACGGCGATGTCGTCGAAGGCGTACGCGCGGCGTCCGCGCTTGCCGCGGCCGATCTCGATCTCAGTCACGATGTGGGGCCTTTCCTCTTGCGTCAGCCGTCCCAGTATCCCCGACACACCGAAGCCGCCGGTGAGTGGCCACCGGCGGCATCGGGAGGGGTTCAGTGCTGGTTGTAGTTCGGTGCCTCGACCGTCATCTGGATGTCGTGCGGGTGGCTCTCCTTGAGACCGGCCGCGGTGATCCGGACGAACCGTCCCTTGCGCTCCATCTCGTCGATGGAGGCCGCGCCCACATAGCCCATCGTCTGCCGCAGCCCACCGATCAGCTGGTGCAGTACGGCGCCGAGCGGGCCCCGGTAGGGCACCTGGCCCTCGATGCCCTCGGGCACGAGCTTGTCGTCCGAGGAGACGTCCGACTGGAAGTAGCGGTCCTTGGAGTACGAGCGGGCCTGGCCACGCGACTGCATCGCGCCGAGCGAGCCCATGCCGCGGTACGACTTGAACTGCTTGCCGTTGATGAACTGGAGCTCGCCCGGGGACTCCTCGCACCCGGCGAGCAGGCTGCCGAGCATGACGGTGCTGGCGCCGGCGGCGAGCGCCTTGCCGATGTCGCCCGAGTACTGGAGGCCGCCGTCGCCGATGACCGGGACCCCGGCGGCGATACAGACGGTCGCCGCCTCGTAGATCGCCGTGACCTGCGGGACGCCGATACCGGCCACCACGCGCGTGGTGCAGATGGAGCCGGGGCCGACACCCACCTTGACGCCGTCGACACCGGCGTCGATGAGCGCCTTGGCGCCGTCACTGGTGGCGATGTTGCCGCCGATGACATCCACGGCGACGCTCGACTTGATCTTGGACATCCAGCTGAGCGCGTTGCTGTTGTGGCCGTGCGAGGTGTCGACGACGAGGAAGTCGACCCCGGCCTCGGCCAGCGCCTGGGCGCGGTCCAGCGCCTCCTGGCTCGCTCCCACGGCGGCGCCGACGAGCAGCCGGCCCTCGGCGTCCTTGGCGGCGTTCGGGTACTTCTCCGCCTTGACGAAGTCCTTGACCGTGATGAGGCCCTTGAGGATGCCCGCGTCGTCGACCAGCGGCAGCTTCTCGATCTTGTGGCGGCGCAGCAGCTCCATGGCGTCCACGCCGGAGATACCGACCTTGCCGGTGACCAGCGGCATCGGCGTCATGACCTCGCGCACCTGGCGCGAGCGGTCCGACTCGAAGGCCATGTCACGGTTGGTGACGATGCCGAGGAGCTTGCCCGAGCGGTCGGTGACCGGGACGCCGCTGATGCGGAACTTGGCGCAGAGCTGGTCCGCCTCGCCGAGCGTGGCGTCCGGGTGGACCGTGATCGGGTCGCTGACCATGCCGGACTCGGAGCGCTTCACGAGGTCGACCTGGTTGGCCTGGTCTGCGATGGAGAGGTTGCGGTGCAGCACACCGACACCGCCCTGGCGGGCCATCGCGATGGCCATGCGCGCCTCGGTGACCTTGTCCATCGCCGCCGAGAGCAGCGGGATGTTCACGCGCACGTTCCGGGAGACCTGGGACGCGGTGTCGACCTGGTTGGGCAGCACCTCCGAGGCGCCCGGCAGCAGCAGCACGTCGTCGTATGTCAGCCCGAGCGTCGCGAACTTCTCGGGCACTCCGTCGACGTTTGCAGTCATGACACCTTCCCCAGATGGCCTTGATCGGTGCGGATGTCCATGCTAACGGGCGCCGCGGGGGTCTCATTCCACGGCCACCATGATCAGGTTGCACGGTCGCCGTGATCAGGTCCCGCAGGCCGCCTTCTACTGCTCGGCCAGCGCCCGCAGTCTGCTGAGCGCGCGGTGCTGTGCGACCCGTACGGCGCCCGGCGACATCCCCAGCATCTGGCCGGTCTCCTCGGCGGTCAGCCCCACGGCGACCCGCAGCACGAGCAGCTCGCGCTGATTGTCCGGGAGGTTGGCGAGGAGCTTCTTCGCCCACTCGGCGTCGCTGCTGAGCAGCGCGCGCTCCTCCGGACCGAGGGAGTCGTCGGGCCGCTCGGGCATCTCGTCCGAGGGCACCGCCGTCGACCCCGGGTGCCGCATGGCGGCCCGCTGGAGATCGGCGACCTTGTGCGCGGCGATGGCGAAGACGAAAGCCTCGAAGGGCCTGCCGGTGTCCTTGTAGCGCGGCAGCGCCATCAGCACGGCGACGCAGACCTCCTGCGCGAGGTCCTCCACGAAGTGCCGGGCGTCACCGGGCAGTCGGTTCAGCCGGGTGCGGCAGTAGCGCAGCGCGAGAGGATGCACATGAGCCAGGAGATCGTGCGTTGCCCGCCCGTCCCCCTCGACGGCACGGTGAACGAGCGCACCGATCACCGTCGTCTCGTCATCGCGCATCGGACCATGGTGCCTCGGCCGCTGCGGATCCGTGGCACCGCGTTCGTAGTTGTGCACCGAAGCGTTATGAGTAGGTGCGGAGGAACCCATCTCCTGCGCCCTCCCCTTCCGCTCGCCCGACTCGTCCCCGAGGAACTCCACAACTCAAGGATGCGGCATCGGGCGGGAAACTGTGGCGTACGGGCACCGATAGCCCTCTCCGCCGCCCCGCCCACCGCACGGCGGACGGGGTTCCGCGACTCTCCGGACGAGCTGTCCGTACCGCTGCGACCAGGCACCTTGGGGCCCGGCCGGCGACAGGACCTAGCGGACCAGGCCCCAGCGGAATCCGAGAGCCACGGCGTGCGCGCGGTCCGAGGCGCCGAGCTTTTTGAACAGCCGGCGGGCGTGCGTCTTGACCGTGTCCTCCGAGAGGAAGAGCTCGCGCCCGATCTCCGCGTTGGACCGGCCGTGGCTCATGCCTTCGAGGACCTGGATCTCGCGCGCCGTGAGCGTGGGCGCGGCGCCCATCTCGGCCGACCTGAGCCGGCGCGGGGCGAGCCGCCACGTCGGGTCGGCGAGCGCCTGGGTGACCGTCGCGCGCAACTCCGCGCGGGACGCGTCCTTGTGCAGATAGCCGCGGGCACCCGCGGCGACCGCGAGCGCGACACCGTCCAGGTCCTCGGCGACGGTGAGCATGATGATCCGGGCGCCCGGATCGGCGGACAGCAGCCGGCGGACGGTCTCGACGCCGCCCAGACCGGGCATGCGTACGTCCATCAGAATCAGGTCCGAGCGGTCGGCGCCCCAGCGGCGGAGGACTTCCTCACCGTTGGCCGCGGTCGTCACGCGCTCGACACCGGGCACGGTCGCAACCGCGCGGCGCAGCGCCTCTCGGGCAAGCGGGGAGTCGTCGCAGACGAGGACGGATGTCATGGCCGCCCTCCGCAGCTGATGCGCGTCACGTTGAGCCTCCAGGCTGAGTACATGTGGTCACCTGTGCGATTGACGCCATCGGACATGTGCCCGATCGCCTGTTCCTTCAACCGCCTCGACCACTCAACGACGGTCACTCGAAAGAGTTACGGGTCCGGAATCGCCTTCGGCACTCTACGTGAGGACGCGCACACAGAGCAGAGCCTCGCAGGTCATGTCTCGATCACTCTGAGCTATGCCCCATTTAGCGCCATTTCTTCCCCTTTTTTGGTGTCTGTGGCTAGATTCGCAATGAGTCATATTTACATCTACTTACACAGGAGATGTACGGTCGTGGGCACGACGTGTTCAGCACGTCGGGCTCGTATCCGGCGCGCCAGGGCGCTCTCAGGCCCTGGGCCTGACCAGGAAGACAGGGCTTAGCGGCCCGTATCCGCCTCCACGGATTCAAGGGGACATGAGCAATGGCAGATTTCTCCCGACTTCCCGGACCGAACGCAGATCTGTGGGACTGGCAGCTCCTCGCCGCCTGTCGTGGCGTCGACAGCTCGCTGTTCTTTCACCCGGAGGGAGAACGGGGCGCGGCACGCAGCGCCCGCGAAACCTCGGCCAAGGAGGTCTGCATGAGATGCCCGGTACGCGCGCAGTGCGCGGCCCACGCCATGGCGGTGCGGGAGCCGTACGGCGTGTGGGGCGGGCTGACGGAGGACGAACGCGAGGAGCTGATGGGGCGCGCACGCACCCGGCTGATCGCGACCTCGGGGGCGAACGGGTCGGGTCGCGCCTGACCCGCGACACAAAACGATGCAGAAACGTTCCTGCACTCCTCGCGGGAGCTTCGCAGGTTCGCAGGACCCTGGCGGATCTCGGCGGGATCGCCGCCGGAAGGGGCCGCGTCAGCGTGACGCGGCCCGCTCCAACTGGTCCAGAGTCGCCGCCACGGCGGGGACCTGCGCCAGATCGGGCAGGGTGAGCGCGACGATGTCGCGCCGGACGGCGGGCTCGACGGTGACCGTACGAGCGCCCTTCGGCAGCACCGACTCCAGGGCCAGCTCCGGCAGGAAGGCGACCCCGAGCCCCGCCCCCACCAGGCCGATCACGGCCGGGTAGTCGTCCGTGGCGAAGTCGATACGAGGGGTGAAGCCGGCCTTCTCGCAGGCGTCCACCAGTTGGTGACGGCAGCGCGGGCAGCCCGCGATCCACGCCTCGTCGGCCAGGTCCCCGATCGCGACGGTGCCGGCCCCGGCCAGCCGGTGGCCCTCGGGGAGCAGTCCCACCAGCCGGTCGGTGAGCAGCGGTCGTACGACCAGGTCGTCCCACTCCTCGGCGCCGCCGGTGGAGTCGTAGCGGAAGGCGAGCGCCAGGTCGCAGTCGCCGTCGCGCAGCATCTCGACGGAGCGGGGCGGTTCGGCGTCGACGAGCGAGACTCGGGTGCCCGGGTGGGCGTCGCGCAGGGCGGCCAGTGCGGTGGGGACCAGGGTGGAGCTGCCGCTGGGGAACGAGACCAGCCGCACCCGCCCGGCGCGCAGGCCCGCGATGGCCGCGACCTCCTCCTCGGCGGCCGTGAGCCCCGACAGGATGCCCGTCGCGTGGCGTACGAGCGCTTCGCCGGCCTGGGTGAGGCGCATCGTGCGGCCGGTTCTGATCAGCAGGGTCGTGCCGACCGACGCTTCGAGGACCTTCATCTGCTGGCTGACGGCCGGCTGGGTGCACCCCAGCTCGCGCGCGGCGGCGGAGAACGAGCCGGTGGCGGCGACGGCACGCAGGACACGGAGGTGACGGGCTTCGATCACGCCTCAAACATAAGGGAAACTTGGAGATATCGAGAAATTAGGGGCGGAACATTTGAGAGGCGCAACGCGGGGGCGGGGGTTAGCGTGCCGGTCATGAAGCTTCTGACCGTGAATGTGGGGCGGCCCGAGGCCGTCGGGTACACGGACGCGCCGGGCGGCGCGACCGGCATCGACAAGAGGCCGGTGGACGGCCCGGTCCTGGTGCGCGATCCCGGCCGGAAGGGCACCGGCGCCAGCGGGGTCGTGGGGGACACGGTCTGCAATCTGCGCCATCACGGTGGCAGCGACCAGGCGGTGTACGCGTACGCGCGGGAGGATCTGGACTTCTGGGAGCGGGAGTTGGGGCGTCCGCTCGCCAACGGCGGCTTCGGCGAGAACCTCACGACGTCGGGGATCGATCTGAACGGGACGAAGATCGGGGAGCGTTGGCGGGTCGGCCCGGATCTGGTGCTGGAGGCGACGAGCGGCCGGATCCCGTGCCGTACGTTCGCGGGCTTTCTCGGTGAGAAGGGCTGGGTCAGGCGGTTCACCCAGCAGGGCGTCACCGGCGCGTACTTCCGGGTCGTCGTGCCCGGCGAGATCCGCGCGGGCGACGCGATCGAGATCGTGCACCGGCCGGACCACGACGTGACGGTGGCGCTCGCCTTCCGGGCGGTGACGACCGAGCGCGAACTGCTGCCACGGGTGCTGGCCGCCGGAGAGGCCCTGCACTACGAGGGGTTGAGGATCGCGCGGGAGTACGTGGCCAAGTACGGCGACGCCCGCGCCGACGCGGACACCGCCGAGGTCGGCTAGGGCCTGTCGTTTGGATCAGGCCGGATCAGGGAGCGCCCGCCGCGCCGGCGGCTGATGTCCGCGTTGGTGCGTGCGAGCGCAAGGCGGAGGA